>NZ_JBBPBZ010000002.1:2133750-2450625 GCF_038070105.1 Methylocystis sp. IM3 | reverse complement strand
GCGCCTCGATCCAGAGCTGGGCGAGCCCCTGGCTCGCGACTGCGGGCTCGGGAGACGTGTTGACCGGCGTCGTCGCGGGACTTCTCGCGCAACGCATGGACGGATTTCTCGCAGCCTCCTGCGCAGTTTGGATGCATGCGCGCGCCGCGGAAATTTTCGGGCCCGGCCTTATCGCCGACGACATTATCGCGACCTTGCCGCAGGTATGGCGCGACCTCTGCGGTGAGATTGTCTGATCCGATGATCGCCCGTCACGAAATAGTAATGCTGCTGGCGTCAGAAAAGAAAATTGCTGTGGCACTATTACTTGCATCTTGTGCGCCTTGTGCTGGCAGTCACGCGTGACTAGACTGAGCTTCTGGTCTGCGAGGGTCGCAGGCAAAAAGGCGAATTCGTCCTCGCGCCAGATACGGGACGACAATGACGGGCGTCGAATGCGGTCACACGAAAAACTGCTGCTCGAAAACAAGGCCTGGGCCGAAGAGAAGAAACAACGGGAGCCCGATTACTTCGAGCGTCTCGCCCATGGCCAGCAGCCGGAGTTCCTGTGGATCGGCTGCGCCGACAGCCGCGTGCCCGCGGACATCATCGTCAATGCGGAGCCGGGGCTGATCTTCGCGCATCGCAATATCGCCAATCAGGTCATCGCGACGGATTTCAACTGTCTCAGCGTCGTGCAATACGCTGTCCAGGTTCTGAAGGTGAAGCACATCATCGTCTGCGGCCATTACAACTGTGGCGGCGTCAAGGCGGCGCTGTCGCATCAGCGGTCGGAATTCACGCTGCTCAACAAATGGCTGCTGCACGTGAAGGATGTCTATCGCCTTCACCGCGAAGAACTCGACGCGATCAATTCCTTCGACGACAAGGCGAACCGGCTCGTCGAGCTCAATGTCATCGAACAGGTCAATTCTCTGTCCTATACGTCCATCGTGCAGAACGCCTGGAAAAGCGAACAACGGCCGGCGCTGCATGGTTGGGTCTACGCCCTCGATGATGGGCTTTTGAAGCAGCTCATCACGCTGGGGCCGGAAAGCAAGATCGACCGTATCTACGAGTGGGACGAGTAAGTCCTAAAGCTCAGCGAACAGGAGACGTCAAGCCGTGTTGCGCAAGCATCTCGACTATTACATGCGCTATCTTGATCACGACATCCCCGCTGGCGTGGTCGTATTTCTGGTGGCGCTTCCGCTCTGCCTCGGCATCGCCGTGGCTTCTGGCGCGCCGCCCTTTTCCGGCGTCATCGCGGGCATCGTCGGCGGGCTGGTGATCTCCGTCTTCAGCGGATCCCAGCTCAGCGTGTCCGGCCCCGCAGCCGGCCTTACCGTCATTGTGGCGGGGGCGGTGGACAAATTCGGTCTCGGCGGCATGTTGCTCGCCGTCGCGCTCGCCGGCCTCATCCAGATCGGCATGGGATATGCGCGCGCCGGCGTCATCGGCGCCTATTTCCCCTCGGCCGTCATCAAGGGCATGCTCGCCGCGATCGGCCTCATCCTCATCATGAAGCAGCTTCCGCACGCCGTCGGTTACGATGCGGACAGCGAGAGCGATCTGTCGTTTCTCGAGGACGACGCCAATGCGACATTCTCCTTTGTCTGGTCGTCGCTGAATTCGATCTCGGCCGGCGCCACGATCGTGGCGCTGGCGTCGCTCGCCATTCTTTTGTTCTGGGAGACGTCCAAAATCAGGGACCACCGGATTCTCTCTCTGGTTCCGGGTCCCCTCGTCGCTGTCGTCTTCGGCGTCGTCTTCAATCTTCTGGCGCAGACAGTCTTGCCTGTCCTCGCCATCGCGCCCCAGCATCTCGTCACGCTGCCGCAGATCTTCGGACTTGCACAGTTCGCAGGTGAAATCCGTTTCCCGGATTTCAAAATGCTCACGGACTACCATGTCTATGTCACGGCTGCGACGCTCGCCCTCGTCGGCAGTCTCGAAACATTGCTCAGCCTCGAGGCCGTGGACAAGCTCGATCCGCTCAAGCGCACGGCGCCGACAGATCAGGAACTCAAGGCGCAGGGCGTAGGCAATTTCATCAGCGGCATGATCGGCGGCCTGCCGATCACGGCGGTGATCGTCCGCAGCTCCGCCAATATCGACGCCGGCGCGCATACCAAGGTCGCCTGCATCGTTCATGGCGTATTGCTGCTGCTAAGCGTCATGTTCCTCACGACCGTGCTGAACATGATCCCGCTCGCCTGTCTCGCTGCCGTGCTGCTGCTCACCGGCTACAAGCTGGCGAAGCCGAAGCTCGTCATAGAGCAATTCGAGAAGGGCTTCGCCCAGTTCGCGCCTTTCGCCGTCACCATCGCGGCGATACTCTTGACCGATCTCCTCAAGGGCATGGCGATCGGCATGGCGGTGGGCCTGTTCTTCGTGCTCTACGGCAATTACCATTCGGCTTTCACGCTCACGCGCGACGGCAAGAACTATCTGCTCCGGCTCCAGAAGGACGTGTCTTTCCTCAACCGGGCGCCGCTGCGCAACCTTCTCGCCGACATCGAAGACGACAGCTATGTCGTCATCGACGGCACGCGCGCGAATTTCATCGACCACGACATCATGGAGACGCTCGAAGACTTCATGAAGGCCGCGAGCGACAACAATATTCGCGTCGAGCTGAAAAACGTCCGCGGTCTCGCCGCGCCGGCGATGGTCGCAGCCTGACGAGCTTCCCTGCGAGCGAAGTGAAGCGCCTCGCTCGCAGGGCCAGGCCCCGCCTTCAACCCGGCGTGAATTTCTCGAAGACGATCTGATCCGCCCATTGCGCCGCCATTTCGGCCTGCGCAAGCGAGCGCACCGTCCATGTCGTCACGGGTATCCTGAGCGCCTGCCGCGCGAGGACCGGGATGGCGTGGGGCAGATCGGCCACGCTCCATGACAGGAAGTCCGGGCGCGTGCGCGGATAGTGCAGGAAATGTGTCATCTCCGCGCGCTGCGCGGGAGAGAGCATCGGCCAGTCCTTCTCATCATAGCGGGCTTCGCCGACCATGCCGAGCGGGACATGGGCGACGCCGAGCGCCTCCGCGTTCGCGCGCAGAAAGGCGATGGGCGCCGGATCGAAGCTCTCCACGACGACCCGGCCTCGATAGGCCGAGAGAAGCTCGGCGGCGCGTCTGGCTGCGCGGAGATCGCCGTCGAAATGACTTTTCAGCTCGACGACGAGCGGCGCGCCTCCGGCAATCGCAGCGAGAAAGGCGGCGAAGGTGGGGATGGTTTCGGACGACCCCTTCAGCCGCAGGCGGGAGAGCGCCTGCGCGTCGCGGGTGTCGACGCGCCCGCTGGCGTCTGTGAGGCGCTCCAGCGTGTCGTCGTGAAACACGACGAGGTCGCCGTCCCGCGTCGCCTGCACGTCGCATTCGATGGCGTAGCCCTTGGCGATGGCGGCGCCGGCGGCTCCCAGAGAATTCTCGATGACGCCGGCGGACGCCTTGTGCAGCCCCCGATGGGCGATCGGCCGGGCGATCAGCCAATCGAGCGCCGGGGCCGTCATCACAGAATCTCGAAGACGGCTTCCACCTCGACGGCGGCGTCGAGCGGCAATTGCGCGACGCCCACGGCGAAGCGCGCATGTTTTCCATTCTCGCCCAGCACGGCGGCGAAGAGATCGGAGGCGCCGTTCACCACTTGCGGCACCTGGCCGAAGTCGGGCAGGGCGTTGACATAGCCGCCGATCCGCACCGCCCTGAGCGACGCGAGATCGCCGACGGCGACGCGGGCCTGCGCGAGCACATTGAGCGCCGCCTGCCGCGCCGCTGCCTGGCCATCCTCAAGCGACACCGCGCCGCCGAGCTTGCCCTTGTGGGCGGGATCGATCCCATTCGCGCCCATCGGCAACTGGCCAGAGACGAACAGCAGCCCGCCCGCGCGCGCGTAGGGAACGTAATTCGCCACTGGCGCGGCGGCAGCCGGCAGGGTCAGCCCGAGGGCGGCGAGGCGCGCGTCAGGGGTCTCGTTGGCGGAACTGGTCATGACTATTTTCCCCGAGAAAAGGTTTGCTCCGGCGCCAGCCTGACCCTAATTTCAGCCGACTTGCGACGCAATGGCGACGCTGCTGCACCATGGTGAAATCTTCTCATGAATCGCTCGCACGCGCTTCTCGCCGCCATTTTCGCCGCCGGACTGACGACCGCCGCCGCCTCGGCCGAAGGCGCGCTGCCACTCGCGAGCCATCGGGCGGTTTATGAGTTGACGCTCGACAAGGCGACGGGCTCAAAGGCGCCGGCGCAGGCGCGCGGCCGCATCGTCTTCGAATTCACCGCCTCCTGCGATGGCTATGTCCAGAACTTCCGGCAATTGACCGAGTTGCAGCCAGCCGAGGGAGCGACCAAGCTTTCGGACATGATGTCCGCGACCTTCGAGGCGGTGGACGCGAGCGATCTTCGTTTCAGGGTGGAGACCAAGGTCGACAACCGGCTCAGCGAGGCGACCGACGGCAAGGCCCGCAAGGAGAAGGGCGAGAAGATTTCCGTCGATCTCGTCAAGCCGAAGCGCGAACATCTGTCGCTCGACGGCCCGGCCTTCTTCCCGAGCGAACATCTGGTCCACATCATCGACGCCGCCCGCGCCGGCGAGCAATTGCTGGAGGCGCGCGTTTACGACGGCACCGGCCGCGGCGACAAGACCTTCGACACGCTCACCGTCATCGGCAAGCTCATCGAGGCGCAGGCGCCGGAAAAAGCCGCCGCGCCGCTCGCGGGCATGAAACGCTGGCGCGTCGCGGTCTCTTATTTCGAGACCGGCAAGCGCGACGGCCAGCCGATCTACGTCCTCTCCTTCGATGCTTATGAGAACGGGATTTCCCGCGCCCTGTCGCTCGATTATGGAGATTTCGTCCTGAAAGGCGAGATGAAGGAGCTTGCCGTGCAGCCCGCGACGGTCTGCAAGAAATAGCTTTTTAATGTCGACGCGCGGACGCGTCTGATCGGCAAGCGCGCGGCAAGTTTTGCGCGCCATGCTCGGGTGACGTCCGAGCGCATCCTGCGCCCGTCGCGAAGGGATGTTCCGATGACCACCGCCGGCGCTTATCTTTCGGTCAGCAAGAATCTCGACCGATGGCGCGCCATCGCCGCGAAGACGCCGACGGTTGCGCTGGAGACCAAATATTTCAAGGCGAACATTGGCAAGGCGACCTCCATCGAGGCGCTGCTCAAGAACCGGCGGCTATTCAACTATGCGATGAAAGCCTTCGGGCTCGGCGACAGGACGGACGCCATCGGCATGATGCGCAAGGTGCTGGAGCAGGGCGTCGACAGCAAGAAGGACCTCGCGCGCACGCTCAACAACCCGAATATTCTCGCTTTTGCGGAGGCCTTCGATTACGCCGGCGCCAAGGCCGATGTCGGCTCCGGCGATTTCATCAAGACCGTGACGGGGCGCTATATCGAGCAGGCGATGCAGGCCGAACAGGGCCGGCAGAATCCCGGCGTGGAGCTCGCGCTCTATTTCCGCGACCATGCGCCTCAGCTGACAAGCATCTATAGCGTGCTTGCCGACAAGAAGCTGCTCGAGGTCGTGCAGACGGCGCCCGGCCTTCCCGCCGCCTCCTCGCGCCAGCCCATCGACACGCAAGCGTGGCTGCTTGGCGCGAAAGTCAAGATCGACGATTTCAAGGACGCCAAGAAGCTGGACGCGTTCATCGCGCGCTTCGCCGCGATGTATGATCTCGCCAATCCCGGCGCGGGCTCGGGCGTCTCCACGAACGCCAACGCCATTTTGTACGGCGCGTCGTTCCTGGGCTCCGATCAGCCGGTCGGCGTGGACGTGTCGCTGCTTTTGCGCCGTCAGAACGCCGCGCGCGGCTTCTAGCTTCAGCGGTCGCCGGACGAACTGCCGCCGTTCAGGCCGCCGTAGAAGCCGCCCCAGCCTGCGCGCGGCTTTTCCTCACGCTCTGGCGCGGGCTCGATGGGCTTCTCCAGAAAGGAGCGGCCGCTTTTCCTGGCGTTCTCAGGTTTCGTCCCGACCGACGCGCGATCGCGCGCCGCCGAGGCCGTAGGGGGAACGAGCGCCACAGCGAGGAGGGCGAGGAGCGTGATCCGAAGGCGCATGGCGAAAAAAGCTCGATGGGGCTTGCGCCTTCCTGCCACCGGGCGCAAGAGCGCGCAAGCGCCGCCGTGGCGGCTCAGCCTGCGCTGAGGCTTTCCTGGCCCCGGCGCATCAGGGCTCCGATCAGGCTGGCGAGCAGGACGGACAAGACGCCCGTCATGAAGATGCCGTCGAAGGTTCCCGCGCCGCCGATCGAGAGAACCGGCGCGCCGAGGCGCGTGAGCTTGTCGAGATTCAGAAGGTCCGCGCCGATCAGCACGCCGAGGCTGCCGCCCGCATAAGCGAGGGGCGCCGCGTGGCGCCAGGAGACGAGCAGGGCGACGAGGGTCGCCGCCAGCGGCCCGACGAAGATCGGCAGAGCGATGCCGATCCCGCGCACCGGCTGCGCATAGGCGTAGCAAACGGCCGTGACGCAGGCGGCGGCGATCAGGCCGCGGCCCCAGAGGTGGTTTTTCGACAGCAGATAGATGGATAGAACCGTCGGTATGACCGCGCCGCCGACGTTGACGGCGAGGAGCACTTCCGGCGCGGGCGAGAAACTCGGCGCGACATAAGGAACGCCGAAATAATAGATGATCTGGTCATGCTCGACGAAGGTCTCGCTGCCGAGCACGGCGAGCGGAATGTTCACATAGCTGCCGAGAAGCGACGCCAGCAGCAGATAAACCGCCGCGCCGGGACTGACGCCGAGCTGCACATAGACATATTGCAGAATGCGCAACTGGATCAGAACCGCGAGAACGACGACGATGCCGACGAGCAGCATGAAGAAGGGAGGCGCGACGGGCAGATATTGGGTTTCCCCGAAATGCATTTCGCTGTTCCTCCGGCTTGGAGTGAACATGGGGCGGGGGCGCGGATCGTCCAGAATTGGGAACGGCATGGATCACGCGCCCCGCCGCGCGCCGATTTCAAAAAAATGTCATGCGGGCAGGAACGCCGGGCTTCCACGCAAGTTCTGTTTGTGCGGTCCGAGGAAAGCGTTCATTCGCGATCCGGCGACGACCGCAAACGGCCCGCTCCCTCCAAAAGAGGGGCGGGCCGTTAACATGTTTGCATTCGACTGTGCGCTTGGTTTCTCGACAGAAGCCACCCGGCTCCGGCGCCCTATATCAAGCGCGCAGCCAGGCCGGCTCGCCTCAATTTATGGATGAGTCCATGATCTCTTTGAAAACGGCCATTGCCGCGGGCGTCCTGTCGTTTCTCGCGATTTTTCCTTCAGGCGCCGCCGAAGAGGCGCCCCCGAACAAGAAAGGCGCCGAAGAGCAAGCCCATGCGCGCGCGCTTCCGGCGGAGACGACCACCAACCACGTCGTGATGATACAGGGCGAAAAGATCGCCTTCACCGCGCGGGCCGGCGCCGTGCGATTGCGCGACGCGCAAAGTGACGCGCCGCAGGCCGACATTGCTTATGTTTCCTATGAACGCTCGGGCTCCGATCCGCAGACGCGGCCCATCATGTTCGTCTTCAACGGCGGCCCCGGCGCAGCGTCGGCATGGCTCGCGCTCGGCGCCTTGTCGCCCTGGCGGCTGCGGTTCTCGCCCGACGCTGTGTCTCCCTCTGCGCCGCCGACGCTCCTGGATAATGCGGACAGCTGGATACCCTTCGCCGATCTCGTCTTCGTCGATCCGCCGGGCACGGGCTTCAGCAGGATACTTTCAGACAGCGAGGAGGTGAAGAAGCGCTTCTATTCGGCGCAGGGCGACGCCGACGCGCTCGCCGTCGTCGTCCGGAAGTGGCTCACCGCCCACGACCGCCTCGCCTCGCCGAAGTTCCTGGTCGGCGAAAGCTATGGCGGCTTTCGCTGCGTGAAACTCGCGGGCGCCTTGCGGGAGCACGAAAACATCGGCGTCGAGGGCCTCTTTCTCATTTCGCCGGCGCTCGATTTCAGCTGGCTGCTTTCGGGAGGCAATCCGCTGTTGCGGGCGGCGCTGCTGCCGTCTTTGGCGGCGGTCGCGCGCAATGCGAAAGGCCGCGCCGACGTCGCCGACGCCGAGGCCTATGCGGCCGGCGAATATGCGATCGATCTGCTGAAAGGCGCCAAGGACGCTCAGGCGCTCGCGCGCATGAGCGCCGCCGTGGCGCAGTTTACCGGTCTCGACCGGGCGCTTGTCTCGCGTCTTGGCGCCCGCATCGATGCGCGAACCTTCGCGCGCGAACGCGCACGCGACGCCGGGCGCGTGCTCAGCGTTTATGACGGGGAAATCTCAGGCTGGGACCCCGATCCCTTCTCGCCGGACGGCGATTGGGCCGATCCTTTACTGCAATCCTGGCGCGCGCCTCTCGGCGCGGCCATGACGCGTCTGATCATCGAAAAGCTCGGCTGGCCGATCGGCGAGGCGCGCTATTCCGTTCTGAGCGGCGAAATTTCCCATCAGTGGCGTTACGGAGAGGAGGGGCGCGCCAATGCAGAGGTCATGTCCGGCCTGCGCGAGGCGCTGGCCCTCGATCCCCGGCTGAAGACCTTTGTCGTGCACGGGCTTTACGATCTGACGACGCCTTACTTCGCCACCAAGCTCATGCTCGATCAGTTGCCGGATTACGGCGACGCCTCGCGCGTTCGGCTCCTCGTGCTGAGAGGCGGCCATATGCCTTATCTCTACGACGACTCGCGCAAGGCCCTGCGCGACGCGGCTAGAGGCTGGCTGGAGAGCCATTGAGGCGCAGCCGCGCGAAGTCCGTTGTTGCAGTGCATCGAGATCATTGGGTAAGTTCAGGGACGCCGCTCACGCGGTGGCCTCGGAACCGGAGCTGGAAGTATGGCTGGGAAGCAGAATTCTCTCTTGCAACACGCGAAAGTGCGCTTTGAAGACGCGCGGCGCCAGCTCGGATTTGCGGCCATGGATTTCAGCATTCCCGACGACCGCTTCCTCGAGATGCGGGCCGAGACGCGGCAGATGCAGGACGAAATCCGGAAGCTGGAGCGTAAATCGAAAAGCCTTTTCAGCCTGTTCGGTTTCTGATCCAGCCGGGCTTTTCGTCAGCGAGGCGAGCTTTATGTGGCGACTGATCGTGCGCGTCGCCCGTCTCGTCTCTTACGAAACTCTGGCGCTCAGTTAATTTTTCTTGCGCATGTCGCTCATGCGCCGACAACGAGAGGCCGGCATGCGGCCGGAAGGAACGTCGCGTTTCGTCGTTTTTCTGGCTGCGCTGTTGCTGGCGGCGCATCTGGCGCCGACCAGCGTCGGCGCTGTCACCGCCCATCAGGGCCTGATGGTCTTTACGCTCCGTTCAGGGATCGCCGACGGGCGCATGGTGTTTCTCGGCGTCGGCGGCGATATCGATGGCAAGGTCAACCCCGATCTCGTCTTGCGCGAAGGCGAGATGGCTCAGATCAATCTGATCAACGGGGAGGGCGCCGAGCACGACATCGTCATCGACTTCTATGGCGTGCGGTCCAACCGGGTGGTCGGAAAGGGCGCGAGCGCGACGGTTTCGTTCCTTGCCGACAAGACGGGGTCTTTCGCCTATTTTTGCGCAATTCCCGGACATCGCGAGTCGGGAATGCTCGGAAAGGTCAGGGTGGAGCCGGGCAAGAGGATCTCGCCGCCTCCAATCGGCGCCGACATAACCCGCGATCCTTCCGATGTGCCGCCGCCGGTCCATCGCGGGCCGAAGACCGTCCGTTTCGATCTCAAGACGATCGAACTGAAAGGACGCCTCGACGACAATACGAGCTATCAGTTCTGGACTTTCGGGGGGAAAATCCCCGGTCCTTTCCTGAGGGCGCGCCTTGGCGACATGGTGGAAGTCCACTTGCACAACGATCAGTCGAGCGTGCTGGCGCATTCCATCGACATGCACGGCGCCATTGGACCGGGCGGCGGCGCGCAATTCACGCAGACCAATCCCGGAGAGGAAACCGTCGTCAGCTTCAAGGCGACGACGCCGGGCCTCTTCGTCTATCATTGCGCGACGCCGAGCATAGCGAACCACATTGCAAATGGCATGTATGGCCTCTTGCTCGTCGAGCCGGAGGGAGGCCTCCCCGAGGTCGACCGCGAGTTCTACGTGATGCAGGGCGAGCTTTACACGACGAAACCATTCGGCGCGGCCGGCGAACAGGAAATGAGTTACGAGAAGCTCGTTTCCGAGCGGCCGGAATATTTCGTCTTCAACGGCGCTGTCGGCGCACTGGCGAAGGAATATGCGCTGCGCGCGCGGCTGGGAGAAACCGTCCGCATCTTTTTTGGCGTGGGCGGTCCGAATTTCCCGTCGTCCTTTCACATTGTCGGGGAAATCTTCGAGCGTGTGAGAACGTCATTTTCCGACCTGCCCCGAAAGGACGCGCAAACGGTTTCCGTGCCGCCGGGAGGCGCCGCCATATTGGAGTTCAAGGCGAGACACGGGGGGCGATACGCTCTCGTCGATCATGCGATGTCGCGCGCGGAGCGCGGTCTCGAAGGCGCCTTGATCGTGGAGGGGCCCGTCAACGACAGTCTCATGCATCAAGGTCCCGCGTCGCGTTCGAGCGCCAAACGGGAGGATGCGTCCCGCTAGGCGCTCGTTATTTCGCAGGCGCATTTCCCGCCGCGAGCGGGTCCATCGGCTCCGCAGGGGGCGGCTCGGCGTACAACTTCAATTTGCTGAACTGGCCCCCGCTCTGCAAGACGACTTCTTTCGGGTTGATCGAGGTCACGGTCCAGGAATCGACGAGGTCTCCGACCTGGCGCCAGGCGCCCGCGGGCGTATCCGTCGAGATCAGGAACGCCTGGGCGGTCGTCTTGTGCCGGATGATGGCGGTGACGCTCAGCCCGCTCGGCGCGTCGGAGACGGCCGTCATGTCTGTGGGGGCCGTGGCGCTCTTCGCCGTGGGTTTGCGGTTCTTGGAGAAGATCGGCCGCGACAGCGACTCCACATCCGCCGACGCGGGCTTGGGTGGGTCGAGTTCGACCGCGGCGAGCGTCGGCGGCATCCAGTCGGGCGCGCTCGCCTCGCTGTCGGAGCCCATGGGACCAAGCATCGCGTAAAGGGCGAAGAGCGCGGTGGCTGAGGTCATCGTTGCAAGCGCGGCGAGCACGATCCCGGAGAGCGGAGAAAGCTGCATGTGCTTGAGGCCCGAAAGCCGGGACCGCGCATTGTGCAGCAACTCCGAAACGCGGATTTTCGCCTCTTCCGTAATCATGGGCGGCCCTTTTTCGGGGCGCCGCCGAAGACGTCGAATTGCGCCTCGAGTTCGTCCGCCTGCTGTGGCGCGCCCCACAGCATCGCCTGGCCGCGCACAGACGCCGCTGTGATGATGAGGAGGGGCGGCTCACCTTCCAGGGCGCGCGCGAGCGCATGAATATTTTCGTATGATCCCTGAATATCGAGGCGCGCGCCGACGAGCGTCACGCCCTGAAAGGGTTTCGGAGGGAGCGTCTGAATTGATCGTACCGTGACCTGTGAGGCCTCGGCGAGCGTCTTCAGACGCGCCTGCAGATTGGCGTCGATGACGCCGTCGCTGTCGCCGTCGAACAGCTCGCCGCGCGCGTTGATGTCCGATATCTGCTGCGCGTAAGCGTTGATCTGCTGCTCATGCGCGACGACGGAGGCGTAGCGCGCGAGCGTCTGCCGCCGCTCCGCGATGGCCTCGGCGCCCGTCGCGACCATGCGCCGCGCGGGTTCGATGATTACGAGATAAAACAACAGCAGCGCCAGCAGATTGACGCCGGCGAAGGCGGCGCGGCGGCCGGCGGGCGAATGGCGGAACGATTTAAGGGCCGGCGGCCAGTTCTCGCGCCGGCTCATTTGCCGCCCTCCGGCTTCCTGTGTTCGAGTTTCGCTTGCAGCGAAAAGCCTTCGCGCTTTTCCTTCGGGTCAGGCGTGATGGGCGCGGTCAGCCCCGCGTCGCTGAAGAGCGGCGATTTGTTGAAGAGCGCGGGCAAGCCGACTGCCGAACTCGCAAAACCCGCGATATCGACCGCGTGTTCGTTGGGTTTGGGCTCGCTCAGCCGGAAATCGGTGACATAGGCGCTGTCCGGCAGGATACGGGCCGTCTCCTCCCACAGATCGGCGAATTGCGGCCCGTTGCGGCGGGCGATCCGCAGGACCGAGAGAAGGCGGCTCTCGGAGGAGGCGCGATCGACGACCTGGCGCACGCGCGCGGCGCGCGCCGACATTTCCTGTATCTTCCCGTCGAGCTCCTCGGCGAGCGCATTCTGACGCCAGAGCGTGGCGACGACGCCGATGATGAAGAAGCCCGCCGCCGCCGCACAGAGGCCGAGTGCGAGATTGCGGAAGAGATGCGACGTTTCGCTTTTGGCCGCGAGGGTGATGAGCGGCGTCTGCGCCCCGCCGCGCGGGTCGGCGGGGCGGACGAAGGCGATATCCGAGAAGGCGAGCCCGGCGCGCTCGACGGCGCTTTCGGCAATATTGCGCCGCAGGATCCACAAGGCGACGCGCAGCTTGTCGGGATTGCCGGGATGTTTCGCGGCCGTGTGGCCGTAAAGCACGTCGGCCAGCCGAAACGGCGTCTTGCGCTCGATGTCTGCGACGAGCAGCTTCGGCAGGCTGGCGGCGGCGGCGCTCGGGATGTCGAAGCGCCGTACGAAAAAGGCTTCCGGTTCTATCTCCAGACCGATCCGCACGGCGTTGCGCGCGAGGCCGCGGGTCCTCAGCGCCTCTTCGAGCGTCGAAGAAGCAAGCTCCTCTCCCGAAAGGCGCCAAAGCCGCCCGCCGCGCGCGTCGATACACCAGAGATCGGGATCCCCCGCTCTCAGAATCAGCTGCCGGTCGCCTCGGTCCGTAAGCCAGGCGGCCGTCTCGGGTGGAAACAGGCTGAAGAATTCGCGCCGGTACCAGGCGAGGAAACGAAGCGCCGATGTCCTGACCGAACCTTCGAGGATCTCTCTCGTCCAGAACTCGCTTGCCACCAGAAAGACCTCGGCGAAAAGACGCGGCGCCAAAAAGCGCCAAAGGCGACGCGAACTTAGCTTTCCCCGCGTGGCCCGGCAATCGCGCCGGCGCGCCTGGGCTAGCGGATGAAGGGCGCGCTTTTCAGCTGCAGTCGGCGCTGCTCGCGCGTTTCGGCGTCACTGGCGGTCGCGCCCTCGATCGCGCCGAGGGCCGCGGCTGCGAATGTCACTTCCCCCGTAAAGGGCTTGCGCTTGGAGAAGGGAACGAACCGGTCGGGCGCAAGAATGGCGGCGTGTTCCTGCGCAGCTTTGGCCTGGAGAGAGACGCCCTCTTTCTCCTCGTAGGATTGGGACACCGGATAATAAGGGAAGATGCGGCTCGCGGTCTCGACGGCGAGCGTCGGCGCCGCCTCGACCCCTTTCGTGGAGGCGATCATTTCGACGCCGAGGGCCATGGGCGCATAGGCCGTCGCCTCTGCGGGGGCGTAGGAGAGGACGTCCTCGACCGGCGCGTCGCCCTGAACCGGCTCGCAAAGATGGAAATGCAGCCGGCACTCCGTCGCGGCGGCAAAGCGCGGGGCCTTCTCGCGCATTTGCGCGCGCGCGTTCGCGAAGGCCGCCGCGCACTCGCGGGCGGCGAAGGCGCCCGAGGTGACGCAGGCGTCGCGCGTGGCGAAGAAATAGGTCTTGCCCGGCGTCGCCGCGAAGGCGGCGGGGGATAGGGCGAGCAGGAAGGCGCACAGGGAAAGGCCGCGCAGCGTCGTGGCGCGCGCGTCTCGAGTCGCTGCGGCGGATGCTTCTGTCCTCGACATCTTACTAAAGCTCGGCGGAAACTCGGCTGGTTGAGACTTGTGCCTTGCGAGTGCATTCTACTCTCAAATATGGCATTCCGTGGTCAAGCGCGGCCGACGGTCGAGCTTGTGTCTCTTTCACAAGAAAGGTTCCCGATGGAGGCGCGAAGCCAGATGGCGGGAGCGGAAGTGATGCTGGACGCCGACAGCCCGGTTTTCGCGGAGGCTTTCGGCGCCTTTCTGCTCGCCCAAAAGGCCATCGACGAATTGGCGCTGCAACGCTCGCGGCGCGCGGCGTCGCAGAGCGGAGAACGCTTCGATCACGTGCTGACGAAGCTCGGCCTCGTCTCCGAGGCGGACCTTTGCGTCCACCTCGGCAGATTCCTCGAAATTCCGCAGCTGGAGGCGCGCGATCTGCCGCTAGAGCCGCCGCTGCGCGATGAAATCCCTGAGAAATTCATTCACGCCAACAGGCTCCTGCCGCTCTCGGTCGATGACGGACGCCTCTTGCTCGCCGTGGTCGATCCGCTGGATCCCGAGCCCGTCCGGGCGCTCGCCTATTCGACCGGCCGTCAAATCGAACTGCGCCTCGCGTCGCCGGCGCAGTTCGAAAAGGCGTGGTCATCGCTCTATGGCGCGCGTCAGGACGGCGTGTCCTTCGTCGATAACGACCTGCGCGCCAATGACGCGAGCGAATTCGACCTTCAGCGTCTGCGCGACATCGCGAATGAGGCGCCCGTCGTACGTCGCGTCAATCAGATCATCGCCGACGCCATCGAGGCGCGGGCTTCAGACATTCACATCGAGCCTTCGCTCGACGCCGTGCAGGTCAGATACAGGATCGATGGCGCATTGCGCTCGGCCGAGATTTTGCCGCCGGGCCTCAAGGCGGCAATTGCCTCGCGCATCAAGATCATGGCGAGGCTCGACATCGCCGAGCGCCGCCTGCCGCAGGACGGGCGCATCAAGCTCGCGATCCGCGGCGTGGACATTGATTTCCGCGTTTCGACGCTGCCGACAGCCCATGGCGAGAGCATCGTGCTGCGCATTCTCGACCGCAGCCAGATCGCGCTCGATTTCGACAGGCTCGGATTCGAGCCCGAGACGACGGCGCAACTGCGCAAGGTGATGCGCAATCCGAATGGAATCGTGCTTGTCACGGGTCCGACCGGCTCCGGCAAGACGACGACGCTCTATACGGCGCTCAAGGAGCTGACCAAGCCCGACGTGAAGGTCTTCACCGTGGAGGACCCGATCGAATATCAGCTTGCGGGCGTCAATCAGGTTCAGGTGCAGCCATCGATCGGCCTCGACTTTCCCAGCACCTTGCGCGCGATCCTGCGTCAGGATCCCGATGTCGTCATGATCGGCGAAATCCGCGACGCAGAGACGGCGCGCATCGCCATTCAGGCCTCGCTCACGGGCCATCTCGTCTTTTCGACGCTTCACACGAACAGCGCCGCCGCGTCGATCACCCGCCTCATCGACATGGGCGTCGAGAATTATCTGATCGCCTCGACGGTGAAGGGAATTCTGGCGCAGCGTCTGGTGCGGCGGTTGTGTCAGTCCTGCGCGACGCCGCTCGAGACGCGCATGCAGATTCGCGCGCAATTCGCTGGAGAATCCTTCGCAGCCGCGCGAGATCGCCTCTCGTCCCCAAAAGGCTGTCCGCAATGCCGCAACCTCGGTTATTCCGGGCGCTCGACGATCGCGGAGCTTCTTGTCATGAACGAGCGGATGCAGCGCCTCGTCTGTGAAGGCGCGCCCGACGCCGAGCTCGAGGCCGCGGCGCGCGCGAGCGGCATGGTCACCATGTATCAGTGCGGCATGGGCAAGGCGTGGCGCGGCGAGACGACCATCGAGGAAGTCGCGCGCGTCACGCGGATGGACTGACGCTCATGCCGATGTTCAGATATCGCGCCTATAGCGGCTCCGGCGATCTCGTCGAGGGCGAAATCGAGGCGAAGAGCGGAGACGAGGCCGAGGATGCGCTGTTTCGGCGCGGGCTCACGCCCTTCGAGACGCGGGAGGCGAAGCCGGCGTCGTCCATCGTCAGGCTTTCCTTTGGCAAGAGCGCGCCCAATGCCGCGCAGATCGCCTCCTTTACCCGTGAATTCGCCACGCTCGAACAGGCTGACGTGCCGCTCGATCAAAGCCTGCGGATCCTCGCCGCGCAGAGCCCGACCGAGGCGCTGCGAAAGCTCGCGCAGGAGATCTTGACGCATATCGTCGACGGCGCCTCGCTCTCAGACGCGATGTCCCGCCGCCCGGACGTCTTCTCGCCCGAATACATCAATGTGGTGCGCGAGGGCGAGGCGGTCGGCAGGGTCGGTCCCGCGCTGCTCGACCTTGCCGAAATGCTCGAGCGGCGCCTGGAGCTCAAGGCGCGCATACAGAGCGCGCTCATCTATCCCGCGCTGCTCATCACTCTCGCCATCATCTCGACCGGCGTGGTGCTCGGGACGCTCGTGCCGAGCATCGCGCCCATCTTCGCCGACAATGGCAAGGACATGCCGTCGGGTCTCCAGTTCATCCTCGATATCGAGGCCAACTCTGGCGGCATTGCCCTCGCGCTCGGCGCCATCGCCGCGGCGATCGCGTTCTTCTACAAGATGGCGCAGACGCGCCCCCATTTGCAGATCGCCATCGCTCGATTCTACCTCCGAATTCCGGTCATCGGCGGCCTGCTGTCGCAATTCGCGGCAGCGCGCTTCGCCCGCACGCTCGGCTCCATGCTGAAGGCGGGCGTGCCGCTTCTGCAAGGTTTGGAGAGTGCGCGCGTGGCTGTCTCCAACAAATTCTTCAACAATGAACTCGCCGACGTCATCGAGGCGGTGCGCGGGGGCTCCAGCCTCAGCGGCGCGCTCGCGGGCGTGCCGCATTTGCCGCCGGTCGCGGTCCAGATGATCACGATCGGCGAGGAGACGGCGCAATTAGGGGACATGCTCCTGCGCGTCGCCGCCATGTTCGAGCGACAGACGCAACGCTCGATCGAACGGGCGATGGGCCTGCTTACGCCCATCCTGACGATTACCATTGCGGCCGTCGTGGGCGGGCTGATCATGACGGTGATGGACGCCGTGCTCAGCATCAACGATCTTGCGGCGAAATGATGCGGCGCGGCGGCAAAGGGCAGGGGCGGCGGGCGGGTTTCACCTTGCTCGAGTCGCTCGTGGTCATGGCGGTGATCGCGCTCGTCGCGGGAATGGCGTCGCAGTTGCTGCGCCCGCCTTCCGGACGCCTGCGGCTCGAGACCGCGGCGCGGAAATTCTGCTCGACGCTGCGCGCGGCCCGCGCGCGCGCCATCGCCCTCAACAGCGAAGCCTCCGTCTTCGTGGATCTCTCCAGTAAAACCTACACGTCGCCCGTCGGCGCGCCCGGCAACTTTCCCGCCGACGCTCTGATTACGCTCGAAGTCGCAAACACACAGCAGGCGTCGCCGCGAAGCGGCATGATCGCCTTCTTTCCCGACGGCGGTTCGACAGGCGCCGTAATGACCCTGCAAACGTCGGACGCGCGCGCGCGCATCGCCGTGAACTGGCTGACGGGCGACGCCAAATGCGCCATCCTCTGAGATCGAGGCGGGGCTTCTCGCTGATCGAGGCGCTCGCCGCTTTCGCGATACTGGCGATGGCGCTCGGCCAATTGCTCAACGGCGTGAGCGGCGGCGTGCGCAACGAGGCGCGCGCGGATTTCCTCCTGCGTGCGGCGCGCCAGGGCGCTTCGCAGCTCGACGCGCTCGGCGTCGGCGCGCCGGTCCCATTCGGCGAGTCGAGCGGCCGCTATCCAGATGGGCTTTACTGGTCCCTCTCCGTCAGGCCGGGGACGAGCGCCGCCGATCCCTCCGGGCAGGCGATCGCGACGAGCTTCCATGCGCGCCTCGTGATCCGAAAGCCTTCGGGCTATGGTGAGACCCTGACCCTGTCGTCCCTCAAGATCAGACCCGTCGAGCAGCGGCAGCCGCGATGACGCGACGACGCGACGGTTTCACGCTTCTCGAGCTGCTGCTGGCGATCAGCATTCTCTCACTGATCACGGCCTCGATCATGGGCGGCCTTCACCTCGGCCGCCGGAGCTGGGAGACGACCCGCTCAAGCGAGGCGCTGGACGAGATCGAGGCCGCGACGCGGGCCGTGTCCGCGCTCGTCGGGAAGAGCTTTGTCTTTCTCCCCGATCAGACCGGGTCCATGCAGCCGGAGCCGCCGCCGATCTTCCGCGGCGCCGCCAATGGCTGCCGCTTCGTGATGCTCAGCGAGGGCGGCGCGCAATGGGGTGGCCTGATCCTGACCGAAATCGGCGTCGACCGCGGGCCGGCCGGCGATGAGCTCGCCGTCTGGACGAAGGTCTATCGGCCACGAGAGGGGCTGGCAGCGAAGCGCGAGACGATGCGCAAGACAATCGTTCTCGAGGGGCTCGCCGGATTGCAGATTTCCTATTTCGGCGCGCAGCGGCAGGATCAGGCGCCAGCCTGGAGCGCCGCATGGAACAGCCCCTATGCGCTCCCGGCCCTGATTTCCATCAAGATCGGCGCACGCCGGTTTGGTCGAGTCATCGAGGCGGCTTCCACGGTGGCGATCCGCCAGCAATAGCGAGAGCGCAACGCTCAGCCGAATTCGAGAGGGCCGAAGACCCAGGCGAGCCACAGGCCGAGCGCCAGATGCGGACCGAAGGGCAACGGCGCGCGCGCATTTTCGAGCGTTCCCTCGCGCAGGGCGATGGCGGCGGCGAGAAGCGCGGAGAGCGTCGCGTAGATCAGGCAGCCCGGCAGACCCTCGAAGCCGAGC
Organism: Methylocystis sp. IM3; assembly: GCF_038070105.1. Classification (NCBI taxonomy): domain Bacteria; kingdom Pseudomonadati; phylum Pseudomonadota; class Alphaproteobacteria; order Hyphomicrobiales; family Methylocystaceae; genus Methylocystis; species Methylocystis sp. IM3. Next base: position 2,432,171 of record NZ_JBBPBZ010000002.1, on the reverse strand, counting down.
CAAAGCCCCGCGACGGCGAAGAGGCTCGCGTCGCCTTCGCCGACGCCCGGCGCGCCGCGGAGCGCCTCATAGGCAAGGGCGACACCCCGAATGGCGACGTAGCCCGCGGCGGCGGCGGCCAACCGCGCGGCGGTCTCCTGTGGCGACAGGAGGAGCGATGTCGCGAGTCCGCAAAGCCCGAGGCAAAGGAGCGGTCCGTCCGGAATGACGAAGTAACGAGCGTCGAACAGCGCGACCGCGCAAAGTGCGACGAACAGGCACAGGCTTGGCAGTATGAGCCAGCCCAGGGCGGCGCTCTGGGCGAACAAGGCGCCGAGCGCCACGAGCGAGAGCCATGCGGCGGCTGTCAGCGCCCGCCCGCCCGCCTGCCCGAGCAGGATGCCGCGCGCCAGGGGCGCGAGTGCGCGGCGGCGGCGGCGGCAAACGGGCGCCCCCCGCCAGCGGCCCGCCTCGCCTGCGAGATTTCGGAGCAAGAACCTCTCCTCCCATCGCTCTGTTGATCGTCCGTGCGGGTTTGTGCGAGTTTATGTCTCGGCGTCAACGGCAGGAGCCCTGTTGAACGCCGTCACCATCTTGCTGAATTTCAACTGAATCGTTGCAATTGTAAGACCAGGATGTTACGAAATCGGGTCGATCGTCTCGTTTTTAGAAGCTTGGCAGCTGATGTCGCGTCATTCCCAAAAGCGGGTGCAGGCCTTCGATCAATCAATGGGTTCTTGTCTTGCGTTTGATCCCTCAAACAACTGCGCTCGTTTTGGTGATCGCCGCTCTCGCCGCCTGCAACTCCTCGACCGTATCCGGCGGGCCGCCCGTGGCGGAATGGAACGTTGCGCCAATCTCGCGTGAGCCGGTCGGGGGGGCGGGGGCGTCGGCCGTGCCGCTCTCCTCGAGAAATCAGGCGAGGGCGATCGTTGCGACCGGCACGGGCCGGCTGATCGGCGCGGGGAAGACCCGCCAGCCGGCGCAAGAGCCGGTCGGCGAGGACGGGGTGACCCTCAACCTTGTCGATCTGCCGATCTCCCAGGCCGCGAAAATCGTCATCGGCGACATCGTCGGCGCCGACTTCGTCGTTGATCCCAAGCTCGACGGCAAGGTGACGGTCCATACGGCCAACCCGGTGCGCAAGAGCACGGCGCTCGACCTTTTCCAGTCCGCGCTGCGCGTGTCGGGGGCCGCCGTCGTGAAGGCCGGCGACATCTACAAGATCGTCCCCAGCGACCAGGCGGCCGTTTCGGGCGAGGTGATCTCCGGCGACGCCCTGCCGCCCGAGGCTACGCCGCTCGGCCAGACCGCGCGCGTCGTGCAACTGCGCTATGTCTCGGCCTCCGAGATGAAGCGCGTGCTCGAACCGATCGCCGAGCGCGGGTCGATCGTGCGGGCGGACGACGCGCGCAACACGCTGACGATCAACGGGTCGGCGCAGGACATCGCCACGCTGCTCGACGCCGTCAGCATGTTCGACATCGACACGATGAAGGGCATGTCCTTCGCGCTCGTGCCCGTGCGCAGCGGCGACGCCGATCTTCTGGCGGACGACCTCAAGAACGTCTTCGGTTCGGAGAAGGAAGGGCCGATGGGCGGCATGATCCGCTTCATCGGCAACAAGCGTCTGTCGTCGATTTTGGTCATCTCGTCGCAGCCGCAATATATCGCCCGCGCCCGCGCCTGGATCGATAAGCTCGACGCGCGCGCCGAGCACAGTGAAAAACAGTTCTTCACCTTTCGGGTTCAGAACCGACCCGCCAAGGAACTGATGGCGGTTCTCACCTCCGTCTTCGGCTCAAAGGGGCAGGGGGCCGATCCGAACGTTTCCCCGCGCTTCGGCCAGTCGTCCTTGTCATCTGGCGGCATGAACGGCGGCGGCATGATGGGGGGCGGAAGCGGCGGGGGAGCGTCGTCGAGCCCGCTCGGAGCATTGTCCGCATCGGGGCCGACAGGCGGCGGCTCGATGGCGTCTGGCGGCGGCGCGCCCACCGGCGGCGGGCCGTCTGGCGGCGGCGGGTTCGGCGCGGGTTTTGGCGGCGCAGGCGGTTCGCCGAGCAGCATCAGCGGCCTGAGCGTGCCCGGCGACTCGTCGGGAGGCGGTCAGGCCGGACCGACGCCGGCGGTCAGCCTGGACAATGATCGTTACAAGATCGGCGTCGACGACGCCAAGAATGCGCTCATCGTCATGGCGACGCCCGAGGATTATCGCCGCGTTCGGGCCGTCATCGAGACGCTCGACGTGCTGCCGAACCAGATTTTTCTCGAGGCGACGATCGCGGAGGTCCGGCTGAACGACACGATCCGTTTCGGCGTGCGCTGGTTCATGCAGACTCATCCCAATATTTTCGGATTCAGCGGCCTGCGCGGCGGCAATCCGGCAGCCAACGACGCGCTCGGCAACAACCTCCTCGGCACGAATGTCGGCGCGGTCTTCCCCGGTTTCGCCTATGCGTTCCGGACAACGAGCCAGCAGCTCACCATCGACGCTTTGAACGCCATCACGGACACCAACATCATCTCGACGCCGTCGCTCATGGTGCTCGACAACCGCGAAGCCATTCTACAGGTCGGCGACCAGATTCCGGTGCAAACGCTCACCAGCGTTTCTGCGATCGGCAACACCTTCAATTCGGTGAATTACACCAATACGGGCGTCATTCTCAAAATCACGCCGCACATCAGCGAAAGCGGTCGCGTGATGCTCGAGATCGAGCAGGAGGTCTCCAACGTCGATCCCCTGTCGGACCCCACCAGCACGACGCCGCGCATTCAGCAGCGCAGGGTCAGAACCCAGGTCGTCGTCAATGACAATGAATCGCTGATGCTCGGCGGCCTCGTGAAGGCCGAGACGGGGAAGAATTCATCCCAGATTCCAGTCGCGGGCGACGTGCCCATTGTCGGCAATCTCTTCAAAAACCATGGCGATTCGATCGACAAGCAGGAGCTGATCATCATGCTCACGCCGCATGTCGTGCGTTCGCTGAGCGAAGGCCGCGAGATCACCGAGGAATACAAGCGCAAGCTGCTCGACATCTCGTCCCGCGCCGTCGGGCGGCCTCACGACATCGAACAATCCTTGCGGCGCACCGTGCTCGACCCCTGGTCAAAGAGCCCCTGGCGCGTCGACAAGGAGACGCGGTGATCAGCTCTCAGCAGTCTGGAACGCCCGCGCCATTGGTGGCGATGATGGCGCGCAGCCGTTCGGCGTATCGGGACGGGCCGCGTCTGATTTCCCTTATGGCGAACTGCTTCCCGCTCTGCGGACGCAGATCGAGGATTGCGTCTCTTGCGATCGTCTGCCCGCTCGCCAGTCTCGCCTCGGCGTGGATCAGAAAGGAGCTCTGGTCGCCGGGCTGATTGAAATTCGCGGGGAAACGCGGATCGGTCCGTTTCAGATTGTTCGGGTAGGGCGCTGCGATGAGGGCGCGCGCCTCCTCGGCTGGCAGGCCAGCCAGGGCGGCGAAGAGCGCGGGCGGGCTCGAGCGCGCATCTACGCCTGCGCTTCTCGAATGGACGGTCGCAAGGGGCGCGAGCGTGCGAAACAGCGCGGAATCGACGCCGCTCACCTGATCAAGCTCCATCACGGTCTCAAACAGCCCCTGCTTCGGCCCGACGGGCTTGTCGCCGGTCGGAGTCGGGCTGTTCTGGCTCAGGCCGTCGACGGACGCCGTCCGAAAAGCGACGATCGCGGCCGCGATCTCCCGCGCTTTCGAGTCGTCGAGGCCGAGGCCGACGAGGGCGGCCTGCAGGAGTTCGGGCTGCGACGCATTGAGGTCGATCTTGCCGGCTTCGTCTTCGATGGCCAGGGCCACGGCCGCGCGGTCGAGAACGCAGAATTTTGGCGCGCCGTCGTAAACCGCTTCGCCGGGGATGAGAGCGTCCTTCCGCGAGAGAAGCGCGAGAGTGGCAAGGTTGATCGCGCTTTCGGCGACATAGCTTGCCTCAGTCGCGCTGGCGATGTTGAACGCGGTTTGCAGGCGCAGCCGGCCCGAAGTCATGAAGGCCACGACGAGCATCGAGATCAGCCCCGTGCCCCAGATGACCGCCAGCAAAGCGAACCCCGCGCGCCTGGTTTTGGCGCGGGGCGCTTTGACCCTTGACCTCACGCCGCGATCTCGCTCTTGAGACTTACTTGGCTGTCGCGCTGCGCGAGATTGCGCCCGCGGAGCCCTCGCGTCCCTCGGGGCCCATGGACCCGACGTCATAGGGGCCGTTCTGGCCGGGCGCGCGATAGAGATAGGGGTGACCCCACGGATCCTTGGGAACGCCAGCCGATTTGAGATAGGGGCCGCTCCAGGAGGAGATGCCCGCAGGGCGCTGCACGAGCGCGCCGAGCCCTTCCTCGGTCGTGGGATAACGTCCGGCGTCCAGATAGAAGAGGTCCAGAGCGCTCGACAGGTTTTCCATCTGGATTTGGGCGGTCTTCACTTTCGATTCCGAAAGGTAGTTCAGCACGCGCGGGCCGACGAGACCGACGATCGACCCGATGATCGCCAGCACGACCAGCATTTCGACCAGCGTGAAACCGGCGCGCCGCCTCTGCGCGCGCGCCCGGCGGGCGCGGCTCTTCATGAATTTCACGGATTGATCCAAACCCTTCTGCATGTTTCTGTTCCCGTCTTGATCTACGAGGGATTTACCCGGAGACCGGCGCCGCCCGCAACAAACGCCGACCACCCGCCCGGGTGCGGATCAAAGTTCCACGTAAACGTCGCAGCCATAGATCGAGACCGGATTGCCCTCCGCGTCCTCTATCTTGTTCCAGCATTTGCCGACGCCCGATATCATTCGGTAGATGAAGACGCCTTCGGCTTCGACGACGCGCTTTTCAGGGACCCGCTGCCGGCCCAGATAGTTGTAATAAGACACGGCGATCTCGTCGCCGCAGCGGTAGAGGGTGCCGCGGTCGAGGAGAAAGACGGTGGCGCGGTCCTTCGCATGGCTGATGCAGTAGGAATAATGTTTGAGCGCATCGGGCCTGACATTGATGTCGGCGAGGGCGGATGATCCTGAGCAGGGCAGTGCCCCGGCAAAAAGTAACAAAAATAGTGATCGCCAGGCGTTCTTCAGTCTGTTGGGCTGAAAGCTCCCGTCCATTTCACCTCCGGCGACGCGGCGCGCATGTCACAAGCATGTGTATGGCTGTTTTTCGCGCGGCGCAATGCGGGGCTATGAGGATGCGTCCGACCTAAAGATCGTGACAATTGGCTCCCGGGCTCCCGCCAAAAAAAGAGGCCCCGAACCGCGAGGCGCTCCTTCTCGAAGGTGTCTGTACTGCGACTTATATTGAAAGACGTTCAAAAAACTGTGGCATAAATAGCACTGAAATCTGGCTTTTTGTCCAGATGGCTTGACCGGGCGACACGCCCATGGTCCATATCCATGCCCGTTACGAAGCGCGAATGATTTGGAGGCTACATTCAAAGGTTGAGAGTTTCCTTATTATTTGCGCCTCTATCGTCGTTCTGACGACGTCGCTATATCCGCGCACCTAAGCCAATCCTTACGACGGCAGATTCTTGAAGTCTGCTTCACGCACCGTGGTTTGTGGCGCGTGTTGGCGAATACGGGCGCTTGTTTACTTAGCGGGTATTTTATTAATGCCTGCCTAATTGGGAGGGGAGCATGAAAAAACTTGGATTTATTGCATTCGCAACGCTGGTTGGCGCTCTGATTTCGGCGACGCCGGGCTCGGCGCAGAGCGTGGCTTTCCGCGGGACCGGCGGTAACGCTGGCGGGGGTAATTCAGGCGAAGGCGCGTGCCCCGTAACGTATCAGCAGCTAAAATCGGCCATGGGCGTTGTCGTTCCCGGCGGACTTGGGAACCCCATGTGGGGCGTCGTGGTGAATCGTAACGGCACCGTCTGCGCAGTCGCCTACTCCGGGGCGACGATCACGTCCCAGTGGCTGCTGAGCCGTCAGATCGCCGCAGCCAAGGCCTTCACGACCAACGGTCTGAGCCTGAAAAACCATCCGATCCCGACGATCGCTCTTGATCCGCTTGTCCAGCCCGGCGCCGGCCTTTTCAACGTGGCCTTCGGCAACATCCAGGATGCCGCGGCTGCGTACAAGGGTCCCTTCAGCTCGTGGGGCACGCAGAATGACCCGATGGTTGGAAACCGCATCGGCGGCACGATCACCTTCGGTGGCGGCGTTCCGCTCGTGGCGGCGACGGGCGCCGAGCCGGTTGGCGGTCTGGGCGTCTCCGGCGACACGGCTTGCCGGGATGACAGGTTTTCTCGGGCTGTCCGCGGAAAACTGGGCTTGGACAAGGTTTCCGATGGAACGCCTTGCGTCGACCCCGCGAATTGACGGCGTGGACTTAGTGTAATTTTCGAAGCGCCCGCCATATTCTGGCGGGCGCTTTTTTTTCCCGGATCGGCTCGGTCAAACTCGGAAATGATGCGCCGTGAGCGGCTTTGTTCACCGGGCTTTTGATGGTTGAAGACCCGCGCGACGAGTGAAAGCGCCGTCGCGCCAATCGTCAAAATGTGCCTTTAAGGTAAGGCGAATGGACGTCCGCCGGTTCGATGAACATCCATGATTTCGCATCGACTAGGGATTGGTCGGGACGAGCGCAAACTCAATGAGTTTTCTGGGTGGCCGCACGCAATTGGCTGACAGGAGGGTTGCGCACGGCGCCGGATAGGCGTCCGGCGCATAGGCGTCGACGCCCCAATAGGAGACCGTCATTTTAGCATTGGCGTCCCAGGCGATGGAGACGTAGTTGAAACTCGTGCCGTGTAGGAAGTCCACTCCCTGCGGGGCCCTCGCTGCGTTGGGGTCCCCCTCCCGGTAGAGGACCGACAAGCCCGGATAACCCATAAGGCCGATGGGCGGCGCGCCATTCTTGGTAATTTCCTTGTCATAGGCATTGAGGATTTTCCGCGAGGCGTCGATCCCAAAGCCGTTATAATTGGGATCCATAGCGTTCTGATAAGGACCGACGGCGCCTGCGGGACCGGCAAGAATCTGAATCGTGTAGGGAACCTCGACCCAGGGATTTCCCGCTTTGGCTCCAGCCGGCTGATAGGTGAGCTTCGTCGCGCGAGACAGATGATCGTCCGTCGTCAGGAAAACGACATTCTTGACGCCGTTGTCCGCGATGAACTTCATTATGTCGTTTCTTTCATAATTGTAGCCGCCCACCCAGCTCTTGTTGTCCAGCGCCTTGGTGGAAAAATCGACCCATATGTCGATGGGCGTGGAAAGTGCGACGATTTTCCATTTGACCCCCGCGTCCCGGGCGTCGAGGAGCTGCTGCTTGAACCATGCCAGCTGCGTCTTTCCCAGCATCGTCCGCCTGGGATCGTTTGCGACGATCGGGCTTACGTTGACCATTCGCGCGTCGCGATATGATCTGTCGTCGAGCTGGATATATCGGATATTGGCGCCCCACGGACGCGCGAAGTAGTTTTGGACCGTGCCGTTCGTTCGTGGATCGTCCGGCGCCTGGATAGTCGGCGTCGCGCCCAGTAAATTTACCGGAGTCAGGGCGCCCGGTAGTCCGTTCAAGTTTATCGACGTGGCCTGAGTATTGTAAAAGGCCTTGATCATCGCCTGGAAGGAGTTGCTCCTGTTGACGAAGCTCGCCCCGGCATTGGCGCCGGCGTCTTTCAGGCATCGGATCCATCTCGTCTTGGGCGCCGGCGGCGGAACGAGGGGCAGCGGCGACTCCATGGCGAAGCATTGGGAATCCGGCGGAGGCTGGTAGGCCGGATCGGTTTCGCCGTCGAGGTAGTTTTCCTTGATGGAATATTTCGACGCGCCGCCGGAGATCATGGCGTTATAAAGCTCGTGGTTGTCGAGCAGCGTATAGACGCCCTGCGAGGCGAGCATGTTTTTTACGCCTTGCTGCAGGGCCGGCAAGACGGAAAGCTGTCCGGTGGCGCTGTTTACGCCCGTGGCTTCTTCGAGATATTTTCTGTAAAACCTGTTCAGATCGGGTTTTGTCAGGGCAGGACTGAGAGGCGTCAGTTCGTTTCCGGCTTTTTCTTCCGGCGATCCCTTGGCCCCTGGCAGGGCCTCCGAGCCTTTGGCGTTGGTCTCGTAGATGATGTCGCCGAGGTTGACGAACTGGCGCAGGCCGATGGACCCGCCCTGAGCGCCAAAATTATTCAGCAGGGCGTAAGGGCGGTATTTTGCATCATAGTCGCCTGAGAAACCGATTGCGAAAGGCGCTGCTGTGGTCCTGTCGGGATTGGTCGTGAACTTCCCCGTCTGGCTCCGGTAGATGACGCCATTGCGCGTGACGCTGAAACGATAATAATAACGCGTGTTCGCTGCGAGTTTGCCGACGAGGAATTTGGCCGAATTGCCGTTGTTGGGGTCGGTGCTGGCGCTCGACGTGAAAATGATCCTGAAAAACGCGGGGTCCGTAGCAACTTCGGCCTTCAGCAATTCAGCCGGGGCGGAGGTCTGAATCGTGCCGTCGGCATATCCGATCTGCGTCCAGATGATCGAAGCGGTATCGGTGACGTCGCCCGCGGATACTGCGACAAAGGCCGGACGCAAGGGCTGCGCGCGGGCTTCGAGGCCGCCTATTCCAAGAGAGAGAGAGATCATCGAAAGATGGAACGCGGACCTGAAATTCATACCTGGTATCCTCTCTATATGTGAACAGGGGCAATAGTTCGGGCGGGTGACGATCCGTTAGAATTGCGAAAAAGTGTTTCATATTCAAGAGTTAACATTACAGTAAGTTACAAAATGGAGGTATGTTTCAAATTTGCAACACCCGATCCAAGCGAGGGGGGGCCTTCTCGCGAGCGCGATGTGGCGCCGCGGATGGGCGCGGAGAAACGGCAAATCAGAGAAATCGGTGCGATTTGGTCTGGGGGCTGCGCGGGGGCGGCGATTTCGGCGTCGATTTCCGGAGCAGGGATCCCGGCGTCCGTGCGCAGCGCCATTGCGGCGCCGATAATGATCTCGCACGGAGCATTCCGGCCGGCCTCGCGACCTGATACGGCCTGCCCGTCGCGCTGTTTGTGAGCAGGGCGAGTTTACATCGCGCGCAAAACGCGTCTAGCTGGCGCCTCCGGAGGTTGTCATGTCCCTACGTCCCTTGCGCGCCGCTTGCCTTCTCATGCTTGTGGCCGTGCTGCTATCCCCGGAGTCGTCGGCGGCGCGGGGCCGGCGCTGGTGGTCGGCCCCTGCGGCCCAGCGCCTCGGGCCATGGGTCGAGGAGGGGTGGCGCCGCGAGGACTGGTCTCGCGCGCCCGCGATACGCGACTGGGGTTTTTCCGCCCCCTGGAGCTACGATCCGGAAACTGGGTATCCCTCCAGCACGGCTGAATATCCGTGGGGCTATACGACTCCCTTCGTCCGCGTCGGGCGCAAATGCATTGCAAACCAAATCAATTATAGCCCCGGCGGCGACTGGGTGCGTTACCAGAGGGTCCAGCCATCCTATTATTGCCGTTGATCCGCCTCGGACCTCGCCGTTCTTTCTGGCGCGAGGTGTAACAAAAGGTAATGTTTGGCCATTGGCCTGCTCTTCGCTGTGTCTTATAGGTTCCGGGCTCCTGTCCGGCGCTTCGAGGCGAAGAAAATGAAGATTATGCAGGCATATAAAAAATTGGGGGGTTTCCCGCTCGTCCTCTGTTCCTTGGCCTTGTTGGCCGGCGCCGCGAATGGCGCGCAACTATCCGACGTATTGCTCGGGGAATTGGCGCGGCTCAGGAGTACGGCGGGCCAGCCTTATGTCATCTGTAAAAACCAGACCTATGCGCTCTGCGCGACCGCGACCTCTTTCGTCTATCAGGAAGTCGCTTACGCGAAATGCCAGGTCAAGCGGGGCGACAGCATCAGCGCGCCGCCCCTGTATTATCCGCCGGGTACGAAGGTTCAGAAAAACATCTGCGATTATAACGCAGAAGGGGCCGGCAACGGTTACATGGTGAGCACCTACAGCCTGCCGTCATCGATTCTGAAGGATAATCCGGCGGCCAATCAGGCGCTTTATACATGCCCCGGCGGCTCCACGGCTGGCTACGCTCAATGCGATGGTGGGACATGCTTCACGAGCACCATTGGGAAGAGTTTTCCGGGAGTGGGGCAGCTCAAGAACGACGAGATCATGTGCTCCTGCCCCATCACGCAGGCGTCAGCTTCCAGCGCTCCCTTCGGTTTTCAGTTCGTGGGGCCTTATCCCTGCCAGCAGGAGGCTTTCAAGTTCTGCTCGCAAAACGTGCAGAATGGCAGCATCATCCCGGTTGGCGCGCCCCCCGGCGCGGGGCGCTATCTGACCATCCAGCTGACAGGCAAGAACGCCACGCTGAACGAATGTTTCATGAACTAAGACAGACGGGCAGGAAAATCCGGGCGCCACACCGACTGGCGCCCGGAAGCAGCGGACGCATTTGATCAGGCGTTGTTGCGCGCCTCGCGCAAGCGGGACCTCCGCACGCGGTTCTCACAACAAGTCTCTGGATTGGTCTGGCGCTCCCTAGGGGACTCGAACCCCTGTTTTCGCCGTGAGAGGGTCATGTCAGCGTCCATTACCGTTCATGCGCGTGTAATTTAACATGTTGATATAATAACGTATAGCTGGAAGCGGTTCCGGTGCCGCCCGTCCTTGTATTGGGCTATATAGGTGCGCATATTACACAAAATTACACACAAAGGGGTCCTGCTACAGTGGCGAAGAAGACCAAAGCCGTGCGCCTCGATAGCAAAAGTGAGCGCGCCAAGCTCGCGCCGCGCGGTGTGCCCTATTACGCCTCGATAGGGCGCGATCTGCACCTTGGCTACCGAAAGGGCAGCAAAGTCGGGGTTTGGGTTGCCCGGCGTCGCGTGGCGGGAAAGTATATGGGCGAGACCCTCGCCGACGCCGACGACATTCACCCCGCCAACGGGAAAACAATTCTAAGCTGGGCAGAGGCGCAAGATGCCGCCCGGCGCTGGGCGAGCGGCGGCGACGCCGCTGCTGCGGTTGAACCGGGCGCGCCGCTATCCATGGCGCAGGCGCTTGAGGATTACCTGAAGTTCCTCGAAGCCCACCGCAAAAGCGCCGCTACCGCCCGCAATCGCGTAAAAAACGACATTGGTCCGGCGCTCGGTCATCGCCGGGTAGATAGCTTGACCACAAGAGAGTTGCGAGATTGGCTCGCGGCGCTCGCCGCCCGTCCCCGCCTGACGAGGGGCAAGAAAGGCCGGCCCGCCCGCGCCTTGGCGCATCCCGAAACCGAGGAGGAAATACGAAGGCGACGGTCCACCGCGAACCGAACACTTACGATTCTGAAAGCGGCGCTCAACTATGCATTTACCGAAGGGCGTGTCACCAACGACACGGCGTGGCGCGCAGTAAAGCCGTTCCGCGAGGCCGACACTGCCAAAGTCCATTACCTCACGCCCGATGAAGCGGCGCGCCTTGTAGCCGCTTGCGACCCGGGATTCGCTGACCTTGTTCAAGGCGCTCTTTTAACCGGCCTTCGATACGGCGAATTGATTAGGTTGCGTTGCGGGGATTTCACCGCCGCTGCTAACAAGCTGACGGTTGGGAAGACTAAGTCGGGAAAGCCGCGCCACGTCGCGCTGACCGAAGAGGGCAGGGGGCTCTTCAGGCGGCTCACGGAAGGGCGACAGCCGAATGATATTGTTTTCCTGCGTCCGGATGGCGCGCCTTGGGGCGCTTCACATCAAGCCCGTCCCCTTGCCCGTGCCTGTGAACGCGCGAAAATCGATCCTCCCGCGACCTTTCACATTTTGAGGCACAGTTATGCTTCGGCATTGGCGCAGAAGGGCGCACCATTGGATGTTATCGCCGCTCAATTGGGTCACGCGGACGCGCGTATGACAACAAAGCATTATGCGCATTTAAGCGACGATTACATCGCCGAGACAGTCCGCAACAAGCTTCCGGAATTCGGGTTTGGCCGAGAAGAGTAAGTTGGGCAGCGTCATGACTAAGCGCCGAACGCAGAAGATCGAGTCGCAGATCGAATATGATCCAAATGAATTTATGTCGGATGAGGAAGCCTTGGAGGACGAGGTAAATCTTCTTTTCCACCTCGATGACGATATGAATCGCTTTTATAATTACAAAGCATGGCTAAAAGTATGCATCGAAGTTGATCAGACCCGTGATTTCGCGCCATTGCTCGATCTGATGCAATCAGAGCCGCTCCCGAAAGAAATGCGGCCCTTCATCCGTGATCTTTTCGAACGCCATGGATTGATCAAGGGCGTTCGTAAGGATATGCGACGCACCCCACTCTATAGAATGACCCGCTCGGAACGCGAGTTAATCTTTGCCTGCCAGGAAGTGGAGGAAAGGGTCAAAGGCTATGGAATGAGCGTCGCAGACGCTATTCAGCAAGTTGCCGAGAATGAAGAAATGGATGCAAATACTATAGAGAACGCTTACACAGGTAGGCATAATCCCATGCGGAAATTGAGACAGCGCCTCAAAAAGCGCCATCTGCGTTCCTGACCCGATAGCCCTCAACGCCAAGGTTTACACTAAGAGGCCGCCGCTCTGGCGGCCTTTCCGTTTTGGAGCGCAGACAAATCCTAAGACTTTCATCCTATTTGTCTCCGCCCCGATTTTACGATGATCGGGGCTTTAGACAGGCGCTCGGCGCGTGTGTAATTAGGGAGTCCTCTCGCATCCAAAGAGGACGAAATGGAACACCGCCTAGACGCCTACACCTTCGTGGAATTCTGTCACGCGCACAGGATTTCACGCTCCACCCTTTACAATTTGTTCGGTCAGGGTCTCGGACCTCGCGTCATGCATGTCCGTGGCCGCCGTCTCATCAGCAATGAAGCCGCTGCCGAATGGCGCAGCGCTATGGAACGGCGCAATGCCGAAACCGAAGCCGAACAAGCAATCAAATCGCGCTCTGAGACAAAGGACGTGGGGGAGGCAAGACAATGACCTCCTTAACTCATCCAGCAGCCGATACCTCATCCGCCATCAGCAATATGACGCTCCGCGAAACGTGGGCCGAGAGGATCACCGCCGCTTGGCAGAAGTCAGTCGCTTCGATCCTCGAAACGGGCCACAACCTCATCCAAGCAAAACAGGAATTGGAGCACGGTGAATGGCTCAAAATGATCAAGGATGAGCTTCCGTTTGGGGAAGATACGGCAGAGCGACTGATGAAAGTGGCACGCAACCCCGTGCTTTCAAATTCCGATCATGGTCGGAATCTACCCGCTTCATACCAGACCCTCTACGAACTGGCCAAACTGCCAGACGACCTTCTGGAAAAGAAAATCGAGAGCGGAGAAATTACACCGCGCACAGAGCGAAAGGATGTAGTGAGCATGCGTGGCGAAGCCCCAAAGGCATCCGCCTCAGGACGCTCGGGGGTCGTCAAACATCCGGAACTCGAGACTCAGCTTGCCGCAGACACGAAGGTTGCACTTGAGGAAGCCACCGACTGGATCAAAACCAAGGCGGAGGGTGATGACATGCCTGTCGAGACGATCATTTCATGGTTCGAACAATTCGAATCGGAGCAGCTTATCGCAATGCTGCGCAAGGGCTCTGCCGATGAAGCTGTCAAACGGCCTATCATTGGTGTGTTGCGCCATTACAAAACTGAGTATGGCGCTACCAAAGTGGATGCAGCATGGGCAAAAATTGTTCGAAAAGACGCAGCCTTGGGGGGATCATCCGTGAAGCGGAAGCCTTCCACCAAAACGCCTACCGCCAAGAAGCCCACCACCAAGAAATCTACAACCAAGAAGTCCACCACAACCACTGAGAAAGTAGCAGAGGACACCGAGATACAGGACCCAGCCGAGACTGCGTCTCCCACCAACTCCTGAGAGAACCATTCAACCATGTGGCGAGCGCCTTGGAGAAAATAGCGGTCGCAATGAAGAATACCCTTCGCCCGGCGCTCGCAGAACCGGGACTTCTAGAAAGAAGCGGGCCGACATACCGATTGCCCAAGCCAATATCGCCCCAAGGGCGATGGCGTCGCGAAACTCTCAAATCTGACAAGCGCCTGAAAACGGCGCGGAGGTTTCGCGTCATGACGGAACATATCATTGAAAAAGACCCGGCTCGCGGGCAAGGCGAGACCGGGCCGCATAGCAATCCCAACGCCACAGAGAATAGCAGCACGGGCATAAATGGCAAGCCGCACCCGTTCGCGAAGTCTGTGCCAGTCTCGATTGAAATGGTCCGCTTCGTCAAGGAAGGCGGCCCCCTCACGAAAAAGATATCACTCGACGCTGACGGAGAACTCGTAAGTGATGGAAGTCAGTGTCGTATGTGCGAAGGCGTTCAAGAGCGCCTGCCGCTGAAAGATTGGCGAGAATTCGCTGAAATTCTCGATAAGACCCCTCGTGATACAGCATATGGCGTCGGCAGGTTGAAGGAGCAATTCGGCGACAGCGTTGTGGTCGAAGTGATTGGCAAAGTCACCACAGGCGCAGCGCGCAGCAAAGAATCGATTTCCTATCGCGAAGGCGAGCCAGCCTTTGCGTTGTTGGATCATGACACAAAGGAAATGCCCGACGCGGTAAGAGAGAGGCTCGACGCGCTTGGCGGCTTGCATGGGGCGCTCGATCATATCTGCCCCGAACTGCGCCAAGCCGGATACATCTGCCGCAAATCGACTAGCAGCGGCGTCTACATCAAAAAGACCGACGAAAAGCCCGGCAAGAAATTCCAGAAAGATGGCGAGCACATCTATCTGCTTGTCCGCGACGGTTCCGACACCAAGAGGTTGCTCGATACGCTTCATACTCGCGCATGGGCGAACGGTTTGGGCTGGCATATGCTCAGCAAGAACGGCTCATATCTGTCTCGATCCATTGTTGATCGAAGCGTGAGCGACGCTTCACGCTTGGTCTTCGAGGCCCCGCCGGATTTGGACCACCCTTCACTGACGCAGGATCGGCCAGAACCGCAAATCCATGATGGCCTCCCGTTCGACAGTCGGAAATATTGTCTCGATCTGACTGCGGCCGAGAGCAAGGCGTGCGCTGACGCGATAGCCGCTTCAAAAGCGCGTCTCAAGCCGGAAGCCGATAAGCGCCGGAAGAAATTCGAAGAACAAAGAGTCGCCGAGGCGCTTGATCGCGGCGTCGATCCCGAAACGGCGAAGCGGATGGCGCAGCAATGGACAAAAGGCGTGCTGCTGCCCGACGCCGTGCTCGATTTCCGCCGCCATAAGCTCGGCTTCGTCACCGTGGCCGACATTCTCGCCTGCCCTGAAAACTACCTCGAAAAATACATTCCCGATCCGCTCGACGGAGACGACCTGCATTATTCAAGCGCCGCCAAGGTCAGACAACGAGAGGACGGAAGCGTATATGTCGTGTCTTTCGCACATGGACTCGTCACCGAGTATAACTTTCGCAGCGACGACTGTCTCGACGATCCGGCGATTCGCGCTCGGATCAATGAACTACATCGTCAGACCGAAAGCCTCGATACGCTAAGCGCCGACTTCGCGGAGATAAAGGACGAAGCGATCAAGCTGTTCGCGAATTCGTCAGACAACTACCGGGGCGATCCGAAGGAACGGCGATATTTCTATACGCAGTGGAAAATGGACGCCAAGACGCTCATCAAGCGCCTACGCCAAGAAGACGATACCCGGCGGCGCGAGCAAGAGGCGGGACGCGGCGGCAATCCCGACGATCAAAAGGTCGCCGAAATCAACAAGGACCACTTCATCGCCTACGAGGGAAGCAGGATATTCGTCTTCCATGAGAAGTATGACAACGTGCTCGAACGGCGATTCTATGACCGGATTAGACCGAAGGATTTCGAGATAGCGCACGAAAACCATCGCGTCCCGGTCGTCACCGCCAACGGCATCCACGACATGGGCTTCGGCCAGTATTGGCTGCGCCATCCCGAGCGGCGTCAATATCTCGGCGGCGTCGTGTTCGATCCGGCCAACCGGCATCGGCCTGATCAATTCAACTTGTGGAGCGGCTTCCGCGTTGAAGCGAAGAGGGGATCGTGGAAGAAGTTCAGGAAGCATCTCTACAAGGTTGTCTGCCGCCGCGATAAGCGTCTGTTCAAATATCTGATCCGCTGGCTCGCCAACGCCGTGCAGCATCCTGAGAAGCAGGGCGAAGTCGTAATCGTCATGCGCGGCGGCAAGGGCGTCGGCAAGGGCTTCCTCGGTCGCGTCATGGTTAGCCTATTCGGTCTCCATGGAATGCACATCAGCAACGCCGAGCATCTTGTTGGAAAATTCAATCAGCATCTGCAAGGATGCTGCCTGCTTTTTGCCGACGAGGCTTTCTATGCAGGAGATAAGAAACATATCGGTATCCTCAACAGGATTATCACCGAACATTCACTTTCGATCGAGGGAAAGGGCAAGGATATTGTCGAAAGCAAAAACTACATACACATGATCATGGCGTCGAATGACGACTGGGTTATTCCAGCGTCGCGTGACGAGCGACGTTATTGCGTGTTCGACGTGAGCGACGAGCACAAGCAGGACACGGTTTACTTCGGTGCGGTCCAGAAGGAACTCGACAACGGCGGCTATGAGGCCATGCTGTACGATTTACAGCAAGTGGATCTCAAAAACTTCAGCGTTCGTGATTACCCAGAAACAGAAGCTCTCCAAGATCAGAAGCTACGATCGCTAAAGCCGGAGGAAAGATGGCTGCATCGCATCTTGTCGCAGGGATATATTCGCAGGTCTGACTCTGGATTGAACAGTATGGAAACGTGGCACGAGGCCGTGACGACCGACTTTCTATACGAGAGCTATGAGAAGTTCGCCAAGGAGAACGGCGCGCGCGGCTGGTTGAATCCAGTCCACTTCGGCCGATTCATGCACGACATGGGATTTATGACGAAGACGCAATCGCGAGAAGCGTTCCATGGCGAGGCCGGACGCGGGTTGGACGTTCGCGTCCGATACAATGACGACCGCAAGCCTGCCTATCGGTTAGGAACGCTGGCGCAGGCGCGGGAGGCGTTCGCCAAGGCGACAGGTCTGGCGCTAACTTGGCCAGAGGACGAAGAGTTGGACGGCGTGGACGAAGAGCCTTCGATGTGAAGGTTTCGTTGCTCATAATTCGACTCCTGACGTGGCTTGGGCGGTTTCTGTGGTGTGCAAGAGTAATACCCTTGCGGAACAAGGGTCACTTGGCGCTACTATTGTCGGCTAAGTGACGGTAATCATTCTGGTTAACGCCTATCGCAAGAGTAACGGGGGTAAAATCGAGAAAATTCTTTAAGGGCGCGAAAAGACATCTATGCCCCTGAAACGCGTTCTTTGGCTTTCGACCTTTGATTCCCTCGCGGCCTTATACACGCAAGATTATTAGTCTTGTTACCCTTGTTACCCTTGTTTCCCGAGCATTCTCTAGGCGAAAATCGGCAAGGGTAACTTTTAACTACTCTTGCTACCCTTGTCGCATCATTCGCGTGGGACCGGCACCAATTGCGCCGATGTGTGCACTGTAACCGAACCTTAAGCAGACCGATGTCCGAAGTGCTTGGCAAATCGATACTTTACCTCGGATCACATTGGCAGGGACGCCCCACCCGACCCATTTTGAATTAAGGCGCAATTTCACACTGGATTCAGTAAAATCCAGAAAGGCACGTTGCGATGGGCGGCTATGGAAGCGGGCGATGGGGAGGACGGCCCATAGTAGAGCGTAGCCTCACGCTCAATCTTTCGCGCCTCTTTAAGTCAGGGTGGCTTAAGGCTCGCGCGTGCACCATGGGCACGTTGAGATGGTCAGCCGCTTGGATTGATGACGAGGTAGTCTCCGTGGATTTCGAAAGCTGCTTGGGCGAGGAAGCGGGGTATATGAATCTTCGCTGGGCATCCACGGATCGGCGGACCAATGAGAAGCGCGAATGCGAAAACCACATCACGCTGACGACCAGGCCGCAGCCCTTCGGCGGCCGACGATGGTGGTTCATCTGCCCTCGCACCGGGCGGCTCGCTTCTCGGCTGCATTTGCCGGATGGAGCCTATAACTTCGCTTGTCGCGTAGCGTACCAGTTGGGCTACCAATCGGAGCGCCGAACGCCCCGCGATCGTGCTTTATCCCGCGCCTTCTCACTACGCCAAAGGCTCGACAATAATGGTTTGATAGGCAGCTATATTGCCAAGCCAAAAGGCATGCATTGGCGCACTTTCGAACGCCTCGTTGCGAGAATTCACGAAGCGGAGGGCATTGTCCAAGGGCACGCCGCGCGTTCTCTGGCCCGCTTTTGACCCAAAGCGGCCATCGTCTGTAAGGCTACGGCCTCGGCTGAATGGCGCTCGACTTTCGTGCCTATCTTTTTGCACGTGGCAATCCTTTGAAAATGCGAGGGCGCGCGGCTTTCGCGAAAGCCTTGAGATTCGCAATAAAGACGCGAAATTGGTGTGCCGCTTTATAAATCCGCCCGCGCCCGAACACGCCAACGCCGCCCCGCGCATTATTGGGCAGCCTGCTGCTGCTCCCATTTTTGATTTTGTCCGCCCAGGCAATCCCAGAGCTGCACTTTCGTTCCGTTCTCCCCGATGGTTCCCAAATCGCCGTCAAGACACCTATTGCTTTGCACGTTGTGGAGGGCTGGTGAAATGGGTGCACCGTTGGATTGAAACTTCCATTTTTGATTTTGTCCGCCCAGGCAATCCCAAAGCTGCACTACTGTCCTGTTCTCCCCAATAGTGTTCAGGTCGGCATCAAGGCATCTATGGCTCTGAGCATTTACGATTGTCCCATCGGAATTTACCTGCCATTGTTGGTTTTGTCCGCCCAAGCAATCCCAAAGCTGCACTACTGTTCCGTTCTCTCCAATAGTGCCCAAGTCGGCGTCGAGGCAGCGTTTTCCTTGAAGAATTTTGATATAGAAATTGGAATCGGTCCATTGTTGGTTAGGTCCGTAAAAGTTTTCCCAGAGCTGAATTTTCGTTCCGTTACTCGCGATAGTGCCCAGATCAGCGTCGAGGACATTCGAGGTGAAGCCTTGCTCGTTCTGGAGGCCCGCTGGAGGGAAGCCCTCGCCTCGCTGAGATATGGTGAAAGTCCAATTCTGATTTTTTCCGCCCCAGCAATCCCATAGCTGTATAATCGTTCCGTTCTGACCAATTGTGTTCAGATCTGCGTCAAGGCATCGATTGCTCTGAGCGTTGACAATGGTCCCGTTCCGATTGGTGAGCCATTTTTGATTTTGTCCGCCCAAGCACTCCCAAAGCTGCACTTTTGTTCCGTTCCCACCAATAGTGCCGAGATCAGCGTCGAGGCAGCGATTGGCAGCAGCGGTTGAGCGGATCTCCCTCGGTGTTGGCGGGGGATATTTGCAGCACAGGACCTTAGTTCCGCTCCACCAACAAGGACTTTCCCCGGGAGGATGGGCCGATCGCCCTGATTCCTCCTCGCCAGAATTACACTCGCCGTCACACATAGGCCCGGTGCCTCGCCAGACGCAGTAGGAAGGCGAATTCGCCTCAACCGGGGTGATTGGTTGCATTGCAAGGACAAACATCATCCCGGCGAAAGGACGTCGCAATGGGTTTTCCAGCCACTGGTGTAACATCATCTCTCGAATATGAGAAAGCGATCCCTTGGCCAGCGTGGTTGGGCCCATTGTTCGCATCCTTCGAGTTGAAAAGTGTTACTGAAAGGAATCGGTTTCCCTCCCAGCCTCTGGGAGGACTGGCATACACAGGGGTGAACGCTGAGCGAGACACCGCGTTCCATTGCGGACGGGGGTTAAACGTGTGCTTGACCATGGCACCGCCAACACCTGCCGGAGTCTCATCCAGAGATTTTGCCGACAAAACCGGCATTTTCCAGGGAATCTGCATGCCCCGACCGTAGGCGCTATGATCACGCCGAGGCTTATGGAACAAGCGAGGCAGCCAATTTGTTCGTATTCGTTGGGACTTCTGACAACCCAGAGCGGGGGCGTTGGCTTCGGGTAGGCGGCTGTCATGCAAAGTGCGTTGCTTGAAGGCTCACTCACCCATGCGATTGTTGAAACTATCGCTGAACCACTATTGGTCCTCGATGGTGGACTCCGAGTTGTCGGAGCGAATGCTGCGTTCTACCGTCATTTCAACGTAGAGCCTGCCGAAACTCTCGATCATACGGTCTTCTCGCTTGGCAATGGACAGTGGAATATTGCTTCGCTACGACGCCTGTTAGAGGACGTTTTGAGCGATAACAATAAGATTTGCCAGTTCCGGGTGGAACACGTATTTGGCAAGCGGGTCATGCTACTCAATGCGAACCGAATGCGCCCCGAGGCGGAGGAGAACACGATCCTCCTCGCTTTCAACGATATCACTGAGAGCGAGCGTCTACGCTTTGAGCTGGAAGGCCAGAGAGACTTCGCCAATAAGCTTATCGACAGTATTTGAGAAGCTATCTTGGTTTTGGGTTGGGACTTGCGTGTCCATTATGCGAATCAAAGTTTTTACGATCAGTTCGCTGTTACTCCCAAGGAAACCGAGGGCGTCTTTGTCTGGGAGCTGGGGAATGGTCAATGGAGCATCCCTGAACTCCGTAGGCTCTTAGAGCAGATCCTGCCCCAAAAAAACTCTTTCGATGACTACGAAATTGAACATAGTTTGAATTGGCCGCCGATCTATGTTGCTTAATGCTCGCCGACTAGATCATATGAATCTCATTCTCCTTGCCATTCGCGATGTTACCGAGCAGCGTCAACAAGAGTTCCGTCAGATAGCCTTGATGGGGGAGCTACAACATCGAGTGAAGAACATCCTTGGTAAAGTGCGTTCGATGGCGAGGCAGACGCGAAAGCGCCACCCTAGTGTGGATGAGTTCTTTGAGGCGTTTGATGCTCGACTCGAGGCTCTCGCGAGAGCTCAAGACTTGTTGCTGAGTGCGCCGTCCGGTGACGTCGAGCTTCGCGATATTGTGGTCGGAGAGCTGGAAGCGGGCGGCGCGGAGCTAGGAGTAAGCTTCACGGTGCACGGGCCCGAGGTCCATCTTTCCTCCCGCGAGGCGCAGACGATGGGTATGACCATTCATGAATTGACAACGAATGCCGCCAAATACGGCGCTCTCAAAGTCGAAAAGGGAATGATCGAAATCAGTTGGAGCGTGGATCGAAAGGAAAGCAAGCGCCTGAGATTCGGTTGGCGGGAACGTGGTGTAAATATTGAAAACCTCGCTCCTGCCAGAGGTTTTGGAACGGAGGTCATCGAGAGGAGCTTGGCTTACATGCTGGGCGGGACTGCGCGGCTTACGTTTGCGCCGGACGGTCTAGATTATCAACTTGAGTTTCCCTTACCTCTCGCAAACACGGGGAAGCACGATGGGTCAGCTACTTAGAGGCCACCGCGTATTGGTCGTCGAGGACAACTTTGTCATGGCGCTCGATCTCAGCCAGATGGTTGAGGAGCTCGGCGGGGCGGTAGTGGGCCCGGCTGGGCGTCTCGATGAAGGCACGGCTCTCGCACAATCTAACAAGCTTAACGCTGCAATTCTGGACGTAAATCTGGACGGTGCGAACACGTTCATTTTGGCTGATGGGTTATTGGCGGGCGATGTCCCCGTGATTTTTGCGACCGGATATGATATGAAGACGCTACCTGATCGCTTTACGGAAACTCCGAAGCTTTCGAAGCCGTTTAGCATTCGTTCCGTCGAAAAAGCCATTCGCGAAGCCTTTTCGGGCCGTTTGTAACCCCAGTTCGTAACTCGAAGAAAGGCAAGCGTGATTTCGACTAAGGACAATGCGTGGGCGTGGCGGTTTTGAAGAGAATGGTCTGCCTCCGTCTTGCGCGCCACGCAATCGTTCCGCCCATCGCGGCGCAAGTCTTAGGCCTGTGCTGGACGTTTTGCAGCCGCAGGGATAAGCGCCTATCTGTTGAATCCGGCACGATGCGGGATCATTTAAAAACATCCGTCAGCAAAAAAGACTTGGGGCCCCAACCCCTCCTGATCGAATGGCTCAGCCCCGATTTTGAACAATGTCTTTTGCCCCATGGCGTGCGAAGCGCGACCCCTGTGAGTCAGCTTGGTTTTGTTTTGCGACTCTCCTATGAGAAAGTCGCGCGAGAGGCGCTGCCTCGCAATTTCGCTCTTGTCTTGCTGCGGCTGGCGCTCGCAGAACTGATTAAAGACACGTCTTGTGACAAAGATGTTTTCAGAATCCGGATTGTGTGAAGTTGGTAACAGAGCGTTTCTTTATGCGCGGCCGGACCGAGAATACACTCGCCGGGCCGCTATATCGCTATATTGGTGTAGGCAGCATGAGCCTTATGCCATTTCTACCGTGATTGGTTCGCTTGGCTTCCCGCAATTTCCTCTGGCGGCTGCCAAACT
The DNA here is from genome assembly GCF_038070105.1 of Methylocystis sp. IM3. NCBI lineage: Bacteria > Pseudomonadati > Pseudomonadota > Alphaproteobacteria > Hyphomicrobiales > Methylocystaceae > Methylocystis > Methylocystis sp. IM3. Next base: position 2,409,944 of record NZ_JBBPBZ010000002.1, on the reverse strand, counting down.
GTGTTCGCGTTCACTCGCGCGCTTGCGTTACTGCTGTTCCGCGCGTTTGAATTGGCCCGGCTATCGGCGACGGCCTTCTCAGCAATTTGCCACTCTTCGTCGCTCCAACTCTCAGACTCTGTTTGCGCCGATTTCAAACCCTTCGAAGGCACCACCGCCTTGATGCCGCTCGTTATCTTTTCGCCCAGTGACTCTTCCGACCCTCGCGCTGATCCATACGCGTTCTGCGGAATCTGTTTTAGCTGCGCCAAGAAATTCTCATTCGAGAGCGTCGCCTCAATTGGCGCTTGTTGCGCAATTGCAAAGCCCTCTTCGGGGAGGCTTGCCACACGACGAGAAGTTGCTGTGTTTGCTGTGTAGCCTAAGACCGCCAGAGCCGCCAGTATCGCGGAAACGCTCACGATATGCCGGTTAATTTGCGCCGATAGCTTCATCATAGCTCGCTCCTTGAGAGGGTAGGTTACGAGAGGGCTTTAAGGCCCCAACCGTGATACGCCCTAACGTGTATGAACTTACGTTGTTTCCGACGTTGCCAGTGACCATGTTAGGATGCGGCTTTCGCTCGTTTCTTTTGCTCAACGCGCGCGGAACTTATTCGTGGCGCGAAGGGTTCGCTGCCTTCCGACTTCGCCCTTTTGTTAATGTGACTCGCCCTCGCGGAGGTTGTTAAAAAACACGCCAAATGACAAAGGCGATTCGTAGAACGGATGTTTGATAGCGTCGCAGCCTTTAGGCTCGGTGTCTTGATCAGCGTGAAGAAATCGAGTATGCGTGTCCCTGTTCCGTTATGCGTCGGGCGCTCGTGCTTCTCACAGGCACGCAGTCAAAAATTGAAAAGCCCCGCTGGATCACTCTCCAAATAACTTGTGTTGAAAGGGACCATGACGACAATCGCTTCCGAAGACGCGGCCCTCATTGAACGTGAAATTGGCAACGAGCTTAAATCTTACTACGGAAAAGTTGTGCGTGAGCCGTTGCCCGATCGAATTCAAGTGCTGCTAAAAGAATTGGCGGCGAGAGAAGGGCGTCGCGGCGTAGATGATCGAGATGGGTCTTCGGCGGTTCGCACAGGCTGAACCAACCGAAATAGACGGCCCGCCCGGAGGCGGCCTACAGGCGAGCGGTCGCTTTGCCCCTAAAAATTCTCTCTTAAAAACACAACCACGGTAGCCCGCGCCTGCCACAGCACAATGCGTATTTTTCACCATTGCGTGAGCGTTATTGACCGTTAGGCTCAGCCTCTTCTGCACAAGCAGACGAGTCGAACTGGCGGCGCGAACCTTTGGCTACGGGCTGCCAGTTCGATGAGCGCCGACTCGGCGGATGGAGTGAAAAACTGAGCGTGGGCCAGCGCCGCATTTGGTGCAACTCCAAGCGGTTCACGAGTGGTGCTGACACTGGCAGATGAATATGCCCGACGTTGCAGGGATCATCCGACGCTCAATTCCTTACCAAAGCGTTAACTGCGGCAACATGGACGGCGGGGACGTAGAGCGACAGAAGCGGAGCTACCCTCTTCGATCAAGTGTTTTCGCGGTGCGACGCTCTCGCATGCCTTTCTTGTAACGAAACACTGCGGCCGATTTTTTCTCGGCCGCAGCATCGTCGTCGTTAGGCGCTGTTGCTACGCTCTATTCAACTATCCCCCTTGCACGGCCACCGGGAACCTTGCAGGAACAACCGGTCCCAAGCCATCCGGGCTCGTTAAGCAAGCAAGTCTTCTCGGAGGTCGCACAATAATAGCCCTCGCTCGCGACTGGCGCGGAATAGCTTGCGCCTGAATAGCCGTAGGTCCCGGAGCCATAATTGCCGCACGCCGATGGATAGGCGGAGCCATAATAGCCGTAGCTATATGGGTAGCTTGCCGCCGCGCCGAGAGCCACGCCGCCGTAGCCCCAGCGACCATAGCCCCATCCTCTACGCATACCGGCATAGCCCCAACGGCCATAGCCCCATGTCGGACGCCACCCAGCATGACGGTAACCCCAGCCGGAGCCCCAGTGGCGGTGCCCCCACCCGCCGCCATAGCGGCCCCATGCGGAAGCAGGAGTCGCAATTGACAGCGTGGCGATTGTCATCGTGGTGGCGAGCGCCGCAGTAATTATCTTGCGTGAGTTCGTCATCGGCGGAACTCCCTCGGCCCGGTTTAGGCCCTTGTTGGACAAAGCCCCAACGCCGCCCCTGCAACGTATCGCTCCGGCGAGGGCCGCCTGGCGTTGAATGCCGGTTCCTGGATAGCTGTCTGACGATGGCGCGGTGATCGTGTCCATTTCAAATACAAGCGGACACTATCAGCGATGTCGACAGACCATCATGACGAGGATTCCGTATCACCAGAGCGCCGCCGCCGCCGATCTTGGACCCTGGAGGAGAAGCGCGGCATTGTCGGCGAATGCCTCGAGGGCGGCGCCTCGATCGCCGAGGTCGCGCGACGCCACGACCTCAACGCCAACCAGCTCTTCTCTTGGCGTCGGCAGTTTGGCGTTGAGGCGGCGGCGCCGAAGGAGCTCGCGCCGATCCTGCCCGTAACAATCTCGCGGGATGCGACGGCGGACTATTCCGATCGAGGGTCGAACGGCCAGATGGAGATTGTTCTCGCCGGGGGCGATCGGATCCTCGTGTGGGCGGACGTGGAGCCGGCGGCGCTGTCACGGGTGCTGGAGGCATTGTCGCGGCGATGATTCCGGTTCCGAGCGGCGTGAGGGTCTGGATTGCGACCGGCCATACCGACATGCGCCGCGGCATGCAGGGGCTGGCGCTGCAGGTGCAGGAGCAATTGAAGCGCGACCCGCACGCGGGCGATCTCTACATCTTCCGTGGCCGCCGTGGCGATCTCGCCAAAATTCTCTGGCATGACGGCGTCGGTCTGTCGCTTTACGCCAAGCGTCTGGATCGCGGGAAGTTCATCTGGCCGTCGGCGACGGCAGGGGCGGTTTCGATCTCGGCGGGGCAGATGGCCTATATGCTGGAAGGGATCGATTGGAGAAACCCGCAACTGACCTGGCGGCCGGAACGCGCCGGATAGAGCGCTCCCGACCGAGTAAAAAAAGCGTGGTCGCGTGCATTTTAGGGCGCTTCAAATCACGCGATTTATGATTCACTCCCTCTCATGGATGCCGCTGACGCCGAGCTTGCCCGCGAGAACGCCGCCCTGAAAGCGGCGCTGGCCGTCGCTCAGACAAAGGCCCTGGAAGTTGCGGCGGAATTGGCGGTCGCCCGCGCGAAAGCGTCGGAAGACATGGCGCTGATCGCGCAACAGAAGCTTAGGATCGCGAAACTGGAGCGCCAGATCTTCGGGCAGCGGTCTGAGCGGTCCGTGAGATTGATCGATCAACTGGCGCTCACCTTCGAGGAGTTGGAAGCTGCGGCGACGGAAGACGAGCTTGCGGCCGAAAAGGCTGTCGTCAGGACGACTGTCGCAGGATTTACGCGCAAGCGTCCGGAGCGCACTACATTCCCCGACCACCTTCCTCGCGAGCGCGTCGTGATTGAGGCGCCGACGGCATGCGAATGCTGCGGGAGCGCGCGTCTGCGCAAGCTCGGCGAGGATGTGACGCGCACATTGGAAACGACGCCCCGTCAGTGGAAGGTGATCGAGACGGTGCGGGAGAAGTTCACCTGCCGGGATTGCGAGAAGATCAGTCAGGCGCCGGCCCCATTCCACGTGATTGCGCGAGGATGGGCGGGGGCGAGCCTGCTGGCGATGATCGTGTTCGAGAAGTTTGGCCAACACCAGCCTTTGAACCGCCAGGCCGAGCGCTATGCCCTGGAAGGCGTGCCGATCGCGCTGTCGACGATGGCCGACGCGGTGGGCTCGGTCTGCACGGCCCTCGATCCTCTGCTCCGCCGTGTGGAAGCTCATGTCATGGCGGCCGAACGCCTGCATGGCGACGACACGACCGTGCCGGTTTTGGCCAAAGGCAAGACTGATACCGGGCGGTGCTGGATTTATGCTCGAGACGACAAACCGTTCGGCGGCGCCGGGCCGCCGGCGGCGATGTTCTACTATTCGCGCGATCGCCGGGGCGAACATCCACAGGCGCATCTGGCGGGATATTCCGGCATCCTGCAAGCCGACGCCTATGACGGCTACAACAGGCTCTATCTGGCGGATCGCAAGCCGGGTCCGGTCAAGGAGGCGGCGTGCTGGGTTCACGCACGGCGCCCGTTCTTCGCCATGGCGGATCTGGATGAGAACGCGCGCCGCAAAGCGGCGGGTAAAAAGGAAATCCCTTTGTCGCCGATCGCGATCGAGGTGGTGCGCCGCATCGACGTCCTTTTCGAGATCGAGCGGTCCATTAACGGTAAGAGCGCCGAAGAACGCCTGGCGGTTCGCCACACGCTGAGCCGACCGCTGGTCGATGATCTGCAGGACTATTTGCGCACGCAGGCAGCGAGGCTCTCGCGCGGGCATGATCTGGTCAAGGCGATCAATTACATGCTCAAACGTTGGGCGGCGTTCACGCTGTTCCTTGAAGATGGACGCGTGTGCATGTCCAACAATGCCGCGGAACGAGGGCTAAGGGGCATCGCGCTCGGAAGAAAATCATGGCTGTTCTGCGGGTCGGACCGCGGAGGGCAGCGGGCCGCGGCCATGTATAGTCTCGTTGTCACCGCACGGATGAATGGCGTCGATCCGCAGGCTTGGCTCGCCGACGTCCTCTCGCGCATCGCCCTCCATCCCGCACACCGCCTCGATGAACTGCTGCCCTGGAATTGGGTGGCAAAAGGTCCGGCAGCCTTCGCTCGTGTCGCCTGATAATGCACGTCAACAAGGTCTCTCACATCACGACGATCAGCCAGGTCGCCAAAGAACTTGGTGAGAACGAGGATTGGCTGTTCGACGTCGCTGCCGAGATGGAGCCCGAAGATGGTCTCATATGGGTCCACGGGATCACGTACGACGGCGTGATGGCGTTCACCGACTTCGGAATCGATAACCTGATCGAGCTGATCAAAATGTATAAGGCCGATCCGACACTCCTCAAGCGTTAAAACGCCCCGACGCCGACACCTGCGGCCTATGCCGGATGGCTACCCTGCAACGCGAGCCCCGCTTGGCTTGTTCCAGCCCATCGAGGGCGCGCAAGCAGGCAGCCGCCTGCCCTCGATGGGCGTCTTTGGCTTTCTGGCAATAGCTTACATGGTGGAAACTTTTATAGTGGCGGAGCCACTGTTGAACGGCAAACCGCGCCCCTTCCTCAACGTTACGTCGTGGGTAAGCAAGCGCCAGATCGTGGCCGCTAGGGACGCGCCAACGCCGGGGCGCGTTGGGCTTTGGATAGGTGGCGGGGCGACCGCATCCCGCGCCGCTGAGCCCCCCAGACCATCGCCCCGGCGACATCATACCTCTTGAGGAGACAGGCGCATGGGAACGTTGTTCTGGGGCTGTGGGGGCGATCACGTGGCACGGGGGGGGTGGTTGGACGGGGTGGGCACCCGCAAGGTTTTCCCTTCTTTTTGTGGGGAATGTTCGAAGCGAGGCACGCTATTCTAAAACTTCAGTCATAGCCTGTTTGATCTATCCCACCGCACAGCAGACACGTGACGCACCGACAGTGCCGGAGCGTCCGCCTCAAAGCTTCTTTACTCTCCGCTCTCTAACTATTGGCCCATATGAACTGAAGCGTTGTGAAAACTTTCGAACCGACAACGTGTAAAGCCATAACTCCACCTGCGAGATACAATAAGCCGGTCATTAGTCTAGCAAACCAGTTTGTCCAAGACAGCGGCAAATATTCCAGTGGAGATTTTTCAAGTTCTTGGTGCCAGTGCTCAAGGCTGAATTGCTTAACCCTCTTCGGACAGAAAATTGCATAATCAATGAGGCTAAAAATAACGCGATAACCGAGATAAAGGCCTCAGCGGACATTGGTGGAACTTCGACTGGGCTGTCTTTATACCGGCATTCGCCGGATTGGCCGATGTTTCGAGGTAAGACCTGTGTATTGATGATGAAGGGCCACCCAGCAAAGGACTGGCCAATTCCGACCGGCGCATCTGCGCGGCTGAGAGGGCCGCGCAGGTCTCGTCACAAACTAATCGTTTCGAATCGTGCTTCAACAATCAGCGCCCGAATACGACGTTTTTGATAGTTACGCTGGCACCGCGTTGAGGACAATCGCCGACATTATTATCGTTGCGAACAAACGTGGTGGCGAGCCACGTGCCATCCCGCCTCTGCCAAGAACGGATCGTATGGAAGTCACCCCAGGCTCCTGTGAAATCAGGCCCTGGCCCATCGTTGCATCCAATTCCTTTGCCTGATAGGAAGAAGTTTACCGCCGGAGGAGCCACGCGGTTACGCTCGAGGATGGCTATCATGGCACTTGGAAAGTAATGTTTATTGTGTTTGCCGCCACCGAAAAAATCCACCAAGCCGATATTACCGTAACGATCAGCAGCAATCGCAGCCTGTACGTGGGCAACCGTGAGGCCATAAAAGTCACGGCTACCAACCACCGCCAAGTCGGACTCCCGAATTTGCGTTATCCTCGTATAGGGGAAGGGCCGTTTGTTGCCATACTGCTGCGCATCCCAGCTAAACCACAGGGAGCCGCCGCCCTTGGTGGCGAACAATCTCGGGCTATCACTGCACCAGTTTGCGACCACGCCGTCCTCACTGGCGCATTGCGGTCCCCCGCTCTCGTAGTAGATGAATGGCGGCACTGCGCGGTCGATAGTTTTAACGACCTTCGACGACTCGGGCCAAACTAGAAGCCGAAAGATACTGCCCTGACCTCCATGGGGGTCGTTTGCCCCCGCGTAGGCAATATCGCTGATGCCCTGGGGGACTCTTAGCTCGCCATTTTGCCCCTCACCGACATCTGTCCGAAGCACGAAGTCAAAATGGGCCGGCTTACAAGCGGCTAATTCCAGCAATGGGAATCGCAGTAAGGCAAGCGCCTTAAGACCATAGTCCTCACCTTGGAATTGGATAATGCGGGTGGTTAGATAGAGGTAGTGTGTCCCGACGACCAAGTCGTTAAAATCTAAGCTTTCGTCGCTCGGCCGCCCCAAATCCGAGGGCCTGAGTATGTATGGACACCAGTTAATAAAATCCCCTGGCGAGGAATTAGCCAGGACAAGATGATCCTCGATGCTCGGATCTTTAGCATCAAGAGATTTTGATGCATTGAGCGGCAAAATGCTGGGTAGATACTGCAACACCCAGTGCTGGCGGTTGCTGCTAGGGTCGTAAATCGTTGCTTGATCACAGCAGAAGCCTTGTTCGCCAAAGATCGTAAAAGGATCCAGGCCTTGCCATGTCGCGCCGTTATCTTTGGAGAACTCTGCATGGTAGTTAGCGGTGGAAAAAATATTTTTTCCCGATTGATCCGTACTGGGCTCGGATGTCGCTCCTGTCTGCCCCGTCGTCACCGGGATAGTCGTATTGCGGAAGATGGTCAGTTGCCTCGAGTCGCCCTTATGGGGACCAGGGTCATCTCCTGGATTGGGAAGCGGGGGCCCTAAAATCGCAGATACATCCGGATTGGTTACCTTGTTCCCGCTTGCAGGGCCCAGCTTATTCTTCCAGCGCTTCCAGACGCCATTTTGATCATGCCCGCGACTTGACGCTTTATCCCCCTCCGGGGCCGGCGTCGACGCTGTGGGTTGTGCGATCACGATAGATTGCTGCTGCAGCACGCCGCTTTGTGCAACCTGCGGTCCCGGCGTCGCAGATATTTCGGTTGCAAAGGCGTTCGTGACTGGTGACAAGCAACCGAACAAAAACGCAAATACTAGGCCGATTTCGTTGGCAAGGGCGCTCCCTGAGGATTCAGCCTTACTCATTTTACCGCTCCATTGGTTCGAATAAAACTGACTTCCAGACCGTACTGCGCTGTGATGCAATCATGCCTTAACAATTGCTCGCTCGCTACGGAGCCCATTGAGCCTTTTTGTCCCGGCGTTCTGACAAAAACAAGTACATTTGGAAGAGACCGCAAACTCGGCCGTGGTAGCTGTGAAGCCACCTTGTCTGCGCCTCGATCGCCCGCCGCTGGGGGGTGCAGCTTTTGGCTTTTAGTCTAGTGCGAGCTTTGCGAAGTTCCGTCAGGCAAAAGTCCACTTCAGACCGGCGACAAAAAAACACCTGGGTGTGGGCTGATGGCAACACTGTCCCGAAAAAGAGAATTAGCCTTCCTAATTGAGTAGCGACTCAAAGCTCGCGATGAAATACTTCAGATTGCTCGGATCGAAAGAATCTTCGAGGCACAAAATGAACCTTCCCGGTTTTCGCCGTAGTGGTCTTCATCGCGTTTTGGCTGCGATAATCACTGGGTCGATAGCAGGTTCGGCGAGCGCCCAGACATTGCCCTTTTGGCCCTTGCCTCGTGGTCAGATTGTTACTGGGCCGATCGTCCGAGGTCAGACCTTTACTTCGGGCAACCCCCCACCAAACTGTCCGAAAAATTCAACGACGCCTTGCCGAGGCACGACCTATCCGTCAATCTCCAACGGTCACGATGCGAATCAGTACATTCTACCCGCCATCGATTATAATGAAACGACGTTACCGTTCATCGATTCGACATCGGCACCGGCGGCCGTTGTGTGGACGTACGTACCAACCCAATGGGTGCGTTTTTACACTACCAGCGCGCTAGGGCCGTGGGTTGCCCCATCGAATCAGGTTCGCGGTCTAACCCCATGGGAAGTTAGAGAGGTTCTGGCTCTCCCTCAGGTGCCTACTATGGAGGAAATTGTCGTAGCTCCCGCTCAAACGTGCATTTTGGCCGGGCAAGCCGGGCCAATAACTAACGCTCAAAACGTCAGTCCTCCGTCTGCCCCTGGCTATTGGGGTCGCGGCGGCGCGGTTCAGGATTACTTGATAGGGGTGAGCCCGACTGGATGCGGGCCGGGCTCCTCGCCGAGTTACCTTCCGCCGACGGCGTATATGAATCAGCAATTTATCGGGGACTATGCTCTAGCTTATGTGCCGCGTGCCGGATACGGCAATCCGCTCGCCGTCGCTTTCGCACTAGACCATGCAAGTTTTCCTGCCCAGTTCACGGATGGGGACAGCGTTTACAACTTGCTTGATTTATTAAATTATGGCGATCCCAGAAAGCTGCGCTACGCTCTCACTCAACTGGACGGAGAAATATACGCCAATGCCCCATCGATTGTGATCGGGGCTGGACGAATGTTTCTCGAGGTCCTTAGAGACCAAACTCAATTGACGCGTCTTCCTTCGACGCCACGCTCACAAAACGGTGTGCGGCCTTGGATAAGCGGATTTGGGGGAGCTGCGTATCTTAATGGAAATCAAAACGTCAGCGGTATAAGATTCTCCGGCGGGGGTGCCGCAGTCGGAATCGATTATGCTTACAACCCAAACTTCCAAATTGGTGTAAGCGCGGCTTATTCGCGAAACTCTTTCTCGATGAATGGGATTTCCGCCTCGGGCAACCTCGATAGTTATTCGTTTGGGTCTTATGCAGGATATGCCTTAGGAAGTTTCTATCTCGATGCGGCGCTTGGATATTCATACAACCCAGCTGGCGTGGGCCGCAGCATCGCCCTACCTTATTTTGCGCGCGCGGCAACCGCGAGCTTCCATAATGACGCGCTGCTTTCGAGAGCAGAATTTGGCTATGATTTTTTCTGGACTGCCCAATTAAAAACCACGCCTTTTGCCGCGTTCCAGAGCGTGGTGGTTTTTCCGATCAATTTTTCAGAGCAGGGAGCCGGAGCCATAAGTATGGATGTTAAGGAGCGCACTGTTACGACAGCGATGAGTACTTTAGGAACAGAGCTGTCCTACGACATGCCGATAGGTCTGAATGCACCTGTGACGTTGTCTGGACGAGCAGGTTGGTCCCATGATTTCGCTGATGTTAACCGGTTCGCCCTCGTAAACTTTCAGGGCATTTCAAGGTCGAATTTTTGGGTTGAGGGAGCCCGTTGGCCACGCAATGCCGCCTCAATCGGCGCGAAGATATCCCTCCCGCTTGCTCAGGCGAAGTTGTTCATTCGATATGACGGGATGTTTGCGAATAATGCGAATATCTCTAGCGCCACAGGAGGAATTTCCATCAACTTTTAGTTATAGGACCGTGCCTAAGGAGGCGATTCGCTCTCCCATGGGTCGAAAACCGGATTTGCTTTCCAACCCGATTTTGCTCCCACACGAACCGGCGCGCGTTCCCGGCCGCGCGGTGTCGATATCAGGCCGCGCGGAAGAAGAAGGCCGGTAAGGCCCCCTGATCCTGAGACGCCCCGCGTCATGCGTTGCGGGGGAGCGACTTGCGCATCGCCACTGCGGTCTCATCGATAATGGTCGCGACCGTCTTCCTCGCTCTTGGCTTCTTTGTCTTGACCTTCACAGGATCGATAAACTCTACTTCGACACTCCTGCCTTCGACCATTTGCTGTTCCGTTTTGGGGGAGCCTTCTTGAGCGCCTGAAACTCGGCGTGAAGCTTATGGCTCGCCAGATTGTTCAGCTTGGCGTAAAGCTTTAGCAGTGGACCGCCATACTTCCGGCACCCAATGACCTCGCCCAAGCGCCTGAGTCGCCCGCGATAGCGGGGGAATTCACAGTCGTTGCTCATTGCCGACTCCATTTCCGGCAGTAGGCTTTGCAGCAACGCTTCGGCTCGCTCTTCGGGAGTTATGTCGAGGTCCAGTATCTGGCGTAAGCCGATTAGGGAGAAGACATGGAAGGCAATGGAGAGGACGGAGGCAATTGGGTCTGCGTCCCGACCCCAACGAGACGCCCAGTAGATGGATAGACGTGATTATGTTGGTTTTTGAGAGGATTATTTAGTGAATTGCTCTTTGGGTGAGTAGTGGCGTAGGAGGTTGCGAATCCCAAGGCGACGCTCGCTTGCGCAAAGGCACCAGTGCAAGTTGCGGCTAAAATAGCCAGCACACAGGTTACTGTCTTCATATTAGCCTATTAGGCTCCCCATGTTAGTGATTAGCTCAGGCTTGTTTTCGCAATGATGCTCTTTTTTAGCTTTGTTTTCAATGATTTTTGAGGGCTGTCGTAGCAGTGGGGAGCCTTGGCGGCAGAGACAGTGAAACCCCGATAAGGAGCGAACCTTGGCAGCCCACGCGCAAAGCCGCCACCACGCCCCCATATGGCGGCACGGCTGATCGAGGGGCCAAGCGCCTCCCCATGACCGACATGCGTTGAGGGACGCGGGCAGGGCGGTGCGAAGCCTTTTAAACGGATCAGTTCAGAGCAGGGGGCGGGCGCACTAACGCCCATCGCATTACACAGTCGTCCACGGCTGTATATTACACAAAATTACACACGCGGCGGAGCGCGCTTCACTAAGGCATTGATTTTTTTGGCGCTCCCTAGGGGACTCGAACCCCTGTTTTCGCCGTGAGAGGGCGACGTCCTAGACCGCTAGACGAAGGGAGCGGGCGCGGGGGTTCTATAGACTGGCCGGGGCCGGTCTGCAAGGGCCTGACGGCGCTTTCGCGTTCGGCGCTCGCGTGATAGCGGAAGGACCGGCTTTTTTCGGATCGAAAACCATGACGCTTATCGCAGATACGCCGCAAAAAGCGGCCCTCGAGGCTTCGCTTGTCGCTCTCGGGCGCGCCGCGCGCAAGGCGGCGCGGGCCGTCGCGCTGGCGCCCGCCGAGGCGCGCAACGAGGCGCTGCGCGTCGCGGCGGCCGAGATTCGTCGGCAGGGTGAGACGATTCTCGCGGCCAATGCGCTCGATGTCGCGGACGCCAAGGCGCGCGGGACGGTGGGCTCGTTCATCGATCGGCTCACGCTCGACCCTGGCCGGGTCGAGGCCATTGCGCGTGGCGTCGAGGAGATTGCGGCGCTGCCCGATCCGGTCGGACGGGTGCTCGCGCGATTCGAGCGGCCCAACGGGCTCATCATCGAACGCGTCGCGACGCCGCTCGGCGTGATCGGCGTCATCTACGAAAGCCGTCCCAATGTCACGGCCGACGCCGGGGCGCTCTGTCTGAAGGCGGGCAACGCGGCCATCCTGCGCGGCGGCTCGGAAAGCCTGCGCTCGTCGCGCGCGATTCATGCCTGCCTTGTGGCCGGGCTGAAGGCCGCGGGCCTGCCGGAGGCGGCGATTTCCCTGATCGACACGAGCGACCGCGCCGCGGTCGGCGCCATGCTCGCGGGGCTCGACGGCGCCATCGACGTCATCGTGCCGCGCGGCGGCAAGAGCCTGGTGGCGCGCGTGCAGCACGAGGCGCGCGTGCCGGTCTTCGCGCATCTCGAGGGGATCGTCCATGTCTTCGTGCACAAGGACGCCGACCTCGACATGGCCAAGCGCGTGCTGCTCAACGCCAAGATGCGGCGCACGGGCATCTGCGGCGCTGCCGAGACGCTGTTGGTCGACAAGGCCTGCGCAGCGACCCATCTGGCGCCGCTCGTCGCCATGCTGATCGATTCGGGCTGCGAGGTGCGCGGCGACGCTGCGACCCAGGCCATCGACTCCCGCGTTACGCCGGCCGTCGAAGACGACTGGCGCGCGGAATATCTCGACGCCGTCATCGCGGCGAAGGTCGTCGACGGGCTGGAGGCCGCGATCGAGCATATCGAGACCTATGGCTCGCACCATACCGATTGCATCATCACGACGGACGAGGCGGTTGCGCGGCGCTTCATGCACGAGGTCGACTCGGCCATCGTGCTGCATAACGCCTCGACGCAGTTCGCCGATGGCGGCGAGTTCGGCTTCGGCGCCGAGATCGGCATTGCGACAGGGCGCATGCATGCGCGCGGACCTGTGGGCGTGGAGCAGCTCACTTCGTTCAAATATCGGGTGTACGGCGCCGGGCAGGTGAGGGCGTGAATCAGCGGCCGGGCGCGCCGCGTCGATGACGGCGCCTGTCCGCCTGCCGCCTCATGCGCCGGGAATGCGGATCGGGCTTTTCGGGGGCTCCTTCGATCCGCCGCACGAGGGTCATGCGCTGGTCGCGCGCCTTGCGCTCACGAGGCTCGGGCTCGATCGGCTGTGGTGGCTGGTCACGCCCGGCAATCCGCTGAAAGATACGCGCGCGCTTCCGGCGCTCGAGGCGCGCATCGCAGCGGCGCGCAAATTGGCGCGAGACCCGCGCATCGCGGTGACGGGTCTCGAAGCGCATATCGGCGCCCGCTACACAGCCCAGACCCTACGATTCCTGCGCCGTCGCTGCCCCGGCGTCCATTTCGTCTGGATCATGGGCGCGGACAATCTCCTGCAGTTTCATCGCTGGCGCGATTGGGAAGAGATCATGCGCACCACGCCCGTCGCCATCGTCGATCGCCCAGGCGCGACTGCGAAGGCGGCAAGCGCAAAGGCTGTGCAGCGATTTCCGCACGCGAGGATCGACGAGCGCGTGGCGGGCTCATTGCCGACAGCGACGCCGCCGGCCTATGTCTATCTGCACGGCCCGCGCAGCGCGACGTCCTCGACGGCGCTGCGGCGGAGCGCGCCCTGATCACTTCTTGTCGAAGAGCGGGATGATCCACCGCTTGTAGGCCCAGAAGCTTGCGGGGATGCCGACGAAGATTGCGACCCACATCAAGGCGGAGTTGTCGACGCCGTTCTCATAGAAAGTGCCGCCCTCGTGAACCGACTGCGTGTAGGGGTTCCGCACGAAAAGGGTCAGCAGAAACGAGCCGACGACAATCGCGCCGATGATGTAGATGAAGCTTTTCGGGATCAGCATGACCGGCTGGCCCGGCTTCTCATTTCGCGGGGTCTGTTGACGATCTTTGCGATCTTCGTTCATGGGGCGCGCTCCTCTGTAAGGCTTCCGGCCCCTAATATGGAACAGACCGGAAGCCCGCGCCATAGAGCGCCGCCGGGGATGTGCCGAGACCTTTTAGCGCCGGGTCTTGGCTCGGCGTTCGAGCATCGGCAGGAACCAGTGCTTGTAGGCGAGGAAGCTTGCCGGGACGCCAATGAAGATCACGACCCAGAGGACCATGTTGGTCTCCATGCCGCGCTCGTAATAGAGACTGCCCTCGGTCGACGCCTGCGTATAGGGGTTGCGCGCGAAGAAGGTCACCAACAGCGACGCTATGACGACCGCAACGGTCCCGTAGACCATGTTCTTGGGCACGGGGAACACGAATTCAGGCTGTTCGCCGCGCCGGCGCGGCGGTGTGGATTGGTTCTGGCGGGTTTCTCTTTCCGACATGGCGCTTCCTCGCTTTCTCGATCAATTTTACGAGTGCGAGGCTTGTGGGGAAGCGGCGCTCTCCGCCAAATCTGGGCGGATCTCCGCCACACGCGCGGGCGTCAGCCAGAGGCTGCGCCGTAAACGTCATAGGCGTCGGCGCGCTCGACTTTGATGGTCACGATGTCGCCTGCGCGCAGCGGGCGGCGGGACGAGACGAAAGCAGAGCCGTCGATTTCGGGCGCGTCAGCCTTGGTGCGGCCCTTGGCGAGTACGCCGGACGCGCCGCCGCCCGGCTCGTCGATGATGACCTGGAGCCTCTTTCCGACCTTTCGCTTCATCAGCCTTGCGCTCACCGCCTGCTGCTTCTCCATGAAGCGTTTCCAGCGCGCCTCCTTCACGTCGTCGGGAACGGGCGCGAGGCCGAGGTCGTTCGCCGGCGCGCCGGCGACGGGCTCATATTTGAAGGCCCCGGCGCGGTCGATCTCCGCCTCGTCGAGCCAGTCGAGCAGGATCTCGAAATCTTCCTCGGTCTCGCCGGGGAAGCCGACGATGAAGGTCGAGCGCAGTGTGAGGTCGGGGCAGGCGGCGCGCCAGCTTTTGATGCGCGCCAGCGTCTTTTCCTCGTTCGCCGGGCGCTTCATCGCCTTCAGCACATTCGGGGCCGCGTGCTGGAAGGGGATGTCGAGATAGGGAAGAATCTTGCCCTCGGCCATGAGGCCGATGACCTCGTCCACATGCGGATAGGGATAGACGTAATGCAGGCGGACCCAGACGTCGAGCTCGGAGAGTTCTCGCGAAAGGTCGAGAAAGCGCGCGCGCACTGCGCGGTCGCCGAACATGCTTTCGGCGTAGCGCAGGTCGCGGCCATAGGCGCTCGTGTCCTGCGAGATGACCAGCAGCTCCTTCACGCCGGCGCGCGCAAGCTTTTCGGCTTCACGCAGCACGTCGGCGGCGGGGCGCGAGACGAGCGGCCCGCGTAGATGCGGGATGATGCAGAAGGAGCAGCTGTTGTCGCAGCCCTCGGAGATTTTCAGATAGGCGTAATGGCGCGGGGTGAGCTTCACCCCCTGTTCGGGCACGAGATCGACGAAGGGATCATGCGCCGGGGCGGCGGCGCGGTGCACGGCCTCGACCACGCTCTCATATTGCTGCGGGCCGGTGATGGCGAGCACGTCGGGGAAGCGGGCGCTGATCTGATCGGGCTCGGCGCCCATGCAGCCCGTGACGATCACCTTGCCGTTTTCGGCGAGCGCCGAGCCGATGGCGTCGAGCGACTCGGCCTTGGCGCTGTCGAGAAACCCGCAGGTGTTGACGACGACGACATCGGCGCCGGCGTGGTGGCGCGCGAGTTCATAACCCTCCGCGCGCAATCTTGTGACGATGCGCTCGCTGTCGACGAGGGCCTTGGGACAACCGAGCGAAACGAAGGAAACGCGCGGGGCGGTGCGCTTCTGGTCTTCCTGCATCGCGCCCGATTGCCATGGCGCGACGCGGAAGGCAATCGAAAGGAGAGAAAAATCAGGCCGTCAGGGCGCCGACGAGGGCATAGAGCGCGACAGCGGCAAAGATCAAGGCATGAATCATGAACAGAAACTCCTTCTGCCGCGGGGAGCTCGCGGCGACGCGAAGACGAGGGTTGTCGAGAACGGGGCGCGGCCTGCCCGCCTGCCGCCCGGCCCTTTGTTAATATTTGCACGCTCTTAAAGAAAGGTTGCGACGGGCCGGATCGGGTGCGCAAAAAGCAGGCGCGGATTCTCCGGGAGCCACCAGCGCGGCAGCATGAAATACAAGGATATCAGCGGGTTGTGCTGCGCTGCAAAAAGCCTTTGCGCTTCGAGCCCGCGCCGATATGAATAGCCGCGCCGGAGCCCGCCGGGCGCCTGCACGCGCCGACGCTCGTTAACGCCGCGCCGGCGGCCGCTTTTTTCAGAAAGACCAAGCCTTGCCGAATTCCATCGTTCTCGGAACCGGATCCTATGCGCCGGAGCGTGTTCTCACCAACGCCGATCTCGAGAAAATCGTCGCCACCAACAGCGAGTGGATCGTCAGCCGGACCGGCATAAGGGAGCGGCATGTCGCCGGCGACCACGAGGCCACCTCGGACCTCGCCGCCGCCGCGGCGCGGCAGGCGCTCGAAAACGCGGGCGTCTCGGCTGCCGAAGTCGATATGATCGTGGTCGGCACCGTGACGGGCGACACGCCGACGCCCTCCTGCGCCGCCTTCGTGCAAGACCTCATCGGCGCCCGGAACGCCTTCTGTTTCGACGTGGCCGCCGCCTGCGCCGGCTCGATCTATGGGCTCACCATCGCGGACCAGTTCATCCGCTCGGGCATGGTCCGGCGCGCGCTGGTCATCGGCGCCGAGACGCTGAGCCGTTTCGTCGACTGGGGCAACCGGGAGACCTGCGTGCTGTTCGGCGACGCGGCCGGGGCGATGCTGCTCGGCGCGACCGAGGAAGAGGGGCACGGGCTGCTGGCCGCCACCCTGCGCACCGACGGCTCGATGACGGGCATCCTCGGCATTTTCGGGGGCGGCAGCCGCCAGCCGGTTTCGCAGGAGATGCTGGCGGACAATGGCAACAAGATCAGGATGCGGGGCAGGGAGGTTTACAGGGTCGCGACGCGGCTTCTGCCCGAGGTGGTCGCCGAGACGCTGGCCAAGGCGGGGCTGTCTGCGGCCGACGTCGATCACGTCATCTGCCATCAGGCGAACCAGCGCATCATCGAGTCGGCGCTGGATACGCTCGGCGTGCCGCGCGAAAAGTGCTGGATCAACATCGACCGCTTCGGCAACACGTCCAGCGCCTCCATGCCCATCTCGCTGGACGAGGCCCATCGCGGCGGAAAGCTGAAGAGAGGCGACGTGATCGCCATGATGGCGATCGGCGCGGGCATGAGCTGGGGAGGCGCGGTCCTGCGCTGGTGAGGCGAGAGATGGAAAGGGCGAGCTTCGGCCGCCGGCCCGCCCTTGTGGAACCGATACGGCAATAACGCCGCCGCAACGCGATCCCGCATCAGGTAACTAGGCCCTCGCGCCCTCGGGGAAAGCGTCCCGCGGCGTTTTAGCGCGGTCAGGAGTGCGAAAGGCCGCTCTCCCCGCCCGATGCGCTAGCCCTTTATGCGCGACTGGTGTAGGCAGTTCGCCGCATGAGGGACGCATGAGCACGGACGCAAACGGACCTAAGAAGCGCGGCATGTTTTCGCGCCTGTTCGGCAGAGGCGCGGAGCCACAGGCGGAGGAGCCGGCGACGCCGGAGGCCGCCGCCGAGGCGGAAGCTCCAAAAAAATCCTGGTGGCAGCGCCTCACGGGCGGCCTCGCCCGCACCTCGCAGGCGATCACTCAGGGCGTCGCCGATATTTTCACCAAGCGCAAGCTCGACGCGCTGACGCTCGAGGAGCTCGAGGACGTGCTGCTGCGCGCCGATCTCGGGGTCGGCGCCTCGTCTCGCATCACCAAGGCCGTCGGCAAGGCCCGCTACGAGAGGGACATCGCCCCCGAGGAGGTCCGCGCCATCCTCGCCCGCGAGGTCGAGTCGGTGCTGACGCCCGTGGCCACGCCCTTTGAGATCGACGAGACCAAAAAGCCGTTCATCATCCTGGTCGTTGGCGTCAATGGCTCGGGCAAGACGACGACCATCGCCAAGCTTGCTTCCAAATGGACGGGCGAGCGCAAGAAGGTGGTGCTGGCGGCGGGCGACACATTTCGCGCCGCGGCGGTCGATCAGCTCAAGATCTGGGGCGCGCGGCTCGACGCCGAAGTGGTGGCGGGCAAGGAGGGCGCGGACGCCGCGGGCCTCGCCTTCGACGCGATCAATCGCGCGCGCGAGACTGAAGCCGATATTCTGCTCATGGACACGGCCGGCCGTCTGCAAAATCGCGCCGAGCTGATGGCGGAGCTCGAAAAAATCGTCCGGGTGATGAAAAAGGCGGAGCCCGAGGCCCCCCACGCGGTCCTGCTTGTGCTGGACGCCACGGTCGGTCAGAATGCCTTGCAGCAGGTCGAGATTTTTGGCCGCACCGCCGGCGTGACCGGCCTCGTCATGACGAAGCTCGACGGCACCGCGCGCGGCGGCATTCTGGTCGCGATTGCCGACGCTTACGGCCTGCCAATCCACTTCATCGGCGTCGGAGAGGGCGCCGACGATCTGGAGCCCTTCACCGCCCGTGACTTCGCCCGCGCGATCGCCGGCCTCGACGAAGATGAAGAAGCGCCGGAGCCGGCGCCGGAAAGCTAAGGTTATGACACAGGAAACGACAACGCCGGTCAAGGCGGCGCCGCCGGCGGGACAGAAGAAGAAACTCAATCCGGGACTGAAAATCGCGCTCGAACTCGGGCCGCTGATCGTCTTCTTCGTCGTCAACAGCAAATTCGGCATTTTCTACGCCACCGGCGTGCTGATGGCCGGCGTTCTGCTGACGCTCGCCGTTTCCTGGGCGGTCACCAAACATCTGCCGGCGATGCCGGTCGTCACCGCGATCCTCGTGCTCGTCTTCGGCGGCCTCACGGTCTTTCTGCAAAACGAGGACTTCATCAAGCTGAAGGTGACGATCCTCTACTCCATGTTCGGCGCGGCGCTCATCGGCGCGCTCTACTTCGGCAAGCTTCTGCTGCCCATCGTCTTCGACATGGCGATCCATATCGACGACGAAGGATGGCGCAAGCTCACCTGGCGGTGGGGCCTGTTCTTCTTTTTCCTCGCCGGCCTGAACGAAGTCGTCCGCCACGTCGTCTCGACCGACGCCTGGGTGAACTTCAAGGTCTTCGGCATTCTGCCGCTGACCGTCCTTTTCGCCGTCGCGCAGGCGCCGCTGATCATGCGCCACGAAATCCCGGCGGAACAAGAGGACTCTGAATCGCACTTCTGAACCGGCGAAGGTCGCAAGGGGCCGTTCACCATCAGGCTATACTTGCGCCTAACCATGTAATTCGTTGCGCATTTACGGCATAGCTCGAGCATAGCAGACTGGCCGCCATCGTTATTCGCGTCTGCGCCCTGCAAGCGCGGCGCGCTTGCAGTGGTTTTTCTCATGTCTGTGCGCCGTGCAATCTTTCGCTCCGCCGTTCCGGCGACGGTTTTCGTGCTCTTGCTCGGCGCCGCCCAGGGCGGGGCAGCCCGCGCCAATCCCGCCCTTTCCGCCGCGCCGCCCTATCCGGAACAGCAAAGCGCGCTGGGCGGCGGTCTGATCGAGGCGCTTGTCGTGGGCGCCGACCCGCGACCGGTGCGCTACGCCGCGCCGCCCCCCGGCGCGCGTCTCGCGGCTTACGCGCCGGAACCGCCCATGCAGCAGCCGCAACGGGCGCTCGATCCGAGCTACGCCCGCGCGGAAGTCTCCTACGACGGCGCCGAGGCGCCGGGCACGATCGTCGTCGATACGCCGCGCAAGTTCCTTTACTTCGTGCATGGCCACGGGCGCGCGATCCGCTACGGCATCGGCGTCGGCCGGCCGGGCTTCGAGTGGTCCGGCGTGAAGGCGGTGAGCCGCAAGGCGGAATGGCCGGACTGGACGCCGCCTGCCGAAATGCTCGCGCGCCGCCCCGATCTGCCGCGTCACATGGAAGGCGGCCCCGCCAATCCGCTCGGCGCTCGCGCGCTGTATCTCGGCTCCTCGCTCTATCGCATCCACGGCACCAACGAGCCCGGCACGATCGGGCAGAATGTCTCCTCTGGCTGCATTCGCATGATGAACGAAGACGTGATCGATCTTTACGCGCGCGTTCCGGTCGGAACGAGGGTGATCGTGCGCTAGACCCGCTCCCGGTTGCATTCGGGCGCGCTTCGCGCGATAGACTTGGGCAGGGTTCTTGCTGACGAGTTCTTTCCTTGCCCAGTCTTCTCCGCTTTCTGGTTATTGTCGCGGCCATTGTTGCGCTCGCTTATGGCGCCATGATCGCGGTCGTCTCTTTCGTGACGCCGCAGCCGCGGGAAATGACCTATACGATTCCGGCCCAACGCCTCAATAAATGAGGCGCTGGCCATGATGCCGCCCGCCGCCCGCCAACTCGACGCATTTCTCGACATGCTGGCGGCGGAGCGCGGCGCCGCGCGCAACACGCTGGACGCCTACCGTCGCGACCTCTCGGATTACACCGGCTTTCTTTCACGGCGCGGGCGCGCTCCGGGCGACGCCGCGACAGATGATTTGCGCGCCTATCTCGCGGCGCTCGACGCCCACGGCATGTCGACCGCCACGGTCGCGCGGCGCCTCTCCGCGCTGCGGCAGTTCCACAAGTTCCTCTATGTGGACGGGCATCGGGCCGACGATCCTGCCGCCGCGCTGGAGGGGCCGAGGCTGACGCGAGACGCGCCCGGCGTCATGTCGATCGACGAGGTGGAGCGTCTGCTCGCCGCAGCCCGCGAGGGGCTCGACGACGAGAAGCGTCCCTTGCGCGAGCGGCTGCGCGCCGCGCGCCTCCATGCGCTGCTCGAAACGCTCTACGCGACCGGCCTGCGCGTCTCCGAGCTCGTGTCGCTGCCGAAAAGCGCGGCGCGGGCGCGCGACGCCTTCATCACCATCAAGGGCAAGGGCGGCCGCGAGCGGCTCGCGCCGCTCACCGGGCGGGCGAAGCGCGCCATCGCGGATTATCGCAAGCTTCTGGAGGCGGTCGCTCCGGTTCTGGCCGAAGGCCCGTTTCTTTTCCCGGCCGACAGCGACAGCGGCCATCTTACCCGCCAGGCATTCGCTCGCGAGCTGAAAACCCTTGGCGTCGCCGCAGGGCTTACCGCCGCCGAGGTCCATCCTCACGCCCTGCGCCACGCCTTCGCCAGCCATCTCCTGCAGAACGGCGCCGACCTGCGCGTCGTGCAAGAGCTTCTGGGTCATGCGGACATCGCCACCACCCAGATTTACACTCACGTCCTCGACGAGCGGGTTCGCGCCATGGTGCGCGACCTGCACCCGCTCTCCGACCCGCCCGCCAAAAGCCGATAGGCCCGCCGTTCTGGCGTTTTTTGCACAGGGGACTGCGCCCTTCCTGCCGTCGCCTTATGTAAGGACGATCCCGAGCAGCGCGTGCAGGAGCGAGTTATGGCCGAGTCGGCGCGCACCTTCTGGAAGGGCCATTTGCGTCTGGCCCTCGTCTCCATCCCCGTGCGTCTGGTCGCGGCGGAAAAGGCCGAGTCCGAAATCCGCTTCCATCAGCTGGACCGCAACTCCAAACAGCGCATCCGCTACCTCAAGATCGCGCCCGGCAAGGGCGAGGTGAAGAAGGAGGACATCGTGCTCGGCTACGAGGTCGAGCCCGGCAATTACGTCTTCATGGAGGATGAGGAGCTCGACTCGCTGAAGCTCTCCTCCCGCCACACGATCGAGCTGTCGCAATTCGTCGACGCCGACGAGATCGAGCCCGTCTATTACAATCGCCCCTATTACGTGTTGCCGGACGGCGAAGTCGCGGAGGAAGGCTATCGCGTGCTGCGCGATGCGCTGTGGGCGAAGCACAAGGTCGGCATCGGACAGCTCACCCTGAGGGGCCGCGAGCATCTCGTCGCGCTGTATCCAACCGGCGAGGGGCAGGGGCTCGCACTCGATACGCTGCGCTACGAGAGCGAACTCAAGGACGCCGACGACATTTTCTCGAACATCGGCCGGGAGAAGCCGCGCGAGGACATGGTGCAGATGGCGGAGGATTTGATCGAGCGGCGCAGCGAGCCCTTCGACGCCGCCAAATTCCGCAATCATTACGCCGAGGCGCTGCGCGATCTCGTGAAGGCGAAGCTCGGCCGCGGGGAGACCGTGCCGGTCGAGGAGCAGGTCGAGCCCGGCGCCAAGGTGCTCGACTTCATGGAGGCGCTGAAACGCTCCGTGGCCGCGAGCGGCGGCGGCGAGGCCCCGCCCGAACCGCCGAAGAAGGGGAAGCCGCCGGCTAAAGAGACCGCGGCGACGCCGAAAACGACGAAGCCCGCGAAATCGGCCAAAGCGCCCGCGCGGCGGCGAGCCTGATGCATGCCGGCGCGCGGGCGGCAGACGGACGACGGCGCGCTCGCCGCCTATCGCGCCAAGCGCAATTTCGCCGTGACGCCCGAGCCGCAGGGCGGCGTCTCGCAAGGGCAGGCTCCGCGCCTCGTCGTGCAACGCCATTTCGCGCGGCGCGAGCATTTCGATCTGCGCCTCGAGATGGACGGCGTATTGAAGAGCTGGGCCGTGACGCGCGGCCCTTCCACCAATCCGGCCGACAGGCGGCTCGCCGTCCGCACTGAGGACCATCCGCTCGATTACGGAGATTTCGAGGGCCTGATCCCCAAGGGCGAATATGGCGGCGGCACGGTGATGCTGTGGGAGGATGCGACCTATGCGCCCATGAACGGCGACCCGCTCGCAGCGCTGGAGAGGGGCGAGATCAAGTTTCGCGCAGATGGCGAGAGAATGCGCGGCGGCTATGTGCTCGTGCGCATGAAGCCCAGCGACGGGCACGAGAACTGGCTCCTGATCAAGGAGCGCGACGAATGGGCCGAGCCCGAGGAAAATCTCGTCGAGCACTATACGACGAGCGTCGCCACCGGGCGCACCCGCGAGGAAATCGAACGCGGCGCCAGGGCGAAGCGTCGCAAGACGCCGGCCGCCCGCGCCAGGGCCGCCTATTGGTCCGAGACGCCCATCGCCAGCGCGCCGACGCCGAAATTCGTCCTCCCGCAGCTCTGCGAGACGGCGGAGACGCCGCCCGTGGGGGCCAACTGGATTTTCGAACTCAAATACGACGGCTATCGCCTCGAACTGGCGACGGGCGCGGATGGCGCGGTCGTCTATACGCGCTCGGGGCTCGACTGGACGAACCGCTTTCCGGGCCTCGCCCGCGCCGCCTTCGCGCTTCCCTGCCGCAACGCGCTTCTCGATGGCGAGGCGGTCGTCTTCGACGAGAAGGGGCTTTCCGATTTCGCCATGCTGGTCTCGGCGCTGGAGGCAGGCCGCGCCGAGCGGGTGGAGTTCGTCGCCTTCGATCTGCTCGCGCTCGACGAGAAGAATTTGCGAAGCAAACCGTTGCGCGAGCGCAAGGCGCTCCTGAAAAAGCTGCTCTCGGGCGCCTCGGGCGCCATCCGTTACGGCGATTACATCGAGGGTGACGGCGCCGCCGTCTTCCGGCAGGCGACGCAGGCGGGCGCGGAAGGGATCATCGCCAAGCGCGCCGCCGCGCCCTATCGCAGCGGGCGCTTCGCCGACTGGCTGAAGATCAAGGGCGATTTTCGCGAGGATGTGGTCATCATTGGCTATCGGCTGTCTGAGAAGGGTGAAAGCTTCGCCTCGCTCGTCGCCGCCAAGGAAACGCCGGAAGGGTTGCGCTATGTCGGCCGCATCGGCACGGGCTATGGCGCGCAGACGCGGAGCGCCCTGGAGCCCTTGCTGGCGAAGCGCGCGGGGAGCCGGCCGCCTTATGCGGTCGCGGCCTCCGAGCTCATTCCAAAGGGCGTCGTCTTCATCCAGGCGCCCTTTCCGGCGGAAGTGCGTTTCGGGGGCTGGACCATGGACGGTCAGATGCGGCAGGCGCGATTTCTCGGCGTGCGCGAGGACGTGAAGGCGAAGACGGCGGCCTCCGCCGAGGCGCCGAAGCTTGCGCGCATCACTCACGCCAGCCGCGTCGTCTATCCCGACGACAATATTACAAAGGGCGAAATCGCCGCCTATTACGACGCCGTGGCGCCGCGCATGGCGCCACATCTGGCCGACCGGCCGATCAGCCTGCTGCGCGCGCCCGATAACATTGGCGAGCTGTTCTTCCAGCGCCACCCGCTCAAGGGCATGAGCAAAGGAATTCTGAAGGTCGAGGACGAGGGCGGCGAGCCCTACATCGCGCTCGACGGCGCGCTCGGCCTGCACACGGCGGCGCAGTTCGGGGCCATCGAAATCCATGGCTGGATGTCGCTGGCGCGCGATCTCGACCGGCCCGACAGAATGGTCTTCGACCTCGATCCCGACGAGGAGCTGCCCTTCCGCGAGGTGCGAAAGGCGGCCGCGGACATTCGCGATTATCTCGCGGAGATCGGCCTCGAAAGCTGGCCGCTCGTCACTGGCGGCAAGGGCGTGCATATCGTTTTGCCGCTCGACGGCTCGCTCGCTTATGCCGAAACGGAAGTCTTCGCCGCCGGCTTCGCGCGCGGGCTGGCGCGGCAGGAGCCGAAACGCTTCGTGGCCAATATGAGCAAGCGGCGCCGCGAGGGGCGCATTTTCATCGACTGGCTGCGCAACAAGAAAACGGCGACGGCGATCCTGCCCTGGTCGCTCAGGGCGAGGCGGGGTGCCACTGTGGCGACGCCATTGTCATGGGAGGCGCTGGAGTCGGTCGACAGCGCGAGCGCCTTCGACATCCGCAGCGCCCTCGCCGTGAAAGACTCGTGGCGGGGCTTTTTCAAAACCCGCCAGACGATCCCCGCCGGCGCGCTGGCCTTCATGCGGGACAGGATGGCCTGACCGCGGTCAGGCCGCCAAATCGGCCACCACGGCGTCGAGAACAGGGAAGCCTTCGGAACTCACCCGCAGCCGGTTCTCGCGGGTCAGCTCCACGAGGCCGTCGCCCACGAGTTCGCTGATGCGCGACTGGGAGAGTTTCTTGCCGGTGAGCAGGAAATAACGCTGCGGGTCGATCCCCTCGCGCAGGCGCAGGCCCATCAGCAGGAACTCGTCGCCTTCCTGCTCGGCGTTGAGCAATTCGTCCTCGACGAGGCCGTGGCCTTCGGTCTCCACGCAGGTGAGCCACATTTCCGGATGACGCTCGCAGGCCATGGCGCGGCGCCCGCGCGAGGTCACGATGCGGCCATGCGCGCCGGGCCCGACGCCGGCATATTCGCCATAGCGCCAGTAAACGAGATTGTGCCGGCATTCCGCGCCGGGGCGCGCGTGGTTCGACACCTCATAGGCGGGCAGGCCGTGGCGCGCGGTGATCTCCTGCGTCACGTCCCACAAGGCGCGCTGGGTTTCGGCGTCGGGGATCGTCATCTTGCCGGTGTTGACCATGCGCTCGAACATGGTGTCCGGCTCGATCGTGAGCTGGTAGAGCGAGACATGCTCGGGCGCGCGGGCGAGCGCGAGATCGAGCTCCTTGCGCCACGCCGCCGGCGTCTGGCCAGACCGGCCGTAGATCAGATCGAAGGAGGTGCGGTCGAAGACCGAATTGGCGATGTCGACCGCCATCAGCGCCTCGGCGACCGAATGCTGCCGCCCGAGCCCCTTGAGGTCGATGTCGTTCAGGGCCTGAAGGCCGAGCGAGACGCGGTTGATCCCCGCCGCCTTGAAGCCCTTGAAGCGGGACGCCTCGACGCTCGTCGGATTGGCCTCCAGCGTAATCTCGACATCCCTGGCGAGGGTCCAGTGGCTGGCGATCTGCGCCAGAATCGCTTCGACCGTCGAGGGCGACATCAGCGACGGCGTGCCGCCGCCGAAGAAGATCGAGCGCACCTCCCGCCCCGGCGCGAGGCTCGCCCGATGCGCCAGCTCCACCGCGAAAGCCTCGACAAAGCGATCCTCGTCCACGTCGCCGCGGCGGACGTGGCTGTTGAAGTCGCAATATGGGCATTTCGACAGACAGAACGGCCAGTGCACATACACGCCAAAGCCGGGGTCGAAAGCATTCCGAATCGTCGCCATGGTCTCCTATATCGCACGAAATCGCGGAAAAATCGCAGGGCGAAGCGGGGGCGACCCCTATATGTCCGCCGAGGACGCTTTTGCGGGAGGCGCAGCCTTGGCCCGGTGTCTCATCGTCGGCGGAACCGGCTTCATCGGGCGCCATATCGCCGGCCGGCTTGCGGCGGCAAGTCATTCGGTGATGGCGGCGGGGCGCGGGGACATTGACATCGCCCGCGACTTTCCCGCTCGCCTCCGGGCGAAGGTCGCGGGCTTCGACGTCGTCGTCAATTGCGCCGGCCTCGTGCGCGACGAGGGCGCGAATACCATGGACGCGGTGCATGCGGAAGGCGCCATGCGGCTGTTTTCGGCCTGCATCGGCGCGGGTTTGGCGCGCTTCATCCATATCTCGGCGCTGGGCGCGACGGCGCAGGGCGAGACGGATTACCAGCGCAGCAAGGGCACGGCGGAGGCGTTTTTTCTGGACGCCGACCCGCATGGCGAGCGCATCGACTGGCGCGTGCTGCGGCCGTCTGTCGTCGTGGGGCGGGGTGGGGCGAGCACGCGCTGGCTCCTGGCCGCCGCGGCCCTTCCCGTCTTGCCGCGCATCGGACGCGACGACTGGAAGTTCCAGCCGGTTCATGTGGATGACCTCGCCGAGTTGGTGACGCGGCTCGCCGAAGGCGCCGAGTCCGCGCGCATGATCGACGTGGTGGGACCGGAGCCGATGACGGCCTATGAGCTGGAGCGCATCCTGCGCAACTGGCTGCGCCTGCGCCCGACGGGTTCTGTGCGCATCCCGGACCGTCTGTTCGAGATCGCGACCGAGATCGGCGGGCGCTTCACCAGCGGGCCGCTCAATCCCGACGTCATGAAGATGCTGGCCGGCGGCAATGTCTCCGATCCGGCCGCGCTGACGGCGGCGCTGGGGCGTCCGCCGAAAAGCATCCGGACCGCGCTCGCCGAGGAGCCGGCCTCCGACGCCGACCGCCTGTCGGCGCGGCTCTTCTTCCTGAAGCCCGTGCTGCGCTGGAGCCTGGCGATCCTGTGGATCGTGACCGGACTCCTGTCCTTCGGTCTCTATTCGGTCGACAAGAGCTACGACTTGCTCGCCGCCATCGGACTCACGGGGCCGGTCGCCTCGCTGGCGCTCTATGGCGGCGCGGCGCTCGATTTCATTCTCGGCCTCATCCTGCTGCGCGGCTGGCGCCCGGCGCTGATCGGCTGGATCCAACTGGCGAGCATGGCGGCCTTCACCCTGCTGGCGATGGGCCTTCCCGGCGAATACTGGCTGCATCCCTTCGCGCCGATTTTGAAAAACCTGCCCATCGCGGCGGCGATCCTGGTGATGATCGCAATGGAGGCCGACTGAATGGACGTCACGCTTCTCAAGTGGATTCACATCATCAGCTCCACGGTGCTGTTCGGCACCGGACTGGGGACGGCCTTCCACGGGCTCGCCACCAATCTTCGCGGCGATCTCCGCGCCATCGTCGCAGGCGACAAGAATGTCGTGCTCGCCGACTGGCTCTTCACGACCCCCGCGGTCATCATCCAGCCGGCGACAGGCGTGGCGCTCGCGCTCGAAGAGGGCTGGCCGCTCGACAGCCATTGGATCCTGGCCTCGGTCGCGCTCTATATTTTCGTCGGCGCCTGCTGGCTGCCGGTGGTGTGGCTGCAAATGCGCATGGCCAAGATCGCCGAGGCCTGCCTCGAAACCGGCGCGGAACTGCCCGCGCAATACAGTCGCTACTTTTGGTGGTGGTTCGCCCTGGGGTGGCCGGCCTTCATCGCGATGTTGTTCATTTTCTGGCTGATGGTGGCGAAACCGCAGTTCTGACGGCGAATTGCGTGGGTGGCCGGGACGAGCCCGGCCATGACGGGAGGGGAGGGCGCACCACTGCTTGCCACAACAGACTTTAGCTATACAATTCGAGAATGCGCGGGAGCTGGGTTTACATTATGACCAATCGCTCGAACGGGACGCTTTATCTCGGCGTCACGAGCAACCTCGCGCGACGCGCCTGGGAGCACCGCGAGGGCGTCATCGAAGGGTTTACGAAGCGCTATGGCCTGAAACGACTCGCTTGGTACGAACCCCATGACGACATTCGCATCGCCATCCAACGCGAGAAGACAATGAAGCACTGGCCTCGCGCGTGGAAGGTGCGGCTCATCTTGGACATGAACCCATCGTGGCGCGACCTGTACCAAGATCTCGCGAATTAGAGGGCGGTTCTCTCCGCGTCATGCCCGCGCTTGTCGCGGGTATCCACGGGCCGCGTGAGTGAGCCCTCCGGCGTGGGTGGCCGGGACGAGCCCGGCCATGACGGGAGGGGAGGGCGGTTCTCTCCGCGTCATGCCCGCGCTTGTCCCGGGCATCCACGGGCCGCGTGAGGGCGCCGTCCGGCGTGGGTGGCCGGGACCAGCCCGGCCATGACGGGAGGGAGGGCGGCTCTCTCCGCGTCGTGCCCGCGCTTGTCGCGGGCATCCACGGGCCGCGTGAGGGCGCCGTCCGGCGTGGGTGGCCGGGACGAGCCCGGCCATGACGGGAGGGAGGGCGGCTCTCTCCGCGTCATGCCCACGCTTGTCGCGGGCATCCACGGGCCGCGTGAGGGCGCCCTTCGGCGTGGGTGGCCGGGACGAGCCCGGCCATGACGGGAAAGGAGGGCGGTTCTCTCCGCGTCATGCCCGCGCTTGTCGCGGACATCCACGGGCCGTGTGAGGGCGCCCTCCGGCGTGGGTGGCCGGGACGAGCCCGGCCATGACGGGAGGGAAGGGCGGCTCTCTCCGCGTCGTGCCCGCGCTTGTCGCGGGCATCCACGGAACCAGCTCCGCCATGATGCAGAGTCTCACCGCAGCGCAACGGCGCGCCCGTGCGGCGGTGGCTTCGCGCCTTTGTCGAGGCTGTAGATGTCCCGGCGAAACTGCGCGGGTCCGTCGTCCGTGGCCCAGCCGGTCATGTAAACCCAGGCCACTGTCGTCGGATGATCGAGCCTGATCTTTTCCGTGCGGCCCTCTTCGACTTCGTCCCGTAGCCCCGCCTCGTCCCATTTGTGGGCGCCATCATTCAGGAGCCAGGCGGCGAGGTCGTAAACGCCCTCGACGCGCACGCAGCCATGGGAAAGGAATCGATAGTCTCTGTCGAAAAGGTCTTTCCTCGGCGTGTCGTGCATGTAAACGGCGTCCTTGTTCGGCATGGACAGACGAAGCGAGCCCAAAGCATTGTTCGGGCCGGGGTCCTGCCGGAAAGTGAAATGCGCCGCGCGCGCCGCGGACAGGCGCCGTAATCGCCTCGGGTCGACCGCGTGCCCGCGCCCATCGAATATTCTGATGTGCTCGTGCGCAAGATAGTTTGGATTGCGTTTCAGCCTGGGCGCCAGCTCCTTTCGGATGATCGAGGCTGGCACGGTCCAGGTGGGATTGATATCGACGGAGTCGATCCGCGCCGTGATCTGCGGAGAAGGATGGCGCTTGCCGCCGACGATTGCGTCGTAGCGGGCCTGCGTCTCGTCGTCTTCGACAGCCTCGACGGCGGCGGCGGGGAGGTTGACGGCGACATAGCGCTCGGGGAAGCGAAACCGCATTCTGGACAGACGCCCGGCCGTCGCCGCGAGGGCGCGTGCGCGCGCAGCGGGCGAAACATTCAACTGGAGTAACGTCTCGCGCGAGACTTCGCCCGTCTGTTCGAGCCCGACATGCGCCTGGAAGCGTCGCACGGCGTCCGTCAGATCATCGTCCCAGCGCGGATCTTCATCACGCGCCTGATCCTGCGGCAGATAGCCTTCGATCGCGAGCCTTCGGCGCAGCTCGGCGACCGGCGTGCCATGCGAGTCGGGGCCGAGCGGCCGCCGGATATGCGGCCAGCCGCCCAACGCCGCAATATCGGCGTAGCGCCGCGCGGCCTCCAGCGTCGCGCGCTCGGTCTCGGGCCCATAGCTCGGGAGCGCCCGCGACGGCTTTTCCGTCTCTCTTGCCTCCGGGGGCGACGCTTCGGCGCGTTCCGCGAAGACCGGGGAGAGGTGTAGGGAGAAAATGGCGGCCGCCGCCAGCCGGAAGGCCGCGGCGCAAGACTCTGTTCTCATGGAGGCGCTCCGCCGGCGTATCGCGCCGGCCGTCGCGGTTTTATCTAGCGCCTCTCATTATGACGGGAGCGGCGGCGCGTAATTTTTGCCGCGCCAGCTCGCCTTCTATGTCTCGGAGCAATTGGCCGATGTCGGGGCCGGAGCGCGCCTCGCCGGAGGGCTCCAGCCTCACCACGGGATCGCGGGTGCAGAGCCGGAGGCAGTCGCGCGTCGCGAGTTCGAGCCGCCCTTCGGCAAGGGCCTCGGAGAAATTCTCCTTCAACGCCGTCTCTGTCTGCGCCAGCAGGGCGCGTCCGCGTCCCTCGGCGTCGCAACGCGGGCCGACGCACACGATCAGGCGGATGGGTCCGCTCATGCTCCTGCTATTGCCAACTCGGCGCAATCTCGCCGCGAAAACGCTGGCGGAGCGCCCTGGCGTAGTCTTCTCCGACCCAGCCGCGCGGCTCCTTTGACAGCGACAGCAACGCGCAGGCCGCTTCGATGAGTTTCGGCTCGGGATCGTCCTGCGCCTCCGGCCACTCGAGCGCCTCGATCAGCAGCGGGAGGACGCGGGCGTCGTGGCGCTTTGCAAGACCGGCGATGGCTTCGAGGCGGACATTCTCGAAAGAATCGTCGAGCCGCCGCGCAAGCGCGTCGCGAACGCGGGCCGAATCGAGATCGCCCCAGACGCCGAGGCTGAAGGTCGCCCAGTCGCGCACATCTTCGTCTGAGTCGGACATGAGCAGCATCAGCCCCGGATGGCTGGCGGTGTCCTGAACGAAGCAGCCGAGCGCGAAGGCGACGGCATGGCGCAGCACGGGGTCTTCGTTTCCGATGAACCGGTAGATCACGGGGAGCGCGCGCGAGTCCTGGATATGCCCGAGCGCGACGAGCGCGGAGGCGGCGGCGCGCGGGTGCTGTTCCCCGAGCAGCAATTCGATGAGCAATTCGCAGGCTTCGGTCGGAGACTCGTGCGCGCGGCCGGGGCCGACGCCGATCTGCCCCAGAATGTCCGCCGCGCGCGCCCGCTCCAGAGGCCGCGCCGATTTGAGCCACTGCGCCGCCCTGCCGAAGACCTCACGCCCGCCCTGGGATCGCAGGGCGTTGACCGCCTCCCAAGCGCCGTCGTCGTCGTAATCGCAGGCGAGCGTGCGCTCGAAAAGTATTGAGAGGTCTTCTTTCTTCATGGCCGAAACCGGCGGCCCACGCCGCCGTCACACGTCTAGATTTGCGACATTGAGAGCATTCTCGTGGATGAATTCGCGTCTGGGTTCGACGACATCGCCCATGAGCTTCACGAAAATATCGTCGGCCTCGGCCGCTTCCTTCACGCGCACCTGAAGCAGCGAGCGCGCCTCGCGGTCGAGGGTGGTTTCCCAAAGCTGCTCGGCGTTCATTTCGCCGAGGCCTTTGTAACGCTGGAGCGTGAGGCCCTTGCGCCCGATCTGGCTCATCGCGTCGTAGAGAGCGATGGGGCCGGACAGCGGCGCCTCGTCTCCGCGGCGGACGAGCGTCGCCGGCGCCGAGAAGACGTCGCGCAGGCTCTCCGCGCGCTCGTGGAGCTTGCGGGCCTCGGACGAGTTCAGCATGGCGGCGTCGAGGACGACCGCTTGTGTCACGCCGCGCAGCGTGCGCCGGACGACATAGCCGCCGTCGCGGACCTCGCCCGTCCAGCCCCGTTCCGTCTCTTCGGCGATGGCGTCGAGGCGCTGCGCGACCAGCGCCGCAAGGCGCGCCGCCTCGCCCTCGTCGGTCTGGGGCGCGAGCGCGCCCGCCATGGCGGCCTGCTCCACGACGCTGCGGTCGTAGCGCGAATGCAGATTGCCCATGATGGCGCGGAAGGCGCGCGCATCCTCGAGCACCTTGCGCAGATCGGCGCCGGCGCGGTCTTCGGTCCCCGTGCGCAGCACGGCGCCGTCGAGCAGGCTGTCGATGAGGTAGTCCTCGAGGGCGCGCTCATCCTTGAGATATTGCGTCGATTTGCCCTTGGTCACCTTGTAGAGCGGCGCCTGGGCGATGAAGACATGGCCGCGCTCGATCAGCTCCGGCATTTGCCGGTAGAAGAAGGTCAGGATCAGCGTGCGGATATGAGCGCCGTCGACGTCGGCGTCGGTCATGATGATGATCTTGTGGTAGCGCAGCTTGTCGGCGTTGAATTCGTCGCGCCCCACGCCCGTCCCCAGCGCGGTGATGAGCGTGCCGATCTGCTCCGAGGACAGCATCTTGTCGAAGCGCGCGCGCTCGACGTTGAGAATCTTGCCGCGCAACGGAAGAACGGCCTGAAAGGCGCGGTCGCGCCCCTGTTTGGCGGTGCCGCCGGCCGAGTCGCCCTCGACGATGAAGAGTTCCGCCTTGGCGGGGTCGCGCTCCTGACAGTCGGCGAGCTTGCCGGGAAGGTTCGCCACGTCCAGCGCGCCCTTGCGTCGCGTCAGCTCGCGCGCCTTGCGCGCCGCCTCCCGCGCGGCCGCCGCCTCCACGACCTTGGAGACGACGTTCTTCGCCTCGGCCGGATGCTCTTCGAGCCACTGGCCGAGCACTTCGTTCATCACATTTTCGACTGCCGGACGCACTTCGGACGACACCAGCTTGTCTTTTGTCTGTGAGGAGAACTTAGGGTCCGGCACCTTTACGGACAAGACACAGGTGAGCCCCTCACGGCAGTCGTCGCCCGAGAGATCGACCTTTTCGCGCTTGGTGAGGCCGGAGGAATCCGCATAGCCGGTGATCTGGCGGGTGAGCGCCGCGCGGAAGCCCGCGAGATGCGTGCCGCCATCGCGCTGGGGAATGTTGTTCGTGAAGGCCAGCACATTCTCGTGGTAGCTGTCGTTCCACCACAGCGCGACCTCGACGCTGATGTGATCGCGCTGGCCCTTGATGAGGATCGGAGCCGAGACGAGCGGCTGCTTGGCGCGGTCGAGCCAGCGCACGAACGCCTCGAGGCCGCCTTCGTAGAAGAGTTCCTCGCGCTTCACCTCGGCGTGGCGTGCGTCGGTGAGGATGATGCGCACGCCGGAGTTGAGGAAGGCGAGTTCGCGCAGCCGGTGCTCGATTGTGGCGTAATCGAATTCGACCATGGTGAAGGTTGCGGGCGAGGGCAGGAAGGTCACTTCCGTGCCGCGCTTGGGCGCCCCGTCCTCGATGGGCGCGTCGCCGACGACCGCGAGCTTGCCGACGGCGTCGCCGTTCGCAAACTCCATGTAATGCTCCTTGCCGGCGCGCCAGATGCGCAGCTTCAGCCACACGGAAAGCGCGTTGACGACCGAGACGCCGACGCCGTGCAGGCCGCCGGAGACCTTGTAGGAATTCTGGTCGAACTTACCGCCGGCATGGAGCTGGGTCATGATGACCTCGGCCGCCGACACGCCTTCTTCCGGGTGGATGTCGGTCGGAATGCCGCGGCCATTGTCGGTGACGGTGCAGGAGCCGTCCGCGTTCAGCGTCACGGTGACGCGCGTCGCGTGGCCGGCGAGCGCCTCGTCGATGGCGTTGTCGACGACCTCGTACACCATGTGATGCAGGCCGGTGCCGTCATCCGTGTCGCCGATATACATGCCCGGACGCTTGCGCACGGCGTCGAGGCCGCGCAGCACCTTGATGGATTCGGCGCCGTATTCCGAAGCGTCCCTGGCCTTGTCGTTCTCGCTCATTTCACCCGCTTTTCCGGAGGCTTGGCCTCATGATTCGTACAGCGCATTTTAGGCTGGATTGCAAGCCAAATGCACGCGGGAGAAAGAATTTTCTGTGTTTACAAACGCCTGATTGTAAACGGGGTTTTTGTTCCCAGCGTGCGCGTTCCCTACTATGGCAGCAGCGCGGTTGCGAGCGTTTTTATTTCGACGCGGAAATTGGCGCCAGCGGAAGCGATCGCCCCGGAGAGCGGAAACGCGTCATTGCAGCGCCTCGTTCAGCGCGTCCAGAAAGGCGTCGCCGTAGCGCGCGAGCTTTCGTTCGCCGACGCCATGCACGCGCAGCAGCTCGTCGAGCGTCGCGGGGCGCGTTTCCGCCATGTCGATCAGCGTGCGGTCGGCGAAGATGACATAGGCCGGGACGCCTTCCTCCTGTGCGAGTTCGCGCCGCTTGCGCTTGAGCGCGGCGAGGACGCGGTCCGTCGCTTCGTCCAGGCTCGGCGCCTCCTTGCGGCGGCGCTCG
This sequence comes from Methylocystis sp. IM3, assembly GCF_038070105.1. Classification (NCBI taxonomy): domain Bacteria; kingdom Pseudomonadati; phylum Pseudomonadota; class Alphaproteobacteria; order Hyphomicrobiales; family Methylocystaceae; genus Methylocystis; species Methylocystis sp. IM3. The sequence continues at coordinate 2,376,081 of NZ_JBBPBZ010000002.1, read as the reverse complement.
CGCGGCGTCAGCGGATCGCTGCGCAGGAGGATGGTTTCGCGGCCGAAGAGGATATCCTCCCCTCGCGGCGTCAGCGCGAAGCCGCCATGCTCCGCGCTCGCCGTTTGCAGCGCCCCCGCGGCGAAAAGCTGGCGCAGGATCGAGGCCCATTCCTGCTTGCTGTGCTCCTTGCCGGCGCCGAAGGTCTTGATGGCGTCGTGGCCATGGCGGCGCACGGCCTCGGTCGCGTCGCCCATGAGCACGTCCGCGATATGGCCGGCCCCGAACCTCTGGCCGGTACGATAGATGGCCGAGAGCGCCTTTTGCGCAGGAATGACGCCGTCGAAGACGGCGACCTTGCCCTGGCAGACGTCGCAGCGCCCGCAGCCCGGCGCCTCCTCCGCGAAATAGGCGAGGAGCGTCTGGCGCCGGCATCGCGGCGTTTCGCAGAGCATGGCGAGCGCCGAGAACCGCGCGTGCTCGATGCGGCGGCGGTTCTCGCCGATCTCCTTCTCGTCGATGCGGCGGCGGCGGAAGGCCATGTCGTCGAGACCGTAGAGCGTCAACGTATCGGCGGGCAGGCCGTCGCGGCCCGCGCGGCCGATCTCCTGATAATAGGCTTCGACGGAGGAGGGCATGTCGGCGTGCGCCACAAAGCGCACGTCCGGCTTGTTGACGCCCATGCCGAAGGCGATGGTCGCGACGGCGACGACGCCGTCCTCGCGCAGGAAGCGGTCCTGATTGCGGTTGCGCGTCTCCTGATCGAGCCCGGCATGATAGGGCAGGGCGTCGTGGCCCTGGTCGAGGAAGTAGCGCGCAAGGTCTTCGGTGCGCTGGCGCGAGGAGCAATACACGATCCCGCTCTCGCCCTTGTGGCGCTCGAGAAAGCGTGACAGCTGCCGCCTCGGTTGATCCTTCAGGACGAAGTTCAGCGCGATATTGGGGCGGTCGAAGCTGTGCAGGAAGAGCTCCGGCGGCGAGGGGAAGAGACGCGCCGCAATGTCCGCGCGCGTCGCGGCGTCGGCCGTGGCGGTGAGTCCAATCACCTGCACATTGCCGAGCGCCTCCGCCGCGCGGCCGATCTCTCGATATTCGGGCCGAAAATCGTGCCCCCATTCGGAAACGCAATGCGCTTCGTCGATGGCGAGCCGCTGCGGCCTTGCGCGGCGCAGTTCGTTGATCAGCCCATCCATCAGAAGGCGTTCCGGCGACACGAACAACAGGCGCAGCTCGCCCGCGCGCAAGGCGCGGCGCGCGTCGTCGTTCTCCTCGCCGCTGTTCATGGAGTTGAGCGTCGCGGCGGCGACGCCGAGCGCGCGCATCTGCTGGACCTGATCGCGCATCAGCGCGATCAGCGGAGAAACCACCACCGTCGGCGCCTCCTCGATGATCGCCGGCAGCTGATAGCACATGGATTTGCCGCTTCCCGTCGGCATGACGGCGAGCACCGGCCCGCCATTCAGCACGGCGGCGATGATCTCGGCCTGGCCGGGCCGGAAATCGTCGTAGCCGAAGACGGATTTGAGCAGCGCGCGCGCCTGCGGAGGGAGTGAGGCCATGTGTGTGGCATAGCACAGGCGCGAACCGGGCCATACCTTGTCTGCGCGGCCGCCGGGGAACGATCGCCAGCCGGATACGTTGATCACAAAAGCCGCGCATCCTCACGCGTTCGGACGGATTGGAGCTGTGCATGAAAGCGCTCACCTTTCACGGGAAGGGAGACATTCGCTGCGAGAGCGTTCCCGATCCGGGGATAGAGGATCCGCGCGACGTGGTGATCAAGGTCACGGCCTGCGCCATCTGCGGGTCTGACCTTCACATCTATGACGGCGTGATTCCACAGATGCACGACGGCGACGTGCTCGGCCACGAAACAATGGGCGAAGTCGTCGAGGTTGGCTCGGCCGTGAAGAATCTGAAGGTCGGCGAGCGCGTCGTCGTGCCGTTCACCATCTCCTGCGGGGAATGCTGGTTCTGCCAGCATGGCTATTATTCAGCCTGCGAGCGCACCAATCCGGACCACAAGAAGGCCGAGACGCTCTGGGGCCATTCGCCTGCCGGGCTTTTCGGCTATTCGCATTTGCTTGGCGGCTATAGGGGCGGCCAGGCGGAATATTTGCGCGTGCCTTTCGCGGACTCAGGGCCGATCAAGATTCCAGAGTCGCTATCAGACGATCAAGCGCTCTTTCTGTCGGATATTTTTCCGACAGGCTACATGGCCGCCGAATTTTGCGACATCAAACCCGGCGACACGATCGCCATATGGGGCTGCGGGCCCGTCGGCCAGTTCGCGATCCGAAGCGCCTTCATGCTTGGGGCCGAACGCGTCATCGCCATCGACAGCGTGCCGGAGCGGCTGGCGCTTGCGGAAAAGGCTGGCGCCGAGACGCTCGATTTCCACAAGGTCGATATTTACGACTCGATCCAGAGCATGACCAATGGCCGCGGCGCCGACGCCTGCATCGACGCAGTCGGCACGGAGCCCGATCCGACCGCGAGCCTGGATTCTATGGTGGACCGTATGAAGGTCGCAACCTTCCTCGGCACCGACCAGCCGCATGTGTTGCGACAGGCGATTCACTGTTGCCGCAATTTCGGAACGGTTTCGGTCGTTGGCGTCTATGGCGGCTTCATCGACAAATTTCCGATGGGCTCGGCGATCAATCGCGGTCTGACTTTCCGCATGGCGCAGACGCCCGTGCAGCGTTACCTGCCGCGTCTGCTGGAGCGCGTCGAAAGGGGCGACATCGATCCCTCCTTCGTCGTCACGCATCGCGCCGCGCTCGAGGAAGGGCCGGAGATGTACAAGATGTTTCGTAATCACAGGGACGGCTGCATTAAAGTGATGTTGCAGCCCTGACAGGCCATCAGCGCGGCGCTCGCGCCCTATACTAATTCAGGCGCGCTCGAGGACGCACCGCTCCATGGTCGTGAGGACCTCGCCGCCCATGATCTCAAGCAGCACCCGCACGCGGCCTTTGTCATCGAGGTTGACCAGTTGCCCCATGGCCTGCGCCAGTGGCCCGGAGATTACTCTTACCTTCTCGCCTTCTCGCAGATCCCTACCCAGCGTGCAGAGACCCTGTTCATCGACGCAGTCCAGCAATGTCTCCACGACGCCTTCAGGCACCGCCAAGGGATAATCCCGCCCCATCACCAGGCGCGAGACGCCGCTTGTGCCATTCACGCTTCGCCAGCGATCCCGCTGCAGATCAAGGATGAGGAAGAGATAACCCGGAAAAACCGCGCGACGCACCGTTTTCAATTTGCGTGCATGGCTCACTGTTCGCAAAGACACAGGCAGGAAGGTTCGGAAGCCTTGCGCATTCAGGTGCAACAGGGCGCCGGTCTCGCGATTGGCCAGGGTTTGCGCAGCGTACCACCGTTCACCCTCTCTCAATAGCTTCGCAGTCGGCTTACGTCTTGCCGCTTGTTCCGCAGGGGTAAATCCCACTTGGACGTAATTCACGCTCGCTCCTCTCTCCAAGCCAAGTCTCAGCTGCCTGCTAATTTCACCAGCTCAGGAGCCTTTCGAGTCATGATGCAGCTTTCCTTCCATCGAGATTGCAAGAAGCAGTTTCCTTGTCGCCAATAGCGCCGGCGGGCGCGGCCCCATCAAGCGACAAGGGCCGCGAGGTCAGCATGTTCGTCTATCGCCGTCGCATACGCTAACCGTAGCAATTTTGCCAAGCCGCAAGGCTTGACCTTTGCAATATTGGCCAGCGCTCCAAGCCTCGGCATAAATGATATTTTCCGAAATGTTATTTCTATTCCGCTTCTGAGACTGTCACGACATCGCCTGTTGTGCAATCGTACTTTGTCGGAATTTGCGTCTCTCGCGCATATAGCCTTGTCTTTCGACGATCTTATTTTCACCTAACGCCGCGACAAGCTGGAGCGTGGCTGAAATGCGACCCTCGTCACGGCGCATCGGCGGCCTCGACTCTGATCGTCGATCGAAAAAACCATCACTGCCCGGGCAAGGTGCGAGTGAACTTCAAAACGTCGCGGCGGCGAGCTTCCCCGGCGTCACCTGCAACAGTTCCGCGCGACCGTTCAAAGAGGCGAACAGCAGCGGATCGGCGCCGCTCATCCAGACCTGTCCGCCGAGCGCCTCGAGCTCGCCGAACAGGGCCTCGCGCCTTTTCGGATCGAAATGCGCCGCCACCTCGTCGAGAAGCAGCAAGGGAGCCTTGCCGGTCATCTCGCCGACAAGACGCGCATGGGCCAGCGTGAGGCCCATCAGCAGCGCTTTCTGTTCGCCCGTCGAGCAGTCGCGCGCGGCCTCGTACTTCGGACCGTGGCGCACGGCAAGGTCGCTCGTCTGCGGCCCTGTGAGCGTGCGGCCGGCGGCGGCGTCGCGGCGTCGCGTCGCCGCAAGCTTCTCGCGGAAATGCTCTTCGACGGCGAGCGCGGGCGCCTCGGCGAGCATGTTCTCCATCTCGCCGTCAATCGCGATTTCAGCCCAGGGGAAGGCGCTCTCTCGCGCGACGATCAGGGCGCCCAGCCGGGCGACAGTCTCGCGCCGGGCGGCGGCGACGGCCACGCCGAGCGCCGCGATCTCCTGTTCGGCGGCGTCGAGCCAGCGGCGATCCGGGACGCCGTCCTCCAGCAGACGGTTGCGATTGCGAAGCGCGCGCTCCAGCCGGTTGACGCGCGCGCCATGGTCCGCATCGACGCCGAGCGCCAGGCGATCGAGAAAGCGCCGTCGCTCGCCGGCGGGGCCGTTGAACAGGCCATCCATCGCGGGCGTGATCCAAAGAAGGCGCAGATGTTCCGCGAAGGCGCGGGCCGAACCGACCGGCGCGCGTTCGATGCGAAACTGGCGTTCGCCGTCAGGCGTCAGCCCATGGCCAAGCTGGATCGGCGCGCCGTCGGTTTCGAACTCCGCGGACACCGCGAAGCCGCCGGCGCCGCCGCGTCTTGCGCATTCGCCGAGTTCCGCGCGGCGCAGGCCCCGGCCGGGAGAAAAGAGCGACAGCGCCTCCAGCACATTGGTCTTGCCCGAGCCGTTCTCGCCGATCAGCGCCACGAGCTGCGCGTCGATCTCGCACCGCGCCTGCGCGTAGGAGCGAAAATCGAAAAGCGAAAGGCGCCGCAGGCGCGGCGCGGGCAGGGTCATCGGCGTGTCAGACCGTCATTGCGGGCGGGACACGCGCTTGCCGGGCGAGAGAAAGCTGTAGCTGCGCGTGCCCACGAAAGAGGCCATGACCGCATCGACCACGGGCTCGTCCGCTCCGGCGGGGGTCGCCCAGTCAACGGTGAAGCTTGCGCCGACTCCGGCGCGCACGTCGTCCTGCGCGATCGTGACCTGCATGGAGGCATAGGGCTTCAGATAGATCGGCGTCGAAAGATAGCTCTCGACGAGCTGTCCTGCGCCGCTTCGGTAGTCGATCTGCTGCACGGCGAGCACATTGGTCGCCGAGGTATTGTGGATCGAAAGCGTTCCAGAGAAGTTGAGCCGCGTCACGCCGCCCTGGCCGATGAGCGTCGAATGCAGCGGCACGAAGGTGCGCCCCTGATTGACGAGCTTCTGCTCAGGCGCCGGCGCCGTCGCCTCCGCGCTGACGATGACGGCCGGCTGCTCCCTGTCGCGCGAATGCGCCGCGCTTCCAGTGAACGAGACGGCCAGCGCCGCGCAAAGCGCAGGCAGGGGCCGGCTTCCGTATAGAATTCGAGTGCAGTTCATCGGGGAGGGCCTGAGGGCAGGTCGTGGCGCCGGAAGGGCGATTGTGAGATTAATCGCCTCGGCGCCAAAGGTCCAATCCACAGGCCGCCCCCCCGCGCAACCCATCGCCGCTTTGGCGCCGCGCCCAAAATCTGTATTCTCCGCGCCCCAGGGGTGAAAAAAAACGCGCCCGGCGAGGTTAAATTGACGCAAAGCCTTGACGGCAAGACCATTTTGCTGATCGTCGGCGGCGGGATCGCAGCTTATAAGTCGCTCGATCTCGTGCGGCGGCTGCGGGAGCGCGGCGCGCGCGTGCGCGTCGTCATGACCGCCGCGGCCAAGGAATTCGTCACGCCGCTCGCCTTTGCCAGCCTGTCCAACGAAAAAGTTCACGACGACCTCTTCTCGCCCACTGACGAGCAGGAGATGGGGCACATCCAGCTGTCGCGCGCGGCCGATCTGATCGTGGTCGCGCCGGCGACGGCGCATCTGCTCGCCCGCGCCGCGCAGGGGCTTTGCGACGATCTCGCCACCACGCTTCTGCTCGCCACGGACAAGCGCGCGCTCTATGCGCCGGCGATGAATCTGCGCATGTGGCTCGCGCCCGCAACGCAACGCAATGTGGCGGCGCTGAAACAGGACGGCGCTCTTTTCGTCGGGCCCGAAGAGGGCGATATGGCCTGTGGCGAATATGGACCCGGCCGCATGAGCGAATCGCTCGACATTGTCGCCGCCGTGGAGACGGCGCTGAGAGCCGACGCGCGCCTCCCTCTGCCGGCGCAGCGCAAGGGCCCGCTCGCGGGGCGGCATGTGATCGTGACCTCCGGTCCGACGCACGAGGCCATTGATCCCGTGCGCTATATCGCCAACCGCTCATCGGGCAAGCAGGGCCACGCCATCGCCGCCGCCGCCGCCGCCGCCGGCGCGCGCGTGACGCTCGTTTCCGGGCCGGTGTCGCTGCCCGATCCGAAAGGTTGTGATGTGGCGCGCGTCGAAAGCGCCCGGCAGATGTTCGCCGCCGTCGAGGCGGCTTTGCCCGCCGATGTCTTCATCGGCGCCGCTGCCGTCGCCGACTGGCGCGTCGAGGCCGCGTCGCAAAAGATCAAGAAAGAGCAGGGCGTGGCGGCGCCGAGCTTTTCGCTCGTCGAAAATCCGGACATTCTCGCAAGCGTGGCCAAGGCGGGCACGGCGACGCGCCCGCGTCTCGTTGTCGGTTTCGCCGCGGAAACGCGGGACGTGATCGCCCATGCGCGCGAGAAGCTCGATCGCAAGGGCTGCGACCTCATCGTCGCCAACGACGTCTCCGAAGGCGCGGGGGTTTTTGGCGGCGACGCCAACGAAGCGCATCTTGTCTCCCGCGGCGGCGTCGAGAGCTGGCCGCGCATGAGCAAGGAGGCCGTCGCCGAACGCCTCGTCGCCCGAATTGCCCGAATCTTGAGTGAGGCCGCGCCATGAAGCTTTCCATCCGCCGTCTCTCGAACGGCGAGGGCCTGCCGCTTCCGGCCTATGCCAGCGACGGCGCCGCCGGCCTCGATCTCTATGCGGCTCTGCCTGCCGGACAGAAGCTCGTGCTCGAGCCGGGTGCCCGCGACCTCATTCCGACGGGCGTGCAGATCGCGCTGCCGTTAGGCTATGAGGCGCAGCTGCGGCCGCGCTCGGGACTGGCCGTCGAATACGGGGTCACGGTGCTCAATGCGCCGGGCACGATCGACAGCGACTACCGGGGCGAGGTGAAGGCGCTGCTGATCAATCACGGCGGCCAGCCCTTCGAGATCACGCGGGGCATGCGCATCGCGCAGCTGGTCGTGTCGCCGGTCGCCCACGCCACTCTGCTGGAATGCGAGGAGCTCGACGAAACCGCGCGCGGCGCGGGCGGTTTCGGCTCGACCGGGCTCGGAGAAGGCCGCGAATGAGGCTTCTGCCACGGCCCGCGCGCTTCGCCTTGATGGCGACGCTCGACGTTGCGCTCCATGCGCGCGGCCGGCCGGTGTCGTCGAAAGAGCTCGCGGCGCGTCATGATCTGCCGCCGCGCCGGCTGGAGACGCTGCTCCAGACGCTCGTGCGCGCGGGGATTTTGAAAAGCGTGCGCGGTCCCGCGGGGGGCTATGAGCTCGCGCGCGAGCGGCGCCGCCTTTGCGTCGGCGAGATCGTGCGCGTCGCTTTGCGGGCGGAGGAGGAGGCCGATCAGGCGCCGGCGCTGCTCGTCGCGATTCTCGAGCCTCTGATCGCGGAAGCCGAGGAGGCGACGCTGGCCCGGCTCGACGAGATCACGCTCGAGGACCTCTATGCGCGCGCTGTCGCGCAAGGATTTGGCGAGAAACAGCCCACGACGGATTTCGAGATCTAGGGCGCCGCGCGAGGCGCGTTCAGGAGGCCATGATGAGCTATGACACAATCGAAGTAGAGACCCATGGCCGCGTCGCCCTGCTGCGGCTCAACCGGCCACAGGCGCTCAACGCGCTGAACGCGCTGCTCATCAGCGAGATCGATTGCGCGCTCGCCGGCTTCGAAAAGGACGACGGCGTGGGCTGCGTCGTCATCACCGGTTCCGAAAAGGCCTTTGCCGCCGGCGCCGACATCAAGGAAATGGCCGACAAGAGCTTCGCCGACGCATTCTTGAGCGACTTCATCGGCCGCTGGGACACGGTCGCGCGGTTCCGCAAGCCGACCATCGCCGCGGTGGCGGGCTTCGCTCTGGGTGGAGGCTGCGAACTCGCCATGATGTGCGACTTCATCCTGGCGGCCGATACGGCCCAGTTCGGCCAGCCCGAGATCCGGCTCGGCGTGATTCCCGGGGCCGGCGGCACGCAGCGCCTCACCCGCGCCATCGGCAAGGCCAAGGCCATGGATCTGATACTCACCGGCCGGATGATGGGGGCGGAGGAGGCCGAACGCGCGGGGCTTGTCGCGCGGATCGTGCCCGCCGCCGATCTGGTCCCGGAGGCGCTCAAGGCTGGCGCGGCGATCGCAGCCATGTCGCTGCCGGCGGCGCTCATGGCCAAGGAGGCGGTCAACGCCGCCTTTGAGACCACCCTGACCGAGGGCGTGCGATTCGAGCGGCGGCTCTTTTATTCTCTCTTCGCCACCGAGGACCAGAAAGAGGGCATGGCCGCTTTCGTGGACAAGCGCAAAGCCGCCTTTCGCCACCGATAGGAGAACGGGCGGCGGCCTCAGCATTGACGAAACGGGGCCTCCCGCCTATAAGGCGCGCGACGTGGCCGCGAATTCGCGGCCGCAACGGTTTCTGGCCGCCATCGGCCGCCCAACAGCTTCGAGGACAGATAGACCATGGCCAATACCGCCTCGGCCAAAAAAGCCGTTCGCAAGATCGAGCGCCGCACGGCCGTCAACCGCGCCCGCCGCAGCCGCATGCGCACCTTCGTTCGCAAGGTCGAGGAGGCCATCGCCGCGGGTGACGCGTCGGTCGCCGCCGCGGCCCTGCAGAGCGCCGTGCCCGAGATGATGCGCGCCGCGCAGAAGGGCGTCGTTCACAAGAACACGGCGTCGCGCAAGGTGTCCCGCCTCACCGCCAGCGTGAAGGCGCTGACCGGCAAGTAAGCAGTCGTTGCACGTCTGGCGTGCAGAGCGCCTTGCCAGCGACAATACATGCTCAGAAAAAAGCCCGGCTCAGCCGGGCTTTTTTATTGGTCACGGCGCGCCTGACGCAGGAAAGACACAAGCGCTTAAATTTTTTTCGCGCTCGAGTTGTGATCAGCCAAACAGGCTCCGATTCAATCTGTTGCAACCAAGTCGCCGGGATGGCGCGCCGGGCGCCCCTCTTGACAGCGCGTCTTCGACAAATGGCGGAGGTCGAGCCCGCTTGCGCCCGGCTCGGCGCGCCTCACGCGGGCTTCCTAGGTACGCACGTCGAATCATAAATTTAGAAATACATTAGTCCAAGGCCAGCGGCCGGCGGCGGCGAGGAAATGGCGAAAGAACGACTCCTCGGCGCCGTTCTCATTGCGAGAAGGCGGACGCGCGTGTAGGTTCCTTGGTGTCGGACGAAAGAGATCAACGCCCGCCAGAACAGCTTTCGGCTGAGCGCATCAAGGGAGCGACGCCATGTCGATATCCTGCCTCCACGAGCCAAAGCTTCAGGCGTACGATCCTCTTCCTTCCCGTCCGGCCTGAATCAAAAAGTAAGCGTTCAGGGCGCGTGCTCGCTCTGTAGTGTAAACAAGTAGAAGTCCGGGGTTCGTTTCGATCCCGGGAACCGGGGGCTTTGACATGAGGGAACTGCGGCGAACCAAGGCAATTGGCGTGCTGCGTACCGAGCGCGATCCAATCGCGCGGCTTTTTCTTGCTTCGGTTCCCTGCGTTGATTTCAGTGCGGACTCCAGGCCTGACGCTAGTGGCGTTGGGTGCGCTGTGGGTCCGCCGCGCTAGCCTTTTCAAGTCGCGGTTCTCCGCCGCGAAGGACACATCTCACTTCGTAATGAGCGGCCCCTGCGTTTTTGCGACGCGGGTGCAGGACGCTGCGCGCAATTTTTGGAAATCACGATGTCAAACCGAGAAATTCGGGCCGATGAAATTTCTGCGAAGGATCAGGATCGATGGGAGCGCGTGCGTCAACGGCTTCGCGCCGAACTCGGCGACGCCGTTTATAATTCCTGGTTCACCCGCCTCGAGCTCGATCGGGTCGAGCAGGGCGCCCTGCACCTTTCGGTGCCGACCAAGTTTCTGAAGAGCTGGGTGCAGTCGCATTATGCGTCGCGCATCAAATCCCGCGCCGCGAATGAGTTCGAGACGATCGAGCGCGTGGTGATCGACGTGCGGTCGACCGCGCGCAAACCGAAAATGCGGGAAGCCGGGGGCGCAGAGCGCGAGGCGGAGGCTCCGGCTCTGGCCGTCATCGAAAAGATGCCTGCGCCCGCGCACGCCGGCGGCGGCTCCGACGCATCCGACGCGCCCCTCTCGCCGCGCCGCGCGCCGCGCCCGACAGCCCGCGTCGATGGGGACTCGCTGCTCGGCTCGCCGCTCGACCGACGCCTGTCCTTTTCCACGTTTCTCGTGGGGCCGTCGAACCAGCTCGCTTATGCCGCCGCCTGCCGCGTGGCGGAGGCGCGTCCCGGCGATACGCCGATGTTCAATCCGCTTTACGCTCATGCCGCTGTGGGGCTCGGCAAGACCCATCTCTTGCAGGCGCTTGCCCACGCCACGAACGACAATCGCCGCCGTGCGGTCTATCTGACGGCGGAACGTTTCATGAGCGGCTTCGTCTCGTCGCTCACGACCCAGACTTCGATCGCCTTCAAGGAGCGGCTGCGCGCGATCGACATGTTGATCATCGACGACGTGCAGTTCCTGCAGGGCAAATCGATTCAGCAGGAATTCTGTCACACGCTCAATGCGCTCATCGACTCTGGCCGCCAGGTCGTGGTCGCGGCGGATCGTCCGCCATCCGATCTCGAAACGCTCGACGAGCGCGTTCTTTCGCGTCTCAAGGGCGGCCTTTGCGTCGATATCGGACCGCTCGACGAGGCGCTCCGCGTCAAGATTTTATCGGCGCGCATCCTCGCCGCCCAAGACTCCAATCCGAGCTTCCACGTGCCGCCGGATGTTGTGTCCTATGTGGCCCGCACCATCGTCACCAATGGCCGCGACCTCGAAGGGGCGGTGAACCGCCTGCTTGCGCATGTGACGCTCAATGGCGCGCCGCTGACAGTGGAGACGGCGGAAACCGCGATCCGCGATCTGGTGCGCACGCAGGAGCCGAAGCGCGTCAAGATCGACGACATTCAGAAACTCGTCGCGTCCCATTACAATATCTCGCGCGCCGACATTCTGTCCTCGCGCCGCACCGCCAATGTGGTGCGTCCGCGCCAGATCGCGATGTATCTGTCAAAAGTGCTGACGCTACGCTCGCTGCCCGAGATTGGTCGACGCTTCGGCGGCCGCGATCATACGACAGTGCTGCACGCCGTCCGCAAGATCGAGGAGCTCGTCTCCAAGGATAAGAGCCTCGCGGAAGTCATCGACCTGTTGAAGCGAATCCTGAACGAGCAGTGACGGGGGCGTTCCCCCGCGCACTTCCTCGATTGGCCGTCTCCAATGCTGGCGTCGGGACGGCGCGGCGCTACTTGCCTGTCTTCACAGTCGTCCAGAGGCGGGTGATATATTTCTGTTCGGGCTGGTTGGGCGTCGTCACGGTGAAGAGCCGGCGCATGGTCGCCTCTGAGGGATAGACCGCCGGATCGTCAGCGATGGACTTGTCGATGAGAGGCCGAGAAGGCCCCACGCCATTGGCGAAATTGGTCGCCTTCGTATTGCGCGCCGCAATATCCGGCCGCAGCATGAAATCGATGAACTGATACGCCTCCTTCAGATGCGGCGCATCGATGGGAATGGCGAAATTGTCCATGCTCATCAGAGCGCCTTCCGCCGGGATGACATAGGCGATGTCGACATCGGCGCCGGCCTCGCGCGCGCGGTTGCGCGCCTGGAGGCTGTCGCCGGCCCAGCCGACGGCAAGGCAGATGTCGCCGTTGGCGAGCGCGTTGATATATTCCGAGGAGTGAAATTTCTTGATGTAGCGGCGTAGCCCCGACAAATGGTCAGCTGCGCGCTTGAGGTCCGCGTCGCGCTTCGAGTTGGGATCGAGCTTGAGATAATTGAGCGTGACCGCGAAAATATCCTCGGGGCTGTCGAGCACATAGACGCCGCAATCGGAGAGCTTCTTCAACGCCTCCGGCCGCAGCACCTGATCCCAGCTGGTGATCGGCTTGCCGAGGCGCTCCTTGATCTTCGCCACATTATAGGCGACGCCGGTCGTGTACCACATGTAATTCACGGCATGGGCGTTGCCGGGATCGTAACGCGCCAGCCGGTTGTCGATCTCGGTCCAGATATTGCCGGCGTTGGCGAGGCGCTTGCGATCTATGGGCTGCAAGACCCCCGCCTTGATCTGGCGCTGGAGGAAAGTCGCCGAGGGGACGACAATGTCGTAGCCCGTGGAGCCTGCGAGGAGCCGTGACTCGAGCATTTCATTCGAGTCGTAGGTATCATAGAGGACCTTGATCCCGGTCTCGCGGGTGAAGTCCTCGAGCACGGCGGGGTCGATATAGTCGCTCCAGTTGAAAATATTGACGACGCGCTCTGCTGCGAGCGCGGGCGCGCAGGCGAGGACAAAAACGAGAGCGGCAAGAAATTTTTTCATGTGGCGGGCGGGCTTTTGAGGGGCGGCTTGCGCCGCTGGACGACGAACGGAGAGTATCACGCCCGCCGAGGACTTGGCGACCGGCGACCGGGCCGGGAGGGTTCCGCGATTGCGAACGCGGCCTCAAAGTATTTTAATAAATGACGGTTTTCATCGGCGCCAGGGTCGCCGAAAATCATAAGAGAGGACGGCAAGATGTCAGCAATGGCCAAGCTCGTCTATTTTGTCTCTATTCTTCCAGGCAGAAAGCAGACGGGCGCCAATGCCGACACGGGCGCCGTCGACGCCTCCCTCATAACAGATCCTTTTGAGCGTGCGGTCGCCGAATTCCAGACTCACATCGAAAAAAGCAAGAACGATTCCACGGCCTTCCTCGGGAAAGAGCTGTACATTTATCTCCATTTGGTGCGGTCGTGGTTCAAATACCTGAGCTTCAAGCATCAGAACGATCGTGAAACCATCCGGAACATGAAGGAAAACTACATAGAGTATCTTCTTTGCATGAAAGAGATGCAGACGACGAGATTTATGTTCGTAAAAGGCGGCGGCGCCGAGGAATATAGGGAGCGTTACGCCGCCGCGAAAAAAATAAAGGAAGAGATCGAAGGTGCCTTCGCCGACGCCCTGGGAAACGAGGCGGCTGTCGAGCTGGAATGCGTCAGGGCGCTCCCTGGCCGGTGCTTCAACCGGCACGGCGACAAGGCGCCGGACGGATATCAGTTCGACAAATATGAAACCGGCGTCGAGAAGCTGCCCGAAGCAGAGGGCGCCTTGTCGTAGGAGGCAATGCGCAGCTCAAGGCTCTGGCTGGGGCGCCGGCTTGACGCCTGCTCCGGGCTTCGCGCGGCGGGCGCTTGCCTTTTGCGTGGTTAGGCGCTTCAACGGCCACTGAGCCGCCGTTATGCTCGCCAATCTCCGAATCGTCAGTGGAAGCCCCCATGCGCCTGTCCCGTTACTTCCTGCCCATCCTGCGCGAGACGCCCAAGGAGGCCGAGATCGTCTCGCATCGGCTGATGCTGCGGGCGGGCATGATCCGGCAGGAGTCGGCCGGCATTTACGCCTGGCTGCCGCTGGGCCTGAAAGTTTTGAACAATATCAATCGCATCATCCGTGAGGAGCAGAACCGGGCCGGCGCCATCGAGCTGCTGATGCCGACGATCCAGTCGGCCGATCTTTGGCGCGAATCCGGCCGCTACGACGCTTATGGCAAGGAGATGCTCCGCATTTCCGACCGCCACGAGCGTGAAATGCTCTTCGGTCCGACCAACGAAGAGATGATCACGGAGATCTTCCGCGGCTATGTGCGCTCCTACAAGGATCTGCCGCTCAATCTCTATCACATCCAGTGGAAGTTCCGCGACGAGGTGCGCCCGCGCTTCGGCGTCATGCGCTCGCGCGAATTCCTGATGAAGGACGCCTATTCCTTCGACCTTACCCCCGAGGCCGGGCGCCACTCCTACAACAAGATGTTCGTCGCCTATCTGCGCACGTTCGCGCGCATGGGGCTGACCGCCATTCCGATGGCGGCCGAATCCGGGCCGATCGGCGGCAATCTGAGCCATGAATTCATCATTCTGGCCGAGACGGGCGAGAGCGAGGTGTTCTGCCACAAGGATTTCCTGTCCTTCCCGCCGCCGCCCGCCACTGTCGATTTCGACGACGCCGCCGCGCTCGAAGGGATCGTCGGTCAGTGGACCAGCCGCTACGCTGCGACGAGCGAGATGCACGACGCGGCGGCCTTCGCGGCCGTGCCGGCCGATTCGCAGCTTTCTGCGCGCGGCATCGAGGTTGGCCATATTTTCTACTTCGGAACCAAATATTCCGAGCCGATGAAGGCCGTAGTGAACGGTCCGGACGGCAAGGAGGTCGTCGTTCAGATGGGATCCTATGGCATTGGCCCCTCCCGCCTCGTCGCCGCGCTCATCGAGGCGAATCATGACGAGGCCGGCGTCATCTGGCCGGAGACGGTCGCGCCCTTCCATGTCGGCGTCGCGGATCTCAAGGCCGGCGACGCGGCGACCGGAAAGGTCTGCGGCGAACTGGTCGAGCAGCTGGAGAACGCCGGGCTCGACGTGCTCCACGACGACCGCGACGAGCGGCCGGGCGGAAAATTCGCCACGCTCGATCTGATCGGCTTGCCATGGCAAATTCTCGTCGGCCCGAAGGGGCTGGCAGAGGGCCGGGTCGAGGTGAAGCGCCGGCGCACCGGCGAACGTGAGCTGCTATCGCCAGCCGAGGCGGCGGCGAGGGTCATCGCGGCGGTCAAGCAGGCGGGCGCATGAGCGAGAGGGGGGCGGCCACGGAGCCGCTGGACGGAGCCAAAGCCTTTTCGCCTTTCGAACGGATGGTGGCGCTTCGCTATCTGCGGGCGCGACGCGCGGATGGCTTCGTCTCCGTCATCGCCGGCTTCTCCTTTCTCGGCATCATGCTCGGCGTGGCGACGCTCATCGTCGTCACCTCGGTGATGAACGGCTTCCATCGCGAACTGATGGACAAGATCATGGGCGTCAACGGCCACGCCTTTTTGCAGGCCGTCGAGACCCCCTTCACTGACTGGGACGACGTGTCCGCGAAAGCCTCGCGGACGCCCGGCGTGAAACTCGCCATTCCCATGGTCGAGGGCGCGGCCGGAATATCGACCCAGTTCGGCCAGTCGGGCGTGCTGGTGCGCGGGGTGCGGGAGAAGGATCTCATTCGCCTGCCCGGCATTGCGGACAATGTGAAAAGCGGCGCGCTCAAGGGCTTCGACACGGGAGAGTCCGTCGCCATCGGCCAGCGGCTCGCCGAGACGCTCGGCGTCTCCGTGGGCGACAAGGTGAGCCTGCTCGTCGCCAAGGGCGCGCAGACTCCGTTCGGCGTCGCCCCGCGCATCAAGGCCTACAGGGTCGCGGCGATCTTCTCGATCGGCATGTCTGAATTCGACAATGTTTTCGTCTACATGCCGCTCGCCGAGGCGCAGCTCTTCTTCAACAAGGACAAGGAGGCGACGGTCGTCGAGGTCTTCGTGGACGATCCGGAAGAGATGGATCTCTTTCGCACGAATCTCGAAAAGGCGGTGACGCGGCCGTTGATCGTCACCGACTGGCGCCAGCGCAACAAGACCTTCTTCGATACGCTCAAGGTCGAGAAGAACATCCTCTTCATCATTCTGACGCTGATTGTCATCGTCGCGGCCTTCAACATCGTTTCGGGCCTCACCATGCTCGTGAAGGACAAGACGCAGGACATCGCCATCCTGCGCACCATGGGCGCGTCGCGCGCCGCGGTGCTGCGAGTCTTTCTCATCATCGGGGCGTCGATCGGCGTCGCCGGCGCAATTGCTGGTTTCCTGCTCGGCCTGCTGATCGCCAAGAATCTGGACACAATCCGGTTGGCGCTGAACAAGGCCTTCGACGCCAATCTCTTCCCGGCGGAATTTTATTTCCTGTCGCGTCTGCCGGCGATCGTCGATATGCGCGAGGTGACCGTGATCGTCGTCATGACGCTGATCCTTGCCGTTCTCGCCTCGATCTATCCCGCCTGGAAGGCCGCCTCGCTCGATCCGATCGAAGCTCTCCGGCACGAATGAGGGCAGAAAGCCAAGGCATGAGCGACGCCGTTCTGGAACTGCGCAATATCGCGCGGCACTATCGCGAAGGCGAGGCGCGGCTCGACATTCTCGTCGACGCCAATCTCTCCATCTATCCCGGTGAGACCGTGGCGCTCATCGCGCCCTCCGGCGCCGGCAAATCGACGCTGCTGCATATCGCCGGCCTGCTCGAGCGGCCGGACAGCGGCGAGACGTTGATCAATTCCCGGCCCACCTCCGGCATGAGCGACAATGAGCGCACGCGGCTGCGCCGCGACTGCATCGGCTTCATCTATCAGTTTCACCATCTGCTGCCGGAGTTCTCGGCGCTGGAAAACATCGTCCTGCCGCAGATGATCAACGGGCTGGAGCACAAGGAGGCGGAGGCCCGCGCCCGGCAATTGCTGGACTATCTCAAGCTCGGACCGCGCGCCTCGCATCGGCCCTCGGAGCTCTCTGGCGGCGAGCAGCAGCGTGTCGCCATCGCCCGCGCGGTCGCCAACGCCCCGCATCTTCTTCTGGCTGATGAACCGACCGGCAATCTCGATCCGCGCACGGCGGAGCATGTCTTCGCGACGCTGATGGCGCTCGCCCGCAACTCCGGGCTCGCCGCGCTCATCGCGACGCATAATCTCGAACTCGCTGAACAAATGGACCGCCGCGTAACGCTACGCGACGGCCGAATCGAAGAGCTTCCGTGATGGAGGGGCGGCTTTTTAGGCCGCCTTCTTCTTGTCGATGAACTGCTTCTTGTACCAGAGGCCGAAGCCGACGGTCGCCAGCACGCCGAAGAAGACAGCAATCGTCAGGTCCTTCGTGGCCGTCAGACCGACCGAGAAGGGGAAGCGGGCGACATATTCCTTGGAGCCGTCGTCGCTCTTTGCCTTCACGATGCCGATATATTTCCCCTCGTTCACGAAGTTGTGATCGAAGGTCAGCGTGCCGGTCTTGTACTTCTTCGGCGGCGAATAATATTCGGTGTTCGCCTCGAGATTCTCGTTGTCGTCCTTCTGGCCGACGTCCTTGAGGACGCGCATCTCGAGGTTCATGTCGCGCAGTTCGTCCTGCTGCGCGTCGAGGGTGATGATGGTCGGCCCCGCGTCCGGGATGTCGTCACAGAACTGCTCGCGCGACTTGAGCGGCTGATAGCCCGTGAAGCTCATCGTGTCCGGCCCGATCTTCATCAGGCATTGCCCCTGGTTGGAGCCGACGTCGCCGTGCGCGTGCGCCTGAGCCACCCAACCGACCGTCGCCAAAGTCATGGCGACGAGAAAGCGCATCTTCATTTTCGATTTCTCCCTTAGCAATTATCTGCCGCTTCTTGGCCGAGCGGGCGCCCCTTCCGTGACCCTCGCATGGAAAGAACCGCTGGCGACCCCGAGCCCGGGCGGGCCGAGAGCCGCCTATTAGCAGCTTGTGGTTAGCATATATCAATTCAAGGGGCCGTGTCTTGCGACCTTCGGCCACACGCCAAGGCGCCCGAAAAGCAGAGAGGCGGGCAGAAGGTTTTCAGGAGTCAGAGGGCGGCGCTCCGTTAACCATGTCCTTGCGCGAAGGTCTCCATCGGTTCGCGTTCCGGTTGTCAGAATTGCGCAGGTCAAGTTAAGCTTTGGTTTACCACGGGCCTTCGCCCGTCATACCCAGAGGCCGCGATGGGACTTGTTTCGAACCGCGCTTTCACAGGATTGACGCCAACCTCGACGGTCACGACGAGCTGGCTCGAGGAGCAGGAGGCGCTCGTCGTCTCCAAGGCCTGCGCCGGCTTCGACTCCGCCAGCGTGGCGGCGATCGGCGCGATTCTGCGGTCGATCGCCGCCGGCGAGCCAGGCGCGCTCAAGTTTCTCGTCTTCGACTTCGCGGGCGGGGACGGCGAGGCGACGGGCGCGCCGGATGGATTTGCCGAGATGGTCGCCGTCAACGCGGAACTCATCATCGATACGCCGGTGATCTCGCTCGCCTGGGCGCGCGGCGCGATGACGGGGCTCGATTTCGACTTCGCCATGCATTGCTCGGCGATCGTCGCGGAGAGCAGAGCGCGCTTTTCCTTTGCAGGCGACCCTTTCGACCTTCTCGGCCTCTATGCGGCGCTCGGACGTCGAATCGGCTTTGCGAAAGCCGAGCGGCTCATCGACAGCGACCGGGCGCTTGCGCCGCAGGAGGCGCGGGACCTCATGATCGTGAAGGACGTGGTGGCGGAAGGGCGGGGGATCGACGGGATCGCCGCCTATCTCTCTCAGCTCGAACGGCGCTACAACGCCTCCCACGCGATCTTTCGCGCCCGGCGGATGGCGGAGCCGCCCATCGACCGCCGCCCCGTGAACGCGCCCGGCCGGCGGTAGGTCAGGCGGCGCCCTCCAGTCGCGGCGCGTCGACCCACTCGTGCAAGAGCGGCGCTAGCTCCTCGATCGGGCGCGGCTTGCTGTAGAGATAGCCCTGAATGAGGAAGATGTTCTTGCTCGCCATGAAGGCGAGTTGGGCGTGCGTCTCCACGCCCTCCGCCACGAGATCGAGGTCGAGGTCGCGGGCGAGCGCGGAGATCGCGCCGATGATCGCCTGCGTCTTCGGCGAGTCATTCGCCTGGCGCGAGAAGGCCTGATCGATCTTCACCTTGTTGACCGGGAAGCGGTTGAGATAGCTCAGGCTGCTGTAGCCCGTGCCGAAATCGTCGAGCGCCAGCCGCGTCCCGACCGCAGCGATGGCCGACAGTTTCGCCTCGACATCGGCGGCGTGAGAGATGAGGGCGGTTTCGGTGATTTCGATTTCCAGCCGCTCGGGGGGGAGGCCGCTTTGCGCCAGCGCCTCGGCGATCCGCTCCACAATGTCGGTCTGCTGGAACTGCCGCGGCGCCAGATTGACCGCGACGCGCACATGCGACGGCCACTGGGTCGCGTCGCGGCAGGCGCGGCGCAAGACCCAGGCGCCGATCTCGACGATAAGCCCGGTTTCCTCCGCAATGGGTATGAAGACGCCCGGCGAAACCATGCCGTGCTCGGGGCGTCGCCAGCGCAGCAGCGCCTCCAGTGCGACAATGGCTCCTCGCCGCGAGTCGACGATGGGCTGGTAGAAAACCGTCAGCTCGTCGCGCGCCAGGGCCTCGCGCAGATCCTCTTCCATCTGCCGCTTTTCGATGAGTTCCGCCTGCATCTGCGGGATGTAATGGACGACGCCGCCGCATGTGCGCGACTTCGCCCGATACTGCGCCAGATCGCTGCATTTCATCAGGCCGCCCGGCGTGTCGGCGTCTCCGGGCGCGACGGCGACGCCGACGCTCGCGGCGATGGTGATGCGATGGCCGTCGATGAGAAAGGGACGCCGCATTTCATCGACGATGCGTTCGGCCAGCGCGTCCGCCTGCGGCGTTTCCTTTGCGGCGCGCATCAGCACGCAATATTCGTCGCCGCCGAGCCGCGCGACGAGCGCGGGCGCCGTGGCCGTGGCGGCGAGCCTTGCGCCGACTTCCCTGAGAAGCGCGTCGCCGACGGGGTGGCCGAGCGTGTCGTTGATCTCCTTGAAGCGATCGAGGTCGATGCTGAGCAGCGCCGCCTGAAGGCCCTCCTGCGTCAGGCGCCTCAAATCCTCGTCGAGCGCCTTTTGAAACTGGTAGCGGTTGGGGAGGCCCGTGAGGTCGTCGAAATGCGCGACGCGCTCGATTTCACGCCGCGCGTTCTCCTTCTCGGTCACGTCCTCCACAACGGTGACGAAGGCGCCGTCCCGGGCGCGGTCGCAATGAAAGTCGAAATAGCGGTCGCCCAGGCGATGCATGAAGGCGCTGGCGCGGGGCAGGGCGGCGTGGCGCTCCCAGCGTTTCGCGAAGCGCGCCGCATCCTCCGCCGAGAGGCCCGCGCGGCGCCCAATGGCCGCGGCCAGCGCCGCGAGGCCGATGGGCGCCGCCTCCGGCGCGACGCCGAAGAATTCGACGAGGCGCCGGTTCACGACGGAAACCGCCAGGCTCGAATCGCCCATGCAGAGTCCGTGCGTCATCGAATTGAGAGCGATGGCGAACTTCTGACGCTGGCGCATGGAGTCGCGGCCGCTGCGCAGCGCCGATTCGAGATGGCCATGCAGGAATTGCGTGGTGCGGAAGACGGACAGGGCGCCGAAAAACAGAAAGGCGGAAATGCCCCAGTACCAGACCGGGAAATTGACGAGCAGCGTGGCGGCGAGCGGCATGCAGATGCCCATCACCTGCCAGAAGACGATCGAGGGACGCGCGGCGTTGCGGCTGGCGAGATTGCCCGTGACGCCGGTCATGATGATCACGCTGTAGTAGCTGATCATCTCTCCGGGGTGGAAGTTGAAGAGGATCGCCACCGCATAGCCCAGAAGCGTCATGAAGCCGATCGCCCCGGCCGCGTAACGGGCTTCCCACATCGCAGCGTCGGCGCGGCGCTTGTGAAGGGGGGCGCGTTGATGCGCCCAAAGGACGTTCAGCCGAACCGCGCCCAGCGCCGCCATGAGCCCGGCGAGTACGAGATAATTGCGATTGCTGGTGTAAAGCCAGGCGACGACCGGAACGAGAAGGCCGGACAGGATGCCGGTGACGAGCGTATGCGTCGTATCGAACAGGGTCTCGACCAGATCGGCGTAGATTTCGGCCTCCGCCGGCGTATAGGGCGCGTTCGAAAATTTCATCCTGACATCCGCATTGGCGCCGCCGCGGGCGCTGGTCACAGCGCCGCGAGGGCGGGCTTCTGCGCTCTTTGCGCCGGGCCGACGAGCCTTTGCTGGGCGCGGACCAGCCGCTCCATGTGGCGCAGGTCGCGCTCCTCGATCCGCGCCGAACATTCCGCCCAGAGTTCGGTGATGCGGGTCAGCTCTTCATGGGTAATCGGATGGCTGCGGCGGCGCGCTTCGGCGAGCGCCCGGCGGCGGCGCCATTTCGCGTCGCCTTCCTCCTGCATCCAGAGGGCCGCGGCTCTCCGCGCCCCGCCCGGGCCCGCAAGCTGATCGATCACCTCCATCTCGAACATCTGCCGGCCGGTGTAGGTCTGGCCGCCCATGACGATGCGCTCCGTCAGCGCGGAGCCGACGCGGCGCGTCAGCGTCGTGACGGCGCCCATG
Source organism: Methylocystis sp. IM3 (assembly GCF_038070105.1). Taxonomy (NCBI): domain Bacteria; kingdom Pseudomonadati; phylum Pseudomonadota; class Alphaproteobacteria; order Hyphomicrobiales; family Methylocystaceae; genus Methylocystis; species Methylocystis sp. IM3. Next base: position 2,354,649 of record NZ_JBBPBZ010000002.1, on the reverse strand, counting down.
CCGGGGAAGGAGTTGAAGGCGACTTCCGGAAGGCCGAAAAGGGCGTTCTCTTCTGCGATGATGAAATCGAACGCCAGCGCCGCCTCCATCGCGCCGCCGAGACACTGGCCGTGAACGGCGCAGAGCGTGACGATCGGCAGATCGAGACTTTGCGAAAAGCTGTAGACGAGATCGACGCAGGCGTGCGCATAGGCGCGCAGCGTCGCGAGATCCTTGCGCCGGATCGCCCCGGCGAAAGTCGAAAGATCGCCGCCGAGCGAAAAGACGCCAGGACGCTTCGCCGCCATGACGAGATAGCGGAAAGGGAAATCCGCGACGCGCCCGGACCGCCACAAAGCGCGCAGGGAGTCGCGCATTTGCAGCAGTTCGGCGAGCATCACGGGCGTGAAGCACTGCGGCGCGTCGGCGCGGTAGTTCATCCAGATCGACGCGGTCTCGCGATGGTGCTCGATGTCGAGCGTCTCGAAGCGCCAGTTCGGAAAGTCTTCGGGATCCTTGGTGCCGGAAAACAAGATGTCGGCCATGCGCGTTTCTCCTGCCGGCGGCCTCGACGCCGCTCAGAGGCGGAAACGCGCGTCAGCCGACCTCGAACCAGGTTGCGAGCCCGGCCGCTTCATGTTCGAGGATGTCGTCGTGTATCGCCCATTTGCCTGCCGCGTCGGCGATGAAGGACACATGTTTCGTCTTCCCTGCGGGAATGATGACGCCGTTGCGCCAATATGGCTCCCAGCCGTCGTCCAGATCGTGCAGCAGCCGCATCGCATGGCCATGCGCATGCATGGCGAGCGGAACCTTGGATCTGTTGACGTATCCGAGCGTAATCGGCGTCCCTTGCTTCACCCTGAACAGGGGCGGTCCCTCATATCCCTTCGTCGCGGCGCCGTTGATGGTCCAGCCGTTCGCGCCGCTCTCGATGACGAGATCGTATTTTCTGGCGTTGTTGAGTTTGATCTCGGGTGGCAGCGACGAATTCGGCGGCAGGGAATAAATGAGCCCGCGCCGCTCCGCCTTCGCGCCCCTGGCCGTGGCGACGAGCAGCTCGCTCTCGGCGCCGCCCATGTCGCGCAGGACGACGCGCGCCTTGGCGCCTTCCGTCGGCGGCATGTCGAAGATGAGCTCGAAACGAGCGCCGGGCGCGACGGGAATGCTGCGGCGCACCGGCTCGAAGGCCTCGCAGGGTTGGCTGTCGATCGCCACGACGAAAGGCTGCATGCCGTCGAAGGTCAGAATCATGATGCGTGCGTTCGCGAGATTGGCGAGGCGCAGCCTCACGCGCGCATTGGCGGGGAAATCGTAAGCCGCTGGCGCCGCCTTGCCGTTGACGGCGAGAAGCGGCCCGATGCGACCGGCGCCCTGCGCCTCCGCGCGGTCGCCGAAGCCGCCGTCGATGCGTCCCTGCGGGTCGAGCCGCCAGTCGTCGAGGACGAGCAGGAGATCGTGGTCAGCCGGGAGCAGCTCCGCCTCGTCGACGACGAGCAGGCCCTTCAGCCCTCGGCCCATGAGTTCCGGCGTTTTGCCGAAGACGCTGGGCCGATAGCAGAAGAGGCCCGGCTCCGTGAGCTTGCGCCGGTAATCGAAAGTGGCGCCCGGCGCGACGGCCGCCTGCGTCAGCGGCGCGACGCCGTCCATGGCGTTCTCGCCCCGCATCCCGTGCCAATGGATCGAGGCGGGGAGGTCGAGCCTGTTGACGAAATGGACGTCCAGCGTCTGCCCTTGGTTGTAGCGGAGAACGGGGCCGGGCGTGACGCCGTCGAACCCGAGAATGTCCGTCTCTCCGGAAGAACCGATCGCCGCCTTGCCCGGCCGCGCCTCGATGAGGCGGGGGCCAGCGGGCGCGGCCGCGCGCGCCGGGAGCGGGAGAATGCTGGCGGCGACGCCGGAAAGGAAGGCGCGGCGGGTGGGCGAGGGCATGGCGGGGCGCATCCGTGTCGATCTGGGAAAAGAATTCTCTATCGTCGACTAAAGAGAACGGGCAACTACACGGCCATCAGCCACCTTCCTGCAAATCACAGTCGAGCGGGGGCTTTTCCGGCAGACCGAGCGTGGCTTGTTTGTCCTGTATCGACAAGCGCGCCTCGCCCATCCCGAAGGCGCCCGCGTAGGGCGCGCCAGATTTCGGCGCCGTTTGCATCAGTACGACCCCCTTGTCGCGCCAGGCCAGAAAGACGAGGGCGGGGTCACTGCCAACAAAGGTGACGGCGATCAGGGCGTCGAAGCCGGGGCAGGCGAGGACGCGCGGCCCGCGGCTGATTCCCTCCGGATCCCTTGACCGCGCATCTGCGTAGCCCTGTCGAAGGCCGTGGACGCGCTCTATCAGCGTCCGTCGCAGGCAGGGCTCGGCTCCGTCGCAGGCGGCAAGCGTCTTCTGAACGCTCGCCTGGCTTCGCGCGAGTTCGCGGCGGCTCGCCGGAGTCGCATGCGCGCCGGCGCCCGCGAGCCCAGCCAACCGAGAAGCCTCTTTTTCGAGCTCCTTCAGCGTTGGATTCGCGCAGATGACGGTCCAGGGGGCGTTTGTCGCTTTGGCGCAATCGAGCGGCGCCGCCCCGGTGGCGAGCGGAAAAAGAAGCGGCGCGGCGAGCGCGGCGACCCGTCGAAACATTGGTTTTCTCCGCTCTGGCGCCCGTCCGGGCGACGGGCGGAGACTCTAGCGCCCCGACCCCGAAACGTCGCCTCCGGGCCCCGTATTTTTTTCGAGCATCCTGCGCCGACCATGCTATAGAGCGGCGCCCGCGCTCGCGGGCGTTCGGGTTTCGCGGCGGGTCCGTCAAGGGGCCGCTCTCGCGGGCGTGGCGGAACTGGTAGACGCGCCGGATTTAGGTTCCGGTGACGAAAGTCGTGGGGGTTCGACTCCCTCCGCCCGCACCAAAGGCCGCAGTTTCGCGGAAATTATCGACACAACCGCCCGGGCGCGCGCCGGCGGCTTTGAAGTTGTAGAAGGCGATCGACATGCAAGTAACGCAAACCTCCACGCAGGGTTTGAAGCAGGAATTCAAGGTCGTGCTGCCGGCGGCCGATCTCGCCGCCAAGCTCGGGGCCCAGCTCGCCGAGATGCAGGCCAAGGCCCAGATCAAGGGCTTCCGTCCCGGCAAGGCGCCGATCGGCCATCTCAAGAAGCTCTATGGCAAGAGCATCATGGGCGACGTGCTGCAGGAGGCCGTCAACGACGCCAACCGCAAGATCGTCGAGGAGAACGGGCTGCGAATCGCCGTCGAGCCCAAGCTCGATTTCCCCGGCGGGCAGGACGAGGTCGAGCGCGCGCTGGCGGCCGAGGGCGATTTCTCCTTCACGGTGACATTCGAGACGCTGCCGAAGTTCGAAGTCGGCTCCCTCGACGACATTTCCCTCGAGCGTCCGGTCGCAGAGGTCGGCGAGGCGGACATCGACACCGCCCTCAAGAATCTCGCCGACCGGGTGCAGGAATTCGAGGCGCGCGCCGAGGGCGCCAAGGCCGAGAAGGGCGACAAGCTCACGATCGACTTCACGGGCAAGCTCGACGGCGTGCCCTTCGAGGGCGGCACGGGCGGCGACATTGACATCGTGCTGGGCTCGGGCACGTTCATTCCGGGCTTCGAGGATCAGCTCGAAGGCGCGGCCGTTGGCGAGCAGCGCCTGGTCAAGGTCACCTTCCCGGAGGACTATTCCGCCAAGAATCTCGCCGGCAAGGACGCCGAATTCGACGTGACGGTGAAGGCCGTGGCCGCGCCCAAGGCCATGGAGATCGGCGAGGATCTCGCCAAGAAATATGGCTTCGAGAATTTCGACGCCATGAAGGAGGCGGTGAAGGGCAATCTGGAGGCGGACTTCCACAAGGTTTCGCGCGATCGCCTGAAGCGCGCGCTGCTCGACGCGCTCGACAGCCGCTATTCCTTCGACCTGCCGGAGACGCTCGTCGAGCAGGAGTTCGGCAACATCTGGCAGCAGCACATGGCCGAGAGCCAGCGGACGGGCCAGCCTCTCGCCGAGGACGGCAAGACCGAGGAAGAGACCCGCGCCGAGTTCCGCAAGATCGCCGAGCGCCGCGTGCGGTTGGGCCTCGTCCTCGCGGAGATCGGGCAGAACGCCGGCGTCAAGGTCGAGGACAAGGACCTGACCGAGGCGCTGGTCGAGCGCGCCCGCATGTTCCCTGGTCAGGAAAAGCAGGTCTGGGACTATTACCGCAACAATGAGCAGGCCCTCGCCCAGTTGCGCGCGCCGATCTACGAAGAGCGGGTCGTCGATCACATCTCGAAGCTGATCAAGATCGCCGACAAACCCGTGACCAAGGAAGAGCTCTTCAAGGACGAGGACGAGGCCTAAGCTTCGTTTGCGTCCTGTCTCGCTCCGGCATATGACGGGACAATGATGCATGCGGCGGAGGGCGGCCTCCGCCGGCAAGGCCACATGCAACCGGCCTTAGGAAGGCGATGCGATGCGTGATCCGATCGAGGTCTACAACCAGTATCTCATTCCCCAGGTGATCGAAAACACCTCGCGCGGCGAGCGCGGGTTCGACATCTACTCGCGTCTTCTGCGGGAGCGGATCATCTTTCTCACCGGGCCGGTCGAAGACCATATGGCGTCGGTCATCATCGCGCAGCTTTTGTTCCTGGAATCGGAAAATCCGAAGAAGGAAATCTCGCTCTACATCAACTCGCCCGGCGGCGTGGTGACGTCGGGCCTCGCCATCTACGACACGATGCAGTTCATCAAGCCGAAGGTCTCGACGCTCTGCGTGGGGCAGGCGGCGTCGATGGGCTCGCTGCTGCTTTGCGCCGGCGAGGCGGGTCAGCGTTTCGCGCTGCCCAACGCCCGCGTCATGCTGCATCAGCCGTCTGGCGGCTTCCAGGGGCAGGCGTCCGACATTCAGCGCCATGCGGAAGACATCCTCAAGGTGAAGAAGCGGTTGAACGACATTTACGTCCGCCACACCGGCAAGGACTATGAGACGATCGAGCGCACGCTCGACCGCGATCATTTCATGTCGGCGGAGGAGGCCAAGGCTTTCGGCATCATCGACAGCGTGCAGGAGAAGCGCGCCGACGAGCCCGAAGCCAAGTAAAGTTCAGGGAGAGGGGCGCGGAACGGCTTTCGGATCAGAAAAGCCGCCGCGCCGAGGCGTCCGAGGATCAAAAGGGCAATTGGGGCTCGCATGTTTCGCAAGATTTTGATCGCCAACCGTGGCGAAATCGCCTGTCGCATCATCAAGACCGCCAAGAAGATGGGCATCGCCACGGTCGCCGTCTACTCGGACGCCGACGCCGACGCGCTGCATGTCGAGATGGCGGATGAGGCGATCCATCTCGGGCCTCCGCCCGCCGCGCAATCCTATCTGCTGATCGACAAGATCGTCGCCGCCTGCAAGGAGACGGGCGCCGAGGCGGTGCATCCGGGCTACGGCTTCCTGTCCGAGCGCGCGGCTTTCGCCAAGGCGCTGAAGGACGCGGGCATCGTGTTCATCGGCCCCAATCCCCGCGCCATCGAGGCGATGGGCGACAAGATCGAATCGAAGAAATTCGCTTCCGCCGCGAAGGTGAGCGTCGTGCCGGGCTATCTCGGCGTGATCGAATCGCCCGAGGAAGCGGTGAGGATCGCCAAGGATATTGGCTATCCGGTGATGCTGAAGGCGTCCGCCGGCGGCGGCGGCAAGGGCATGCGCATCGCCTTCAACGACGCCGAGGTCATCGAGGGCTTCACCCGCGCCCGCTCCGAGGCCGCCTCGTCCTTCGGCGACGACCGCGTCTTCGTCGAAAAATTCATCGTCAATCCGCGCCACATCGAAATTCAGGTTCTCGGCGACAAGCACGGCAACGTCATTCACCTCAATGAGCGTGAATGTTCGATCCAGCGCCGCAACCAGAAGGTGATCGAGGAAGCGCCGTCGCCGCTGCTCGACGCCGCCACCCGCGCCGAAATGGGCGCGCAGGCCGTCGCGCTCGCCAAGGCGGTGGATTACGATTCCGCCGGCACGGTGGAATTCGTCGCGGGTCAGGACAAGAGCTTCTACTTCCTCGAGATGAACACCCGCCTGCAGGTGGAGCATCCGGTGACGGAGCTCATCACCGGCATAGACCTCGTCGAGCAGATGATCCGCGTCGCGGCCGGCGAGCCGCTGCAGATCAAGCAGGAGAACGTCAAGATCAACGGCTGGGCGGTCGAAAGCCGCATCTACGCCGAGGACCCCACCCGCAACTTCCTGCCCTCCATCGGCCGTCTGGTGAAATACCGTCCGCCGGCCGAGCGCAAGGAAGGCGGCGTCACGGTTCGCAACGACACGGGCGTCACCGAGGGGCGCGAAATCTCGATCCATTACGATCCGATGATCGCCAAACTCGTCACCCATTCGCCGGATCGCCTCGGCGCCATCGTGGCGCAGGCCGACGCGCTCGACCGCTTCGTCATCGACGGCATCCGCCACAACATCCCCTTCCTGTCGTCGCTGATGCAGAGCCCGCGCTGGCGCTCCGGCAATCTTTCGACGGGCTTCATCGCCGAGGAATATCCGGAAGGCTTCTCCGCCCCGGCGCCGACCGGCGACATCGCCTGGACCCTTGCCGCCGTCGCGACGCTGATTGACCACATCGGCAACGCCCGCAAGCGCCAGATCAGCGGCCAGCTGATGAACGGCCGTCCGGTGGAATTCACCCGCGACCGCGTCTGCATGCTGGGCGATGCGCGCTTCGATGTGCAGATCGAGGAGCAGGGCGAGGCGCTCGTCGTGCGCTTCTCGGAAGGCGACAATCGCGCCCACCGCGTCTCGTCGCAGTGGCGGCCGGGCCAGGAGCTCTTCGTCGGCGACGTCGACGGCCACAGCGTCTATGTGCAGGCGCGGCCGATCCTCAATGGTTACGAGCTCTCCCATCAGGGCGTCAGCATTCCGGCGCGCGTCTATACGCAGCGTGAGGCGGAATTCGTCGCCCTCATGCCCAAGAAGAAGGATGCCGGCGCCTCCAAGGCGCTGCTCTGCCCCATGCCGGGTCTCGTGAAGACCGTCGATGTGGCGGAGGGGCAGGAGGTGAAGGCGGGCGAGGCGCTCTGCATGGTCGAGGCGATGAAGATGGAGAACGTGCTGCGCGCCGAGCGCGACGTGACCATCAAGAAGATCCTCGCCAAACCCGGCGACAGCCTCGCGGTCGACGCGGTGATCATGGAATTCGCCTGAGGGCGTGAGTCTTTCACACGGAAAACCCCCGTCGATCCTTTCGGCGGGGGTTTTTCATTGGGCCTGTTGAAAGGAGTTCGGCAAATCCGCGCCAGGTCGGCGGAAAATCGCAGGAACCCGTGTCGGGCCGTCCCCGGTCTCCTCGCGGCTCGGGTCGTCCGCTCCGCCGCGGGGCGGAGCGTCGATCACTCCGACACGGCCGGGCAGGCGCCGTCTCCCGCGGTCGCGCCGCCAACGAGATTTTCCTTCACGATCTTTTCGGCGCGCGCTCTCGCTTCCTCCAGGTCCTTGTCGAAGACCTCGGTCGCATATTCGCCGGCGGAGGTCTTGACGATGGAGTCGTTCGCCGGCTTTGCCTCGGCGCCGACATTGATCGAGGTCACGGTCGAGAGGCCGGGGCGCAGGGGCGTTTTCTTCAGCTCTTCCGGATCGATCGCGATTCGCACGGGCACGCGCTGGACGATGCGGATGAAGTTGCCTGTGGCGTTGTCGGGCGGCAGGGTGGCGAAGACGCTGCCGGAGCCCGGCACGAGACCCTCGACCGTGCCATGGAACAGCACGCTCGACCCGTAGAGATCGACCTTGATCACCGCCGGCTGTCCGGGGCGAATCCGATCCATCCGGTTTTCCCAGAGATTGGCCTCGACCCAAAGGTGATCGAGCGGGACGATGTTCATGACCTGGTCGCCGGGACGCACGCGCTGGCCGACCTGCACCCGACGCTTGGCGACATAGCCCGTGGCAGGCGCGCGAATTTTCTGGCGCAGATATTCGATAAAGGCGTCGTTGAAACGCGCCTTCGCGAGTTCGATGTCCGGATGCTTCGTGAGCTCCACGCCGCCGACGCGGGACTCGATCGCCTGATATTCGGCGCGCGCCTCGCGCAGATCGGCCTCCTGGGCGGCGAGCGTGTCCTCTGTATTCTGCAAGACTTGCCCCGACGCCGCGCCGCTCGTCGCCGCCTTCCGGTAACGCGCGAGATCGTGGCGCGTGCGCTCGCGGACGGCGGTGCGCGATGTTAACTTCTGGCAAATCTGCCGGCGGTTGGCGTAGAGCGCGCCGACGTTGCGCACGGCGCGGCCAAGCTCCGCTTCCGCCTGGCCGAGCGCGGCCCGCGCGCGCTGCGCGTCGAGCTGGATCAGCACGTCGCCTTTCTTGACGAGCTGGGTTTCCTCCGCGAGAACCTTCGCGACGACGCCGGTGGCGTCCGCCTGCACGGGAATGATGTTGCCCGAGACGAAGGCGTTGTCCGTCGTCACCCAGTCGCGGTCATAGGTGAACCAGCGGAACGCCGTGACCAGCGCCCCGACCCCGACTCCGACCGCGAGCGCCCTGAGCAGGAAGGCGCGACGGGCGCGAATTGTCTTGCGCGACAGCGGCGGCGCGCCGCCGGCCGCGCTCGGAGCGTCTGTGTGATCCTGACCCAAAATTCAGCCTCCCCCGAGGGATTGCACGGCATCGACGACCGGCGTGATCGGATCCGTCTCCGGCGCCGGCTTGGGCTCGTAAGCCTGCGGCCCTGCGTCGAATCCGCCGCCGAGCGCCTGGAAAAGATCCACGGCGGCGACGAGCTTGTCTCCCTCCAGACCGCGCTGGATATAGAGAGCGTCGAGCATGTCGGCGTATTCCTGAACATATTCGCGCCGGTCGCGCAGTCCGTTGCTCAGGCGAATGCGCGCGAGATCGGCCTCGGCGCGCCGCGCCTGCACGAAGCGCGACTGCGATTCATATTCGGATTTGAATCTCTTGAGATTGGCGAGCGCGTCGGCGACCTGCTGCGCGGCCGTCAGCAGCGTCTCGTTGTACGTGTCCACCGCCTGATCGTAATCGGCGCGCTGCATCTCGAGGTTGCCCGTGAGCTTGCCGCCCTGGAAGATCGGCAAGTGCAGACCGGGCGTGACGCTGTACACCATGGCTCCCGGATTGAACAGATAGCCGCCGAGCTTTGCGAATTGGCTCGAGGTGACGGACGCCTCGAGGCCCGCCGAAACGGAAATGTCCATCGAGGGCAGAAACAGCGCCTTGGCGGCGTGGATGCGATCCGCCCAGGCTTCCGCGCGCCGCAGCGCCGCCATCAGATCCGGGCGATGCGCCAGAAGCTCGATCGGCAGGCGCTGGGGCAGGCCGGGCTGCACGGGGGCAACCTGCTTCTTGCCCTCGAAGAGGCCACGCGCCACGTCGGGGCCTTCGCCCATCAGCCGGGCGAGGGCGTTCTCCTGAATTGAAAGCGCAGCGACCAGCGACGCCTCGCGCCGCACGGCGGCCTCCTCGTTGCTACGCGCAATCTGCACGAAGTCGAGCGGCTCGATGCCGGTCGCATAGCGGGTTTCGAAAAGCTGCCGCAGTTCCCGCCGCAGGCTCGTGAGCTCCTTTGCGAGCTTCAATTGTTCCGCGAGCACATAACCGCGAAGATAGGCGCGCGCGACGCTCGTCGTCAGCAGCAGCCTGGTCTGTTCGAGTTCGCCGGCCTGGGCCAGCGCGTCGCCGATGGCGGCGTCGAGCAAGGCGCGGTTGCGGCCCCAGAAGTCCAGCTCCCATTTGGCCGAGATCGGGTTGAGGAAGGCCGCGGATTTCTCGAGGCCGCCCACCTTGGGATTGAGGCCCGCCGCGACGCCGCGCTCGGCGTAACGATTTTGCTTGTAGGAGAGATCGGTCTCAACATAGGGCGTCAGACGCGAGCTTGCGATGTCTACGGCGGACTCGGCTTCTTTCAGCGTGTCGGCGGCCTTGCGCAGGTTCTGGTTGTCGATTAGCGACTTTTCCATGATCCGGTCGAGTTCCGGACTACGGAAGGCTTTCCACCATTGTTGGCTGGGCCACCCTTTGGCGCTCACGCTTTTTACGCCCGAGGCCGCGATGGTGCGGCTCATCGGCGGCGGCTCCATGAAGTCGGCGCGCTGCTGCTGGGCTGTCGGCACGCAGCCCGACAGCAGCAGCGCAAGGGGGGCCGCCGCGCCAAGGCTTCTGCGCCTCGCGAGCGGGCCGCGTGGTGTGTGGTGTCTCGTGCGCTTGCGCATCAGTGGTCCGCCGTCACGGCTGCTTTGCTCTCGATCTTCGCCGTAGCTGTCGCCTGCGCGCCATAAGCGGATGGCTCCTTTTTGAGTCGGGCGAACCAGACGAGGACGCCCAGCAGGAACATGATACAGGCGCCGAGAAGGAAGGCGTCGTTGAGGGCGAGAATGCCGGCCTGCTGACGGATCAGCCTCGCAATGTGCCGGCGCGCGACCGATTCGGACAGGCCCAGCCCCTGCAATTGTTGGGTCAGCGCGGAGAGCGTGTCCAGAGAGGCGTAGCGCCGTCCGCCGAGATATTCAGACAAATTGAGTTGATGCCATGGCGTGCGGCGGAAATAAATGACGCTTTGAAAGGCGATGCCAATGGCGCCGCCGACGAGACGAAACAGCAGGAATTCCTCGGCCGCGCGCTTGTACGTCTTACCGCTGAGGCCGTAGGTCGCGAGCGTCGAGGTCGGCGCCGAGAGCGCCGCGACGCAGAAGCCCAGGAAAATGACCGGGATGACCAGCGCGTCGAAAGAGGCGTGCTTGTCGAAGAGGCCGAGCCAGGTCAGCACGACCGACGAACATATGCACATCAGACAGATGACGAGCCGCACGTCGATTTTCTTCGATATTTCGTACATGACCGACGCCAGCGGCAGGCCGGCGATCATCATGGCCAGATAGACATGGCCGGCGATCGACGAGGTGTAGCCGAGCAGGAGCTGCATCTGCACGGAGAGGAGCGACATCAGCCCCTGAATGGTGAGAAAGCCGAAGAAGCCGCACGCGACGCCCAGGGCGTAACTCGACCGCGCGAACAGGCGCACATCCACGATCGGATTGCGCTCGCCCCATTCCCAGATGACGAAGGCGGGGATCGCAAGAACGACGACGATGTAATCCGCCGACAGAAGCGAGGAGTCCAGCCAGTCGAAGTCGTTTCCAAGGCTGAAGATCATTTGCACGCCGATCAGTATGACGGCGAGCAGCGCGAAGCCGACCGCGTCGAAGCGGACGATCTTGCGCTCGTAACTGCGTCCATAGAGCAGCGCGCCGACCGCCGCCGCGATCAGAAAGCCAAGCGTGGCGTTGGCGTAAAAGAGCCACCGCCAGGAAAAATATTCGGCCCAGAAGCCGCCGAGGAAGACGGCGAGCGTATAGGGAAGAATGCCGAGCGCCGCCCAGTAGCCGAGGCCGATCCGATATTGCTTCTCCGGCAGTTCGCCGAGCGCCGCCGCCTGACTGACCACAGCCAGAAAACCACCGAACACGCCAAAGACGAAACGCGTCGGCGCATACATGAACACCGAGGCGCTCGAGACGCAGATGATCGAGGCGATCGCATAGCCCAGGTAGCCGAGCGTCAGAACGCGATAATCGCCGTATCGGCCTGTGAGAATGCGCGCCAGCGGCACGCCGAGCGCCACGCCGATGAGATAGAACGTCGTTCCCCAGGCGGCGAAACTCGGCGTCACGCCCTCGAGCGAACCGGCCGAATAGGGCGTGAGCACGCTGTGGCCGGACACGTTGGAGAGAACGTCGACATATCCCACGCCGAGCGCGACCAGTAGCAGCAGAAGCCTGCCGCCGGTCAGCCTGTCGAATGAGGCCGTCATTGCGCGTTGCGGTCCTCGAGCCCGGTAAAGGCCGAAGCGGCGAAGGAGAGGGCAGGCGAGCGCCCGATGGCGGATTGTGCGCAGCCCCTTGCGGGAAGGGGCGAGGCGGCGTCGACCGAAAGCATAAGCTTAACCCCGTTGTGCGGCAATGCTCGCGGCCGGTCGCGCCGCCGTGCAATGACCGTGAAGCAACCCAGGCTCCCCCGATTTCAGGCGAACCTTGCAATGGTTTTCAGGGTCGATGGCGAGTATTGGCGTCAGGCCCATGCGTCTTCCAGGTTATGCCGTGCCGCTCGACGCATGCGCCAGAACGACTGAAGCCAACTTAGAGGGAAGTAGAGCAGATGAAAAATAGTAAGAGCAAATAATATCCATCGGTTTTTCCATGAAAATTATCCATAAAACTGTAAAAATTGAGCTTCCGATGGAGCCAGAGCGCGGGCGTGGTTGAGCGAAATAGCCAAGCACAAGGGCTCGATAACCACGCAGCTCCGTTACTCTCACCCGACCGGAGCAGGCGGCTTCCGCTAGACTTTTGGTCGCCCGCCCTTTCTCCTGGCCCTCGCCGGACTGCGGCGCGGCCCGATTCTGCAACGGAGCCGTTGCGCTATTCCCAAAATAGAATATTTCTGTTCGAACCATAGATATTTCCGATGGCCTTGCGATGGACCGGCTGAACTACCAGCATCTCTTCTACTTCTGGAACGTGGCGCGCGAAGGCAGCGTGACGCGCGCCAGCGAGAAGCTGCGTCTCGCGCAACCGACGATCAGCGGCCAACTGGCGGTCTTCGAGGACGCGATCGGCGCGCAACTCTTGCGCAAGGAGGGCCGCAGGCTGATGCTCACCGAGAAAGGCCGGACTGTTTATCATTATGCTGATGAGATTTTCGCGCTTGGACGCGAACTCACCAATACGCTGAAGGGCCGCGTCGGCCCCATGGGCCTGCGCCTGAGCGTCGGCGTCGCGGATGCGCTGCCCAAACTCATCGTCTATCGTCTGATCGAGCCGGCGCTGAACCACGAGCAGCAGACGCAGGTGGTCTGCCACGAGGACAAGGTCGAGCGGCTCCTTGCCGAACTGACGCTGCACGGCGTCGATATCGTGATCGCGGATACGCCGGCGACGACAGCCGTTGGCGGCCGCGTCTATAACCACCTGCTCGGGCAATGTGGGGTCGCTGTCTTCGCCGCGCCGGGACTCGCGGGCCAGTTTGTGGAGAACTTCCCCAACTCGCTCGAGGGCGCGCCGCTCCTGTTTCCGACTCCGGCGACGGCGCTGCGCCGGTCGCTCGACCTATGGTTCGAGCAGAAGCGCATTTCTCCCGCGGTTCGCGCCGAAATCGAGGACAGCGCGCTGTTGAAGACATTCGCCGCCGCAGGCGCCGGGCTCTTCGTCGCGCCCGTCGCCGTCGCTGAGGCCATCGAGCGTCAATATGGCGTCGTGAATATCGGCGAACTGGAAGGGGTTACGGAAAGCTTCTACGCAATCACGCTTCGGCGGAAGATCGATCATCCCGCGGTCACCACAATACTCCAGGGTGCGCGCGACTGGCTGGCTTCGCCGTAAGTCTTCCGACGGACGCTAAGCGCGCTTTCCGCCGGGATGGGAACCGGTTCGGCAGTAGAACGCGCGACGGAACAATAAGCTGGAGCCTCGATCCGATTCCATCGGATCGGAAAAGGCTCTAAGCGACCACCCGCGTGACATGGCCCATCTTGCGGCCGGGGCGCGAGTCCTTCTTGCCGTAGAGATGCAGGCAGGCGCCGTCCTGCGCGAGAATCTCGGCCCATTTGTCGGCCTCGGCGCCGATGAGGTTGCGCATGACGACCTGCCGGCCGTGGCGCATCGGCGCGCCGAGCGGCATGCCTGCGACCGCGCGCATGTGCTGCTCGAATTGCGAGGTGACGGCGCCGTCGAGCGTCCAGTGGCCGGAATTGTGAACGCGCGGCGCAATTTCGTTGACGACGAGCCGCTCGCCCGACCCCTCCGAGACGACGAACATCTCGACGGCGATGACGCCGACATAGTCCGCCGCTTCCGCGATGGCGCGGGCCATGTCCATGGCGGCGCGCGCCGTCGTCTCGCTGATGGCCGCGGGCGCGGTTGTCTGCGCGAGAATATGATGCTCGTGGACGTTCTCGCAGATGTCATAGGCGCGGAATTCGCCGTCGAGGCCGCGCGCGGCAACGACCGAGACTTCCTTGGAGAAGGGCACGAATCCTTCGAGAATGCAGGCCGCGCCGCCAAGCCCCGCGAAGGCCTGCGCGAGATCGACGCCTTCGCGTATCTGCGTCTGGCCCTTGCCGTCATAGCCGAAACGGCGTGTCTTCAGGATCGACGGACGCCCGAGGCGGGCGACGGCGGCCGTGAGGCTCCCGGCGTCCGTCACATCGGCGAAATCGGCCGTCGCGATCCCGAGGCCGCGCACGAACTGCTTCTCGACCAGCCGGTCCTGCGTGAGCGCCAAAACCTTCGGATTGGGCCGGACGGGGCAATGCGCCTCGAGCACTTCCGCCGTGCGCGCGGGGACGTTCTCGAATTCGTAGGTGACGACGTCGACAGAGTCCGCGAAGGCGGCGAGCGCCCCTTCGTCGAGAAAGTCGGCTTTCGTATGCGCGGCGCAAACGTCGAAGGCCGGATCGTCGGGGACGGGAGAGAAGACATGCGATTTCAGCCCCAGCCGCGCGCCGGCGAGCGCCAGCATGCGCGCGAGCTGTCCGCCGCCGAGAATGCCGATGGTTGCGCCAGGTTTGAGCATGGTTACGCCTCGTCGCGCGGCGTCTCCGCCACGCTCTCCGTCTGTTTCCGGCGGAAGGCGGCGAGCCGCGCCGCGAGCGCCTTGTCCGAGCGCGCGAGTATGCTCGCGGCCAGGATCGCCGCATTGATGGCCCCCGCCTTGCCGATGGCGAGCGTGCCGACGGGAACGCCGCCCGGCATCTGCACGATGGACAAAAGCGAGTCCATGCCTTTCAGGGCCGCCGATTCGATCGGCACGCCGAGCACGGGCAGATTGGTCATTGAGGCCGTCATGCCCGGCAGATGCGCCGCCCCGCCAGCGCCCGCGATGATCACGTCGAAGCCCTCGGCCTCGGCCCCCGTGGCGAAGGCGACGAGACGGTCCGGCGTGCGATGGGCGGAGACGATCCGCGCCGCGCAGGCGACCTCGAGCGCAGCCAGCGTTTCGACGGCGTGACGCATGGTCGCCCAGTCGGACTGCGACCCCATGATGACCGCGACGGGGATTTTCGGCTTCGCCACTTGATGTCCATCGGCTCGAGCGCGGGAAGCCAAGCCGCATAGACGAAGGGCCGCCCGGACGCAAGCCGCGCCTGGAAGCCTTTTGGACCGCCTTGGCCTACCCCTCCTCCTCGATGGGAAGCTGCGCGATCTTCACGGCCCCGCCATTGAAGCGGGCGGCGACGTAATGCCCGGCCGCGACGGCGGCCACGCAGAGCGCGACGGAAGCGACGATATTGATCCTGCCCGAATGACGGCCCCGCTGCGCAGGAAATCCAGCGTTTGCAGACTGAAGGAGGAGAAGGTGGTGAACCCGCCGCACAGGCCGATCATGACGAAGAGGCGGACGTCCTCGGAAACGGGAAAGCGCCCCTCCGACAGGGTGAGGGTTCCAAAGAAGCCCATGACGAAAGAGCCCGTCACATTGACGAGCATCGTGCCCAGTGGAAGCGTCTCGCTCGCTGGCAGCTTCCACAGCGAAAGCGCGTAGCGCGCCAATGTGCCGGCGGCGCCGCCGAGCATGATCAGGAGACAGGTGGCAAGCGACATTCGCGCGCCTCGACAGGGGCGTTAGTAAACCTTTGAATCCTTCTTGGCGTTCGACGATTTTCATCGCGACGTCGTCCGGCTCGCGCTAGAAAGGCTCCGTCTTCAGCAGATTTCATGGGCCTATGGACGCGCAATTGACCCAAGCCGTCGCCACGCTGGCGGTGGCGATGATCGTCGCCATCGCCGCGCGGCGCGCGAGGCTTCCCTATACGGTGGGCCTCGTCGTCGTCGGCGCCATCGTGACGCTGTCGAAGCCCGATTTCGGACCGCATCTCACGCATGAGTTCATTTTCGATCTCATCCTGCCGCCGCTGCTCTTCGAGGCGGCGCTGTCGCTATCCTGGCGGGAGTTGCTGCGCGACTCCGTTCCGCTGCTGACGCTTGCCGGCCTCGGCACGCTGATTTCGGCCGCCGCCGTGGCCTGGGCCTGCGTCGAGGTCCTGCATTGGTCCATGCCCTCGGCCCTTGTCTTCGGCGCGCTGATCGCTGCTACGGATCCCGTCGCCATCATCGCCATGTTCAAGGACAATGGCGTAAAGGGGCGTCTGCGGCTCCTCGTCGAGAGCGAGAGCCTGCTCAATGACGGCGCGGCGGCGGTGCTCTTCGTGATGGCGCTCGCCTGGGCCGAGGGCCGCGACGCCGGCGAGGGCGCCGGCGAGATCGCCCTCACGCTGGGACGCATCGTCTTCGGCGGCGTCGCCGTCGGCGCGCTCACCGGGGGCGGCGCGATCGTGATCGCCATGGGAACCGCCGAGCATATGATCGAGGCCGCGCTCACGACCATCGCCGCTTTCGGCTCGTTTTTCCTCGCCGAGCAGTTCCATGTCTCGGGCGTGCTCGCCACTGTGACGGCCGGACTGATGATGGGCAATCTCGGCCTGCTGCGGGAGGACAGCCGCAGCTATCTCTCCTACAAGGGTCGCGAATTCGTCCACGGCTTCTGGGAGTTCGCGGCCTTCCTCGCCAACTCCATGGTCTTCCTGATGATCGGGGTCGACGTCGCCTCGACCCCCTTCCAGAATTACGGCGCGTCGCTCATCCTCCCGGTGATCGCCATCGTGCTCGCCGCCCGCGCGCTCACCGTCTATCCTCTGAGCGCGCTGTTCCTGCCCACGCGCTGGCGGATCAGCCTCGGCGAGCAGCATGTGCTGTGGTGGGGCGGGCTGCGCGGCGCGCTCGGCCTGGCGCTGGCGCTGTCGTTGCCCGAGACGCTGCCCCAGCGCGACGTGATCGTTGTCTCGACCTTTGCGGTGGTGGCCTTCTCGATCGTCGTGCAGGGGCTGACCATGCCGCTGCTGATGCGCGCGTTGGGCTTCATGCCCGCCGGGGATCAGTCAGGTAAGGGGTAAATCTTCCTGGCTGCCAGCGCCGCGCCGCGGCGACGGCAGGCCCCTGTGGGCCGAGAACTCCTTCCGCTGCTCGGCCGGCGCGCGCGCGCGTCGACCTTCAGGCGATGATGTCGGGGGTAATCTGGTCCTCGAGGAAGACGATGCGATCACGCAGCGCCAGCTTGCGCTTCTTGAGCCGCTGGATTTGCAGCTGATCCGGCGCGCCGACGGTAATCAGCGCGTCGATCGCGGCCTCGAGATCGTGATGCTCCAGCCTCAGACGCTCCATCTCGGCGCGGATGGCGTCCTGATCGGCTTCCCTGGGATTGTCATTCATGCCGCAACACCGCCCCAAGGCGTAGAGAATCGGTGCAAGGATTATCGCGCGGGCGTGACGGCTCATTCAAGCAGAAAGCGCCTCAGGTCGAGGCGAAGCCGTAGGCTTCGCGCATGTCTGCAATCTCCGAAAGCTTTCGCTCGAGCGCCGACCAGTCGTTCGCCTCCGCGATCGGGCTCCAGATGGCTTCGACCTCGTCGATGAGCATGGTGCAGGGCGCCGGGCGGCGGAAATAGGGGTGATCCAGCCGCGCGTCGGCCGCTGTCTCGTGCTCGGCGAGGGCGTCACGCACCGGGCCGAATTCCGGCGCCTCATAAAAGTCGGCCGCGGGGCTGGCCTTGGCGCGCGCGGCGCTGGCCAGCCCGCCGCGCCAGTCGAAGAACGCCTGCTCGAAAGGCGCGCGCGACGCCAGAAGGAAATCCGTGAACGCCTTGGAGAGGCGCGCATCGGCGTCCTCTCCGGCCGGGGTCAAAGCCAGGCGGCGGAGCAGGGCGTCGCGGAACGCCTTTTGTATCGCGAGAGCGAAGCCGTCGAGTATCTCCTGCGCGGCCTCCAGGCCGGTAAGGTGCAGCAGGCATTCCGCGAGTCGCGCCAGATTCCACGCCAGCGCGCTCGGCTGGCGGCCGAAGGAATAGAGCCCGACCTCGTCGAAATATGCTGCGGTGAAGTGCGGATCATAGGTCGGGGCGAAGCGCCAGGGGCCATAGTCGAAGCTCTCCCCGGTGATGTTGATGTTGTCGGAGTTCAGCACGCCGTGGACGAAGCCGGCCGCCATATAGCCGGCTCCGAGCCGAGCCACGCGCGCCGCGACTTCATCGAGGAAGGCGCGCGCCTTGTCCGCTGGCGGGAGCGCAGCGAGCGCCGGGAAGTAATGGCGGCAGACATATTCCAGCAGCCGCTCGATCGCCGGCTTGTCGTCATGGAAGGCGAGGCGCTGGAACGTGCCGATGCGAATATGCGAATGCGAGAGCCGCACGAGGACGCTCGAGCGCGTGGGAGAGGGCTCGTCGCCGCGAATCAGCGCCTCGCCGGTTTCGATCAGGCTGAAGGTCTTGGAGGTGTCGACCCCGAGCGCCTCCAGCATTTCCGTCGCCAGTATTTCCCGCACGCCGCCTTTGAGCGTGAGGCGCCCGTCCCCGCGCCGCGACCAGGGAGTCTGGCCGCTACCCTTGGTGCCAAGATCGAGCAGCCGTCCGTCCAGCCTGTCGCGCAGCTGAGCGAAGAGAAATCCCCGGCCGTCGCCCAGTTCTGGATTGTAAACGCGGAACTGATGGCCGTGGTAGCGCAGGGCGAGCGGCTGCGGGAGGCTGCCCGGCAGCGGCTCGAAGCGTCCAAAATGAGCGATCCATTCCGCGTCGGTCAATCCGTCGAGACCGACGCGCGCCGCCCAGCGCTGGTTCCGGTAGCGCAGGATGGTCTGGGGGAAGGGGGCGGCTTCGACCCGGTCGAAGAAGGGGTCGCCCAGGCTCTCGTGCAGGGTTTCGGGGCAGTAGCTTTCGGTAAGCGGCATCAAGCAGTCTCGCTACGGGCTTCCGCCGGCTGAGGCGGGGAGCGCGCCAAAAAAATAAGGCGGAGAACCCTCCGCCTATATCGAGACGTCTTGTCTTGAAAGCCCCGATGACCAGGAACGCCGCTTAATGGCGCGTTTCGCTTATCGCCAACTTGGCCAGTTCGTCCTTGATTTGCAGCTTTTTCCGCTTGAGCTCGATGATCTTTGTGTCGTCGGCGTTGGGATGGAGCTGCTCTTTTTCGATTTCCTTCTCGAGCGCCTCGTGGCGGCGTTGGAGTTCGACGATATGACCCTGCAAGGACATGCGGAACCTCCTTTGTTACCCCCCTCCTGCGAGGAGCGGCACGGCCAAGCATGACACATCCTCAGCCGCCTGCAAGGCACGAATCGTCGCGCCTGTCACAAATCTTTCGTCGCGGCGCCAAAGGCTCTTCACTATTCCCCGATCTCGCCGCGGCGCGGGCGCAGAGAAGGCCGGTTTTCCGGCTCTCGGGCGCGCGAATGATTTTTTGGTCACAAAGGCGCTTGCGCCCCGGCGCGTCCGCCACTATACACACGCCACCCGAACCGCCGCCGAGGCGGAACCCCGGAAGGGGGCGCGTAGCTCAGCGGGAGAGCACTACGTTGACATCGTAGGGGTCACAGGTTCAATCCCTGTCGCGCCCACCATCTAAGTGGTTGATCGAGAAAAAGTTTCTTAGTCGCCACCGAAGCAAGAACACCTCCATCTTTTCAGTCTGTCACGCCCTTGTCACAACGACGGAGCGACAGATGGCGACTTTGCGTAAACGCGGGTCAAAATGGCAGGTTCAGGTAAGGCGCGAAGGACACAACCTCTCCAAGACATTCCACCTAAAAGAGGATGCGCTCAGGTGGGCCAGAGAGCGGGAGTTAAGCATTGACCGGGGCGAACTGATAAGCTCAGGCAACGCTAAGGTGGCCTCAGGGACTATCATTCCTACCCTCAGTGATGTTCTTGGCCGCTACCAGCGGGACGTGTTGCCCGCCAAACGCTCGGCGGGGCCTATAGAAGACTTCCACCTAAGGGCCGTTCTGAGGCACGAAATCGCCGACACTCCGCTGTCAGAGTTTACCTCAGTCGCCTTGGCTCGCTACCGGGACGACCGGCTGCGGGTCGTATCGTCCGGGACCGTCAACCGTGAGCTTGGCATAGTTCAACACGCGTTGAAAGTTGCCCGCGAAGAATGGGGTCACTCCATCGCGCCCACACCGATAAAGAAGCCTTCTCCGGGAGCACCAAGACAGCGTAGGCTCAACGATGACGAGCTTGCCGCCTTGCGCACTGCCTTGGGCAAGTGTCGCAATCCGTGGGTAAAGCCCGCCTTTCTGTTTGCGCTCGCCACGGGGATGCGACGCGGCGAAGTCCTGTCGCTGACGTGGGCCAACGTAGACATTGAGGCGGGGATTGCGTTTCTTCCGATGACGAAGAACGGCCATCCTCGTTCCGTGCCTCTGTCTCCACAGGCTCTTTCTGTGCTGTTGGAATTCCAGCGAGGGGAAGGAGACATCATCTTCCCAATCTCAGCGAACAGCCTGAGGTTGGCTTGGGAACGCGTCAAGAGGAGGGCAGGGGTCATGGACCTTCGTTTCCACGACCTTAGGCATGAAGCCATCAGCCGCTTTTTCGAGCAGGGGCTGTCGGTCCCAGAGGTGGGCCTTATCAGCGGCCATCGCGACCCGAGGATGCTATTCCGCTACACTCATTTGCGATCAGCTGATGTTGCGAAGAAGTTGCGGCTGCTCTAACGGAAACCGCGAAATGCGGTAGCAAACTTCACGAACTCGCTACTTCATTAAACGAACTCCAGCATCACAAGCCACGTATCGAAGGATGCGTGGCTTTTTTCTTTTGTCTATTCGCTCTCTTGTAGTTCGCATGCGGCGATCGATCGAACGAATTCACGAATAGAAGTTAGAGATCGAGTCATTCGTAACAAACGCAATCGCATCGAATTTAAGCGAAAACTCATTGTTTTAAATGCAATAGAGTAATTAATTAAGCAATTAACGGCGTTTAACAGAAGCATAATGGCTTTATACCTTTGGCTTAACTGAATTTTATTATACTGAGCGGTTCTTTTGCGCTTGTCGAAGACGCGACCCTGCGCGAACTATTGGCGGGTAGGTATAACCCCGCAGGGAGTCCACGCTCCATGCAAACGCCCAAGAGGATGCGCCGCCGAGCGCCAGCGCGGATCACGTTTTCGACCCGTCTTCTCCCAGCCGACGCCGACCGTATCGACGCGGCGGCGCAAGAGCTTGATCTATGTCGGAATGACTTGATCGCGGCCATGGCGAAACTCGTGCTCGGAAGCCCCGAGCATCGGGCCGAGCTCGCCGCTGTCGTGCGCGAGCCGATCGCCGCGACGGCGTAATAAGCGCACCGGGCGTCGGCGGACCCTGCGGCGGCCGACGCTCTCCCACAAACGAATGAAGGCGTCCGGTCGGAAGCCAGACGCCTTCGGTAGCGATGTAGAGGATTATGACCGATGGATATTAGGTTTTCCCCTCGAAAAAGCAACATGCGCGCGACCCTCGATAGAGGCGCTACAGCGCATTTGCGTCCCTCATTTTTTCAGGACCGTTTGGCAGCCGTGAAAGGCGCGCCCCAAGAGGGCGGCGCTGTCATTCTCCGGTTCGTTGGGCGGGAAGCGTGGGAGTTTGCGAAGGCGGTTCCGCCGCGACCTTACACATGCGACGGGGTCGGCGCGGTTGGCGGAGAGCAAGCACAAGAGCCGCGTCCCGACCCCGCCGGGCAAACCGCTGGCGTCAACGGCAAGCCGCATCCTATCCTTCCGACCGAACATCCACACTCTTACACAGTGCTGCGCGCGGTCCTTCCGGCGGCGGCGCTTCTAACCAAGGAATTCACCAAAGATCGCCAGTGGATCAGCTACGGCGGCAAGGGCAACAGGCCCGGCGCGTTCCTTTACTCCGCGCGGACCATCGACGTTGTCTCCCTCGACGCGCTCGAAGCTGAATTGCGCCTGCTCGACAAAGAGCCGCGATGCTGCTTCGTCGCTGGCGCTGTCGCCGAGGGAACCGACCGCAGCAAAATGCGGCGCATCAAACTAGAACACAAGGATAAGAAGACTGGCGAGGTTCATCCGCCAACGCTGCGCGACGTTCCCCGGCGTCTATTGCCGCTCGACGTGGACTCGCTTGATTGCCCCGATGGGGCCGATCCTAAGGATTTGAACGCGGCGGCGGCGCATATCCGTGCCCAATTGCCAAGCGCCCTGCGTAACGCCGCCTGCATCGCGCAGGCGACGAGCGGCCACTGCATCAAGCCAAAACTGCGCTTCCGCATGTTCTTCCTGATGGATCGCGCCTTAACCTCTACTGAGATAAAAGCGTGGCTGGCCAATGTGAAGGCTCCGGTCGATCTTTCGATCTATCAGCCACAGGCGGTCGTCTATACGGCTGCGCCGGTCTTTGAGGACGCGAGGCATGATCCGCTTCCGGGCGGGCGCATCGTCAGACTCGATGGTGCTGAGTTCGTCACGCCGCCGCCGGTCGAATGGTTCGAAGCTCTCGCAAAGCCGTCAAAGCCGCGTCCCGACCGTGAGACCGTCATTTGCTCTGACGATTGGCGCAAGCTCCAAGAGGCGCTGACGTTCGTTCCCGACGCCGACGTTTACGAAACATGGCTCAAAGTCGGTATGGCGCTGCATTGGGCGCTGGAGAACGCCGAAGAGCCGACCGACCTTGGATTGGAGCTTTGGGACGAATGGTCTCAGACCGCCGATAATTACGACCCCGCCGCTCTCGAAGCCAAATGGGATAGCTTCGACGCGACGCGTGGCGGCGCACATGGACCGACCACGGTTGGATATATCCTCACGACTGCGCGTGAGCATGGATACAAGGACACACTCGACGATCAGATGATCCGCGAGCGGATCGAGAAACTGCATCGTGAGACAGAGAGCTTCGACAAATTGAGCCCGGAATATGCGGCGCTCAAAGATCAAGCTATCGAGCTATTCTCGAAGTCGTCCGACAATTACCGTGGCGATCCGAAGGAGAGGAAATTCTTCTGGCATCAATGGAATATGGACGCCACGACGCTTAGAAAGCGTCTTGAAGCCTATGACAGGAAAAATCCTAAGCCCAAGCCAAAACCAGACCCAGAACCCGGCGAGGGCGCTGGCATGGTTTTCGGTAAAAATGGACCGATCAGCAACGTCTACAACGCTTTCTATCTTCTGACGCATCGGCCGGACATGCGCGGCGTCTTTCGCTTCAACGAAATGACGCTAGAGGTTGAAGTTGCTCGGCATATCCCCGGCTGCGACGCATACGGCGAGTATCCGCGCACGCTCGAAGAGAATGACATTACCCAGACAATGCGTTGGTTGCAGGCGGACGCGCAGGGCCTATCGACGATTTCTGACAGCAATACGCGCAAGGCGATTGAGGACGCCGCGCGCCTCGACGCTTATCATCCCATACGTGACTGGTTGCAGGGGCTCGTATGGGATGACGTCGCGCGCCTCGACGACTGGCTCTTCACTTACGCGGGCGCGAAGGTTTC
Organism: Methylocystis sp. IM3; assembly: GCF_038070105.1. NCBI lineage: Bacteria > Pseudomonadati > Pseudomonadota > Alphaproteobacteria > Hyphomicrobiales > Methylocystaceae > Methylocystis > Methylocystis sp. IM3. The sequence continues at coordinate 2,331,376 of NZ_JBBPBZ010000002.1, read as the reverse complement.
CAAAGACCCTGAGCAAGCCGAGAGGGACCGCGCCTATATCCGCAAGATTGGGGCATGGTTCCTTATGCAAATGTGCGCCCGCGTTAGCGAGCCGGGTTGTCAGGCGGATTACGTGCTGACGGTCAAGGGTTTGCAAGGTTTTGAAAAGAGCAAGGCCGGGCGCGCCCTTGTGGGAGACAAATACTTCACTGATAATCTTCCCAAGATCAGCAATGAGGCTGGCGCGCTTCGTAAACTCGGACTCCATGTAAAGGGCCGCTGGCTTGTCGAATTGTCGGAACGCGCTTCGGTCGGGGAGTTAGAAGATTACCGCGCTTTCGTCACGCGCCGGATCGACAAATATCAGCGCCCATTCGGACGCGGCGAAGTCGATCAGCCGCGCCAATGCTGCTTTTTCTCCACGACCAATGACAACGAGCCTTTGCGCGACGTTACGGGCAATAGGCGCGATTGGGTCTTTGAGAGCGAGGGATTCGATATTCCGGCGCTGCTACGTGATCGCGAGCAGTTGTTCGCCGAAGCCTATCATCGCTACCGCAGCGGGGAACGCTACTGGCCGACGCGAGAGGAACAGGCAGGCGAGTTCAACGTGCAACAGGACGCCAACCTGCTGACGGAACCTTGGCAGGAAATGCTGGACGCGTGCCTCTCGCCGTTTGAATCGGTCAAGGGCGTCTGCCTGCCGCCGGAATCCATTCTTGATTGTCTAAAAGATCGGCTCGGAAAGGTCGTCTATGGGAAGCAATATGGCCCGTTTTTGAGACGACTTGGATGGGAGAACGAACCCTTCCGCATTCAATCCCGTGGCGGCACGCTCAAACGATATTGGCGGCGCGCTGATCAGCGGGAACTCTGGGCATATGACGATGAAGGCGTGGAACAAGTGAAGCCTCAGTTTCTCGTTTGGAAGCCGCGATCAGCGGAAGCTGTAGGGAATTTCTACCTTTCCGACGCTCTGCCGGGAGGTATTGATGGGTAGACATGAGGCTCGACCGCGACGGCGGAAACAGCATATTTTGAAGCTAAGCCGCAAAAAAAGCAGTGTAGCTTATGTTGAGAATAGCGGCGCTTGTGGTAGCGAAATGCTGCGCTCGTGTTTCGCCTTTCGGCCTTTGTCTTGGCGCTAGCGATTTGCTGTATCAAGCGCAAACGCCCAGAACTGCTGGGCATTTTGGCTGTTACAGCGCCAAGTCCGCGAAACAGCAAAGAGAGAGGGGCGCTGTGACTGGCGGAAGCGCCTGATTTGCCCGCCAATTTTCGCTTATTTTTATATCCTTATTACAGCAGTTACAGCAGTTACAGCATAGATGGATAAGAGGGCATAGGGGATTTACGATGGATATGTTTATGCTTACGCCTATGCCTGTATGTCTATATGCACTTCCCATAAAGAAGTTGGAAGCGTTTTTCGGCGTTTGCTGTAACGCCCAGAAAACATAGGTTTTGTGAGTTACTTGGGCGCGGCTGTTACAGTGTGCTGTATAAATTCAAGTTCTAGCTTGTATGGACATGGGGAACCCGACGTTCGGAGAGTTTTTGGGTGACCCAGCGCAAGGCATTTCTCGCCTTTCCCGTGCCCCGTGGGCGCGGTTTTAGCGGTCGGGGCGGGTAAGCAGCTCTCGACCAGTTTGGCGCATCGGCGAGGCGCTGTAGGGGCTCGGTTTGCCGAGCATAAACACACGCCGTCGCTTCCTATTTTTTCTCGGGGCACGCTCGCCGCCCGGCCGGGCGCTCGCCCGCCGCCGCAATGTCGCCGTGTCGCCTTGCGCCTATAGAGCCAACCGATGCGGTTGCGGGTCTGCCGACTGCCCGCGCTCGGTTGGCGGCTCGTTGGCCTAGCTCTCCGGCGAGCCGCCTCTTTTGCGCCGCATGTCTCTCAATAGAGCTTGCCCATGCGATAGGGGCGCAAGAGCGCCTAAAAACCTATCACACACATTGATTTTCAAGTTTTGATAGCTAACTATCGCAGTGTGCATGTTCCTATTGATAGGAAACGCAATGCTGATCGGATACGCCCGAACCTCTACCGTGGAACAAGTCGCCGGGCTCGAAGCGCAGGAACGGGACCTTCGCGTCGCCGGGGCGGACAAGCTCTTCGCCGAGCAAACGAGCAGCGTCGGTGCTCGCCCGCAATTAGAGGCTGCAATCGACTTCGCCCGCGAGGGCGATACGATCGTCGTCACGCGCCTTGACCGGCTGGCGCGCAGCGTTCGGCACTTGCTCGAAATTGTCGAGCGGCTCAACGCGAAGAAAGTCTCGCTCCGCATTCTCGGCATGGGGATCGACACTTCGACCCCGACCGGGCGGCTCATGCTCCAAGTCGTCGGCGCTATCGGGCAGTTCGAGCGCGAGATTATGCTCGAACGCCAGCGCGAAGGAATTGCCAAGGCGAAGGGCGAGGGGCGTTACAAAGGCCGCGCCCCGACTGCCCGCGCCAAGGCCGCCGACATTCGCCGCCTCGCCGCCGAGGGCCTAACAAAGCAGGACATCGCCGATCAGCTCGGAATTGGGGTTGCGAGCGTCTACCGTGTGCTTAGCCAAGAACGCCTAAAGGAGGGAGGTTGGTCTCGGCCCTCCGTAACCACCACAATTGACGACTTTTAACCACCTGTTAACCTTTGGCAAACTCCAAGCCGTGTCTTGTGCGAGCGCGCGTTGACCATGCGTATCATCGTCGTAGACGCTCAAACGGACCGCATCTGCGGCGATATAGCGGATGTTGAGGCGACCCTCGATGCTCCCCCGAATGGCAATAAGCTAGAGCGACTCTGTAAGGCTGCGGCTCGCTCGATAAATGGGGATATGCAAGAAGCCTATGAGTTCGACTGTTTTGCGCCTTGTGAGAAGGCCCCCGGCTACTTCGTGTTCCTTGCAAACGAGGACGGCGGGAATGGCCTAGACGATCAAGCCTGCCCCGTGAACTTGGGCGAAGTGTTCATGCGGTCCTTTTACCTAGGTTATGTCCACCGCCGTCCTCAGTAGCCGGTAGCCTCTGCCTTGGCCCACGCAAGGCGGGGACCAAATGGCAGGGGAGTCAGGTCGCGCGGCTTAGGGCGCGGGGCCTGATCGGGCGCACGTTACGCTTGGACGCCCCCTTGCCTTTATCTGTAACGTTATAACATTGCGTATAGTATAGTTCTCATGTAGTCAGCTGCCTATGCCGCAAGCTGGACAATTAGAAAGTTTGAAGAAGAAGGGGCGCTCGCGCGTCACGAACGCGCGTGTATCCGGCCGCATCAACGCGCGCGCTCTCTTCGTCGGGGAAATCGACGGAAGAAGCCTATGGGCTCGCCGATACCGCGATCTTGTCTGCGCCTATGTCGATGACGCTGGCGGCGTCCACGCCCTGTCCGAACTCCGCCTGTCTCTCATTCGCAGGGTCGCGGCATTGACCGTGGAGGCCGAGCGCCTCGAAGTGGACCTCGCCAGCGGACGCGAGGTCGATGTTGACCTGCTCGCCCGCCTGTCCTCGCATATCCGGCGCATCGCCGAGACCATTGGCCTAGACAGAGCGGTAAAAGACATAACGCCAAGCCTGAGTGATATCGTCGCCCAGCACGCCGCGCCCTCTAGGAGGCTCGCCGACACGCCGAAAGCTCGCGCCGCGACAATCCTAGAGGCGGACCCCTCCGCGCCGCTCTACGGCCCTCCTGAGCCCAATGCGGAGGCGGAATGAGACCGCCGATCCCGCTCCGCGTCGCGCTCGAAAGCGAACATTTGCTCGCCCCGCTTATGGGCGGCGAGAGCCGCGAAGCCATGCGCGCGGTTCTATTGGCGTCGCAGGGGGAACCTCTTACGGACTCCGAATACGAACATTGGAACCGGCTAACCCTACGCGAAGAAGCGCCATCCTCCCGCGCCGAAGAGTGCCATATCATTGGCGGCAGGCGTTCCGGTAAAACGTCGGGCGTCGCGGCGCTGGCGATATGGGCTTCCGCCTTATGCGATTATCGCGATTGCTTAACGGTTGGCGAGCGCGGCGTCGTTCTGATCGTCGCGGAGAACCAACGACAAGCGAAGATTCTCTTTCGCTATATCGCCGCAGGCTTCTACCAGTCGCCCACGCTCGCAAAGATGATCGAGGGCGAGACTGCCCTAACCCTGACTCTGAATAACAATACGTCAATCGAGGTTCACAGCGCCGACTTCCGCGCCATTCGTGGCATGTCGGTCGTGCTCGCTTGCATCGACGAAATTGCGATGCTCCGCAACGACCAAAGCGCAAATCCCGACTTTGAAATCGTTGAAGCTATTCGCCCCGCATTGGTAACGACGAAAGGTCAGTTATTCACAATCGGAAGCCCCTACAGCCGCAGGGGCTTTCAATACGATGCACTGACCAAATATTACAAGCCGGACGGCGACCCTCGCATCATCGTGGCGAAGGGCGCAACGCGCCTATTCAATCCAACCGTCCCGCAAAGCGTCATAGATAAGGCGCTGGCGCGCGATCCCGTTACAGCCGCCGCCGAGTGGCTGGCGGAAGCGCGTTCTGATCGGGCAGCATTCGTCTCTCTTGAAAACGTCATGCGCTGCGTCTGTCCCGGCTTGCAGGAAATCCCGCCGGAAATCGGGGTCCAATATACCGCCTTTGCCGACGCTGCGACGGGCACGGGAACGGATAGTTTCGCCTTCTGCATCGGCCATATGCAGGACGAAAAATGCATCGTCGATTGCCTACGCAACATACCGCCAAAGTTCTCCCCTGATGCAGTTGTCGCCGAGCTATGGCAGCTTGCCCATTCCTACGGCGTGACGACCGTATTCGGCGACAACTTTGCGAGCGGCCTTGTGCGCGAGCTATGGTCCCGAAACGGCGTTACGTATGAGCCAGTGAAAGAGAACAAGAGCCAACTTTATATCAATCTACTTGGCGTCATTAACTCCGGCATGATCGACTTGCCCGACGATAAGAAGATGATTCAGGAGCTTGTGAACCTCGAAAGGCGCACGGGCTTCGGCGGTCGCGATAGGGTTGATCATCCTGACGGGCCATACCACGACGACAGCGCCAATGTGATTGCTGGCATTGCGTCCGTCATTCGCGAGGACGCTGGCGGCGTATTGCTCGACACATATCTGCGCGCCATGGGCGTGAAGCCCACGCATTTTGAAGAACGTCAAATCCGGGAAGAAGCCGAACGAAAGGCGCGCAGGGAACAGGCGGAAGCCGCATCCATCCCGACGCTCAAAGAGCAACCTTCGTCGATTGGCGAATCTGCCAACCGGTTTCTCAACCTGTAAACGCAGCATCCCAAGAAAGGTCCGCAACCATGTCAAATACCCTCAAACATATCGAAGCCTTGCAAGCGGCTTCTCTCGAACTGGAATCTCAACTCCGCGCCAGCGGTCAATATTCGCGTGACTGCAATCGCGTGAACGATGCAATCACTCGAGGCGATAAACGGGGAATTGCGCTCTTGTGGGGCCGCGAAGGAAAAATGGAAATCGTCGATTTGAACGGCGGGAGCAAGCATTGCGCCGTGAAAGAAACGGACGGTAACGGCGTGACGGTCGAACATGATTTCCCGACGTGGACGAACGAACAGCGTCGCGAAGAAAGCACGCGCATCATGGAAGAGGGCGCGGAGAGCTATAAGCAAATGGGCGGCACGGAATGGGAGAAAGCCGCCGCGCATTCGTATGAGCCGGGAAATAGGACGGCGGGGCGCTTCGAACCGCAATCACTCGCCAAGAATCCGACCGGCGACGCCGCACGACTGGCGAAAGAGAACGCCGCCAAGGAAAAGGCGTATCGCGCCGACGCTATCGCCCGCAATGAACGCATCTTCGCCGCCATGAAAGAGCGCAGCGCGCAGATTCATCGCTAATCGACGAAGGAGGGGCAATGGTAACAGTTCTGTTACCATTGCTTCCGCCACAGGAGTCGCCCCCATGGGCACAAACCAGAACCCACGCCAGCAACTCGCCGCCGCCATCGAAGCCAACGCCGAGGCGCTCGCCGCTATGCACAGCGCCGAAAACATGCTCGCCCGCGCCAATGAAATGCTGGGGGCGCTGCGTGAGAGACGAGCGGATTTCGACTCGCTCAATTCGCAAATCGCCACGGCGCGCGCCGACCTTTTAAAGCAGGCGCTTGAAAGCGAAGAGAACGCCCATCTGCTAACCGAGGAACCGAGCGGCTTTGCGGCGGCGAAGATAAGCCGCGATAATCTCGACCTAAAGATTGCTGGGGTTACGGATTCAGTCACCGTGCTTCAATCCGAATTGGTCGAAGCCCGCAAAGCGGCCGAACTTGCTGATTTTTGCGTGGACGAAGCACGGGCGGCTGTTTTTTGCCAAGAGGCGGAAACCCTTGCGGTCGAATTCCATGAACGCCTCCAAGAGGTGCGCCACATGAGCCTGCAATTGGGCTTCATGTCCGTGCGCCCAGTGCGGCGAAATCCCGAGACGATTCAGCACCATGACGGCCCTTACTATGGGGGAACTGGCGCTACGTCCACAATCACAATGCCAAGAGTCGTCACGGAGGCGACCGCAGAAGATATCATGGGCAGTTACTTCCGGCGCAATACGCCTCACAAGAAAGATGCAATCGCCGCCGCCGTTCAACAATGGTGGAGCGCGTTGCGCCATGATCCGAATGCAACGTTGGGGGAGGAAACGAAAACCGAATTGTTTCCGCCTCGCGTTCGCTCTGACGCTTCCGCCACCGACGCGGCACTAGAACAAGTGACGGCCGAATAATGAACAAGCTCCCCGCTTGCGATTTGCCCTTCTTCCCGCGAGCGGGACGCGCCCGGCCATGGGAACCAACAGCGCCCTCATTGGTCTTGGCTCGAGCCGGGAGTCGCGGGCGCTCTTGGATGCGTTGCGTCTCGCGACTCCTTCAATTCCCTTTCGCCATCCGCGGCACTCCTGCGCTTTGCATCGCCCCGAATGGCGGAAAGCGCCGGGGGAAATCGCGACTCCTCCCCCGGCGATCAATTCGAATGCGAGGTTTATCTCCCCTCGCCTTGTCTGAGCCCGCGCGAGGGGGACGCGCATCGCACACACCACTTGCGCGGGCTCGCCCCATGGTGAATGAATGAAACCGCTCACGCCATTCTTCTTTGGGCAACTCGCCGACGAAGGGATTCGGCCGTGCTGAAAGGAAGCTTCGTCCATTCGCAGTTTACGTGCTGTGAATATGATGGCGTTCCTTGGCGAAGAAGGCCCGGCGAGTCTGCCGAAGGATTCGAAAAACGAGTGACGCAAGATATTCGCGAAATGCTGTGCGCCACAAAACAAACGCCAATCGACGATGAACCCGCAACGATTGCCGTTTGTTGAATCCGCGAGAGGGCGCTTTCTAGGATCGAATGACATGGAATCGGAGAAACCAAAACAGCGACGCGGCTTTGCGTGCATAAGCCCCGAGCGACGCGCCGCCATCGCCAGCAAGGGCGGGAAGAGCGTTCCGAAGGAATCGCGATCCTTCTCAATGGATCGCAAGCTCGCAGAAAGCGCCGGGCGCAATGGCGGCAAGGTCACGGGACCGAGGAAGTCGCGGCGTGGAACGGGGCGGGAGCGATAATGGCGTCTTGCTCACGTGAGGGGCAACTTCAACCAAATACCTGACAATAAAATCCGCGCGGAATGCCCCGCGCGCTAGATAATGTGCGGGGCTCAGTCGGATGCGGCGATGAAGAATCAGACAGTTGAAGAAGGACTTCGCAGGGAGCTTGCCGAGGCCAAGAAGCTTGTCACTTCGCTCAGAGCGGAAATCGAGGAACTACACAAGGACGCGGAAGTGCTGCGTCTCTCGCGCGAACAAGCGATCAGCATGATCGAAAGCACGCGCGCCGAGCTGTTAGGACTCAAACATCGCAATGGGTGGAAATAAAGGGTGGGTGCCACGCAGCCGGGGGCAATCATTTTTCGTTGTTTGAATCCAACCGCGAAGGGCGAACCTGAAATGGCCAGCTTCGGCTATCCGACCGCCGACGCGCTCGTCGCCGATCTACAGGCGGCGCAAACCGCCCTCGCTACGGCCGTCGCCGATGGCCCGGAGGCGTGCGAAGCGCCGGGCGGCGCGCTCTATGGCGGCCCGCGCCCGACCACGCAGGCTGCGGCGACAATGGCGGCGACGGTCGATGCGCTCGCGGCCTATGTCGAGACCCTCGCGCCGGAGTAAGCCCGCGTTTGTTGATTCCTTCACGGCGCGCGTCATGTGAAGCTGGCCGCCTTGCGCATCCGAATGCGAGGCGCGGTCCCGGAGTGTGGGAGAAAACTTGGAGGCCGAGAGCTTGCTTTGCGGCCTCCCGCGCCCTGCCCACCCGGCGCGAGGCGAAGGCGGGTTTGCACAGAGGGGGCTACTGGCAGCTGCGCCAAAAAGGGCTCACCGCCGGTTGCGACATGGCCACGCTTCCGTCAAAGCGTCTCGCGTAAGGAACCTAAAATCCTCGTTGGTCTTCTCGGGGTGTTGGTCCAAGTAACGCGTGACAACCCTTATAGCTTGGCTGTTAGTTGCGCCCTTTGGGGCGCACACGCCGACTGACGGGCTGACTGAAAGGATGGTCTCGACTGTTCCCATACAGTAGCCGATTTTCATCGCTTCGAAGATGTCGGCGCGAATGTGTTCGGCGAGGGCGGCTTTCCTACAAGGTTCGAGGTAGGAGTTTCCTGAGTTAAAATCCTCTTCGGCTTCTGCATCCGGGGTGCCTAGAATCGCTAAACTCAAAAATACGGCATACCGTTTTCTCATGGTGCCATTATCCTTGCAGTCTCAAATCGGACAGAGGTTGGGAGGTGTGGAAGCTCCCGGTAACTTGACACCTTGCGCGTTAACGCAGCGGGGCAGTCGTCCTCTGATGTCCTTGCTTGTAAGCCTACAGGGAACATCAGCCCCCGACTACTTTCTACCGAAAACGCCTCGGTAAGCTAGACGGCACGCGGTCACTTCGGCGGGCTCTTAGGCGGCTAAACCGCCAAGCCCGTGCGCTGAGAGGCAGGCGGGGGCTTTTGGCAAGGGACTCGACGGGCCGGTCACGCCGCCCGCGCCGTGGTCCGCGCCACGCCCCCACTGAGGGGCTGACAGGAAGCCCGTAGAGCGGTGTTTCACACCGGGCCGGGGGCCATATTCGGCCGCCGCTCGGTCGCGCGGATGGGCGAGGCTCTCTTGTGGATTCCGCAAAAGACGGAAGCCAAGCAGCTTAGACTTGCGCCCGCAAGTCGGAATCCGCGCCACTCGGGGAGCGTCTTACGGTCGCCCGTAAAGGCGGCGAAAGGCGCGCGAGGGGTGGCTCTCTTGTAACGGTAACAAGTGATCAGTCACGCGTGATTGATCAGCCAATATCGTTTCACCTTAATCTTAGCATTCGATAGCAGTTGGTTTACGATCCCCGTAAACCACTCAATATTGTTACTTGATATGATCGGCCACTCGAAGAGGCTATCGGTATGCGGCGCTTGACGCTCGCTTTGAAGCGCGCGCTGATCGCGCGTGCGAGCATTGCGGCGAGTCCTTCACGCCCCAACGCGGGGGCGTGCGGGGGCGTGCGGGGGCGCTTCTGCTCTACCAAGTGCCAGGTTGCGGCGCTGCCTCGCAATTTCGCTCTTCTCTTGCTGCGGCTGGCGCTCGCCGAACTCGTCAGAAACATGTCGAACGACAGACCCGACTCCTGAATTCGACAGCGCCAGAAGTTGCGCGGAAAATTTTTTTATAAGTGCGGCCCGACCGTAAATCCCAGCCGGGCCGCTTGTCACTCAGACCGCCCTATAGGCCCCAATGTAAGCGCCTATCCTTGGCCAGAAGGTGGGCTAGTTTGAGCGTCATGCGATGGCCTTTGCGTGCATTGGTTTTAGCGCGACGGGTTCGCTTGGCTTCCCGTGATTTCTTCCGGCGGCTGCCAGACTGTGTTTGAATTCGCACGCGCGCTTGCGTTGGTGCTATTCCGCGCGTTTGAATTGGACCGACTATCGGCTACAGCCTTCTCAGCAATCTGCCACTCTTCGTCGCTCCAGTTTTTAGCGTCTGTTTGGGCCGAATTCGAACCCATGGACGGCACGACGGCCCTGATGCCACTCTTTATCTTTTCGCCAAGCGACTCTTCTGAACCGCGCGCCGATCCATACGCATTTAACGGGATTTGCCTTAGTTGAGGTGTAAAATTCGTGTCGTTGGATGGCGTCGTCTCAGTTGGCGCTTGCTGTGCAATCGCGAAGCCTGCTTCGGGAAGGCTTGCGACACGACGAGGCGTTGCTGTGTTCGCGGTATAGGCTAGGATCGCTAGAAGGGCCAATAAGGCCGAAACACCGACGAAGTGCCGATTAATGCTGGCTGAGAGCGTCATCATACCCGCTCCTTGGTTCGGCAGAGTTTGCGTGGGGATTGGAGAGCCAAAGGCCTCCGTGATAGCGTCTTTAGGTAGAGGGATGTTTTTGATTTCTAGCGTTGCCAGTGACCATGTGAGGGTGCGGCTTTCGTTCGTTTCTCTTGCTCAAACCCGCTCGGAACTTATTCGTGGCGCGAATTCGCCCTTTTCCTAATGTGACTGGCCCTCGCGGAGGTTGTTAAGAAACACCCCAGATGACAAAGGCGATTAGTAGAACGGATGTTTGGTAGCCTCGCAACCTTTAGGCTCGCTGTCTTGATCAGCGTGAAGAAATCGAGTATGCGTGTCCCTGTTCCGTTATGCGTCGGGCGCTCGTGCATCTCACAAGCACGCAATCAAAAATCCAAAAGCCCCGCTGGATCACTCTCCAAATAACTTGTGTTGAAAGGGACCATGACTTCAATCGCTTGCGAAGACGCTTCGCTCATTGAACGTGAAATTGGCAACGCGCTTAAATCTCACTACGGATAAGTTGTGCGTGAGCCATTGCCCGACAAAATGCAAGTGCTGCTAAAAGAACTGGCGGCGAGAGAGGGGCGTCGCGGCGTAGATGATCGAGATGGGTCTTCGGCGGTTCGCACAGGCTGAACCAACCGAAATAGACGGCCCGCCCGGAGGCGGCCTACAGGCGAGCCGTCGCTTTGCCCCCTAAAAATTCTCTCTTAAAAACACAACCACGGTAGCCCGCGCCTGCCACAGTGCAAATGCGTATTTTCCACCATTGCGTGAGCGTTATTGACCGTTAGGCTCAGCCTCTTCTGCGCAAGCAGACGAGTCGAACTAGCAGCGAACCTTTGGCTACGGGCTGCCAGTTCGATGAGCGCCGACTCGGCGGATGGAGTGAAAAACTGCGCGTGGGCCAGCGCCGCAGTCGGTGCAACGCCAAGCGGTTCACGAGTGGTGCTGACACTGGCAGATGAATGTGCCCGACGTTGCAGGGATCATCCGACGCTCAATCCCTTACCAAAGCGTTAACTGCGGCAACATGGACGGCGGGGACATAGAGACGCCTCAATCCGTTAAAGGTCAGTTAGCACAAGAACGACCGGGGGCGGCGGCCGGGATAGGCGGACCGGGATACAGGCGCGCGAATGATCAGGGGCAGATCATGGCGCAGCTTGTGTCGGTTGTTCTTGGCTTGGCCGGTGCTCTTAACGCGTCTCAGGGGAGAGGGAGAGGGCCGGTAGCGTTTACTCGATGACTGCAATTGCCAGATACAGCCAGCGAGCCACCCAATCGATAGTGAACGAAATCGCGAGTAGCGCGACAAACAGGAGCGATAGGGAAAAGTGGTGGAACTGCATCACACGCCTCGTCCCACTCAAACGAGCCGCGCTAGGTAAACGTTCCCCCTTCTACTGTAAGGGTTACGGCTTGGCGGGCGCTTTATAAACGCGATAGTAAAAATCTTCTGTGGCTTGGTCCTACTGCCACACCGCCCGCGCCGGGCCTTGGGGCAGATGCGAGAGCCGGGGTCGGTCCGACATGCTATGGCTTCACTGTTTCAACGATTGCTAAGAAGTGCGATTTTAGGCAGACTTACAGAGTAGGGCTTGAAAGCTGTCGATGGTAGGCGACTGAAAAAATGCCCGGACTCATCATTGCCTTCGGAATTGCGCTGTCGCTTGCAGCCCTCCTGCACGTTTATTCCATCGAGACGGCGTCAAGGAGCGACCTTCCTGCAAAAAAGCGGCGCTTCAATGCCTTTGTGTATAGCCTGCTCGCGATCCTGATTTTCGTTGTGTCCTTTTATGTCGCGGATGCGCTGATCAGCTTTTCGTGGTGGTAAGCTTTATCGAATCACCCAACTAGCCGAGCCCATGCGACAAGTCACCGCTCGGTTTATGCCGATTGCGGCAAGCTCACGACAACGCCAGATTTGGCTCATGTCTATCCGAGCCCCAATCGCAAACGCCGTGCTCTTCTCCGTCGTCTTCGCGGCGATAGCCGGACTCGCCGTGACGGTGGCTGGCGGCTAGAAATCGGCCTCTCGACGCCAGCCAGCCGAGGTTTGCGGCATTTCCAAACGCCTTCCGTCCACTAAGTTTCGTTGGGCTATACCCAAGGGGCTAAAGTGGATCGCCAATCTCCCAGCGCGCCCTCATCCACACTGTCGGCGGAACAAGCAGGGCCGGATGGGGAAATTTGGGCGACGGCTTTAAAATTCGGGATGATCCAAAGGCATCTAGAGGAGACTGAGCGCCACGCTACTCTGGGGAAGAGGATCGTTGAAGAGCAAAGACGGCGGGTGGCCGAACTCGAGCGCGAGGGTCACGATGTCCAAGCGGCGCATTATCTGCTGAACCTTTTCGAAGAAATCCAAACGATGCATGTTAGCCATGGAAAGAGGCTTCAAGAGGAATTAGACAAGTTTTGGGACAAGGCATAAAGCCCCTACATTCCTCGTTCTGCCACAGTATGAAGGCTATCGAGCGCGAAGAATATTACATCGCTTGCGCCTGCTGCATGCGCACAACCACGCGGCGCGGCAAACGGATGATAGATTATGGAACGGTCGCTTGGCTTGGCGAAGATGACCTGCTCGGCGATCAGCAAAAGCCAAACCCCAACCGTCAAACGAATCGCGCCGGAGCGCATAGGGGCGGGGGCATGATCGACGGTCTCACGCGCGATCAAACTCGCCCGCATAGCGAAACGAGCAGGCGCTGCCGGAAGGCGAGCGCCGGGGCATGAGCGACGGACTCGCTCGTATCAGGAAAACCAAACCTTAGCCTTCAAGCGAAGCGCGCCGAGGGCGCATGGGGGCGAGGGGCGGGGCATGAGCGACGATTGTTGAAGGACCCCTCGCAGGAGCGGCTGTTTGAAATGGGCGGCCCATTAACACGCTTGGAGGCCCCACAGAGATTGGACTTGTCCTCCCTGTGGGGCTTTTGCTCAGTCGAAGACCAAGCCTCCGACAAACTTCAGAACCAGCCATCCTATCAGGAGTTTGAAGAGCAGACCCATGGTCAACCTCGCGCTAGTTATCCACACCTTATCCCCAGAAGGGGCGGGCGCGCGGCGGCGTTCGACCATGATGCAAAAATAGAACGGAAAGCGACCCGTCCCGAAGGTTCGCGAGCCCGTCAAGCGAAGAGCGCCGGGGCGCATAGGGGGCGGGGCCGGAGCATGATCGCGATGGCCTCATGCGCGCGACCCACCCGCACAGCGAAACGAGCAGGCGCTTGCGCTCGCACAATCAGGCAAAACCGTCCGCAGAAAAATCCACGACTCGCTTCGGCGGCAAAACAGACCGTAGCCTTGACCGATCCCTATTTGTCACACTGGCGTCACACCGAAAGGGGTTTGGCAAGCAAGAAACAGTAAAGCTCGTGTAGGGCGACCCTGTTTGAGAGCTTGCGTGGCGGTTAGCTATGCAACAGTAAGGCTTGCGTCAGCAAAGCTGTTTGAGTTAAGCAATGGCTTAGGGTAACAGTCTGGAAAGACAGGTGTTCTTTAGAAGGTAGCTCTCTCTCTGCGCCCCGGCGCGTCCGCCACTATACACACGCCACCCGAACCGCCGCCGAGGCGGAACCCCGGAAGGGGGCGCGTAGCTCAGCGGGAGAGCACTACGTTGACATCGTAGGGGTCACAGGTTCAATCCCTGTCGCGCCCACCATTCAAATCAGAGACCTCGAAAAAATCAGCTGGCCAGCCGGAAGGGCGACGCGTCAGAAAAGCGAAACGCCCGCTCCAATTACATGCGCCGCCCGCGACCCTTCTGGCCAAGCTGTGGTTATTGCCTTCCACCGGCTTGGCGCCATGGGCGTTGCGAGGCGCCGGCCCTCCCTGTAGCGTTCCCCAGCGTCGCGAACGATGGCGCGCCGGTCATGAGACTCGATGGTCGTCGATGATCCGGCGAGAGCCGGTTTGGGAGGCGTGAGCGTGTCGCCACCGGGGGATGCCCTCGCACTCCGGCGTCCGCCAGCGCGCCCGCGATGCCGCCGCTGCGCCCGATAGATGGGCGGTAAAAGCATTTGCACTGCTCAGATCTTCTTTTTTGTTCATCGCATAGCTGGAACACGTAACCAATATGCACTCACCGCCAATCGAGAAAAAAAGCCGCCCTTACTTTCCGCACGTCTTTCTTGAAGAACATGCCGAGCAGGCGCCGGAATCCATAGCGATCGTCTTTCGAGACCGTCGAATTACGTACGGTCAGTTAGACCGGGAGGCTCACGATATTGGCCAAATGCTCGCAGGTGAAGGCGTCGGGCCAAACGTCGTCGTAGGGCTGTATATGCCAAGGAGTCCCGAGCTCATATTCGCCGTCATGGGGATATATAAATCGGGAGGAGCTTGCGCATTTCTCCGGTTCGACGATTCTTCCGAAAGAACCGATGATGCGATTGCGCAGCTACGTCCCCGCCTGATTCTTTCAACTCGTTCCTGCTTACCCCGACTGCACAATGTCAGTTGCAGAGTCATCTGCTTGGATGAATTGGATAGGGAGACGGTTCCACGCCAGTCCTCATTTACTGCTCCCGCCTGTGCGACACTGAGCGAAAACGATGTCGCTAGCGTGTTTTTAACTTCTGGAAGCCGGGGAAAACCGAAAGCCGTGCCAATTCCATTCGGGAGGATTCCGGTGAGGGATCGCCCACAATCAGGCCAGCATCGATATGTGTTGAAAACAGACTCCGGAACAACTTTCACGAGAGCCGAAATCGTTCATCCCATTTTGGCTGGCGGCGCTGTTTACATAGCTCCTCTTGGAATGGAGCGCGACGCTGGGGGCTTCGTGGAATATCTCATCGAAAATGAGATCACCCATCTGATCAGCACGCCGACGTTTCTCCAGTTATTGACCCTCCAAGACAATTTTCGCGCCTGCAAGTTTCTCCGTTCCGTTATATGTTCCGGGGAGACGGTTCCCGGCGCCATGGTTTCTGCATTCTTTCAGAAGGTAAATGCAGAACTCACCATAGTATATGGTTGCACAGAAGCTCCCAGCATTTCGTCGTTGACGCTCAAATCCAACATGCAGGGAGTCATTTCGGTTGGGAAGCCGTCCGAATTTACCGAAATCCACATTCTCGACGAGAACATGCGTCCCGTTCCAATGGGAGAAGAAGGCGAGATTTGCGTGGGCGGCTCCATCGCAAAGGGGTATCTCGATGATCCAGCGCTCGCCGACGAAAAGTTTTTCACATATTTCGATCAGGATAAAAAGGGTAAGCGCCTTTTCAGGACAGGAGACATCGGTAAATGGTTGCAGGGAGGAGATCTGCAAATCATTGGGCGTCGAGACGACCAGGTGAAAGTGAGAGGCTACCGTTTTCATTTGAGTGAAATTGAAAATCGCATTTTGGAACACCCCGGAGTCCGCGTCTGTGCGGTAGTTGATCACGAGCACGAGATATATGGAAAACGAATTGTCGGGTTCTATGGACGCAAATCGGAAAGCAACCTTCGAACGGACGATTTGCGACGGTTTCTGAGGCAGCTTGTGCCTCCAGAAATGATTCCACACACCTTCATCGAAGTTTCCGACCTCCCGCTTACTGCGAACGGGAAAATTGACAGATCAGAACTCAGGCGACGCCCCGCTGTCTCCAGTAGTCCATTGACAAGCTTCCAGAGTCCAGATGCTTTTGAAAGATTGGTGGTTTGCCTTTGGGAGCGGGTTATTGAACACCCAATTCGAGACGCTGACGTCAATTTTTTCGATCTGGGCGGCGACTCGTTTTCATTCAGTTTGATGAAATCTGAGTTTGAAAGGCAGTTCGGGATTGGCTTTCCTGACATCGCTCTTTCTGATCTCACGATCAGGCGTCTGACCTCGGCTCTGCGTCTAGGACAAAAGAGGTCGGCGATCCCTCTGCCTATACCTCTGAAATCAGGAACGAGGAGGCCGATTTTCTTTGCTCCCTATGGTTACGATCAGTGGGGTCTCGGAGGGTGTTATTTCTACCTTCTCACCTCAAAACTTGATATTGAGCAGCCCGTCTATGAATTGGCGCCTCCAGAGTCGACGCACAGGCAACCAAGTATCAGAGCAATCGCTCTGGATTGCGTCAAATCCATCAAGGCCGTTCAACCGCAGGGGCCCTATATTTTGGCCGGCTATTCGAATGGGGGTGTTGTCGCATTCGACATTGCACAGCTTCTGGCGGCGGATGGCGACACTGTGGAGCGTCTCATATTGATCGACACTTATATGCCCTCAGCGTATCATAAGAGCGTTTGGCTGAAGGGAATTGCTGCAACTTTGAAGGGCAAAAAGGTGCAGTTGAGAAGTCGGATGGTCTTCCTCATCAAGCAGTTTTTTCTCGGCCGGTGGATGAGTCCTTCGAAAGAGTTGGATAAGTTGAACTGCTTTATCAGCAGGACTTACTCTCCTTTGAAATATCACGGCCGGGTGGATTTCCTGTATGCGGGCGAGAGTTCTTCGTGGCGAGTGAGCCATGATCTGCTTGGTTGGCATGGTTTGCTATGTGGGAATGTGCGACTCCGTAGATTCGAAGGGAACCATCTGGGCCCTATCTCCATGCCGGTCGCTGCGAAAGTCTCAGAGGAGATCCAACGACTCCTGGAAAGTGACGACTAGGCGGCTCTTTATGTCGTGGTCTATTTCTCTTTAGAATATTGCGAAGTGAGAAAAGCGGATGGGACTTGCTGAAGAAGATTTACCGCAAGTTATTCTGGAATCTCTGTTCCTGCTTCCTAGAATGACAGGAGACGGCGACCCCTTGCCCATCTCAGGAGTAAGAGGGTGGATCTCTGGACGTCCGACCCCCTACCTGAACCGCGTGGGACTGAAAAATAAAGTAGATGCTGACAGCAAAATTGCTGAAGTCATCGAGTTTTTCAGAGCTAACGGCAAGGGTTTTACGCTTGTGCTTGGACCCGGAGAGATCAATGCCGGCTTGGGAGCCAAGCTGCTCTCCAAGGGATTGAGACCTGCCCGTTTCTGCTCCCTGGGGGGGATGTATTGCACAATCCAGCATAGACGCGCTTGCGATTCCATCATTCTCAAACCAGTCGAACTCGACAGGATCGAGAATGTCACGGACATCATCGCGCGGTCCTACGGAATCGATCCTCGTGACGTCGAAGGGATCTGGGGCGCCAAGGTTCTCCCTCCAGCTTTAGATTGGCAATTGTACGTTGCTTGTCTCAATGATGCGGCTCAAACGCCAGTTGGATTCGGCGCTTCAGCTCTGGTTGAGAATGGCCGAGTATTGTTGTTGCGAGGTTCAGGAGTGCTGCCGGAGTATCGGAAAAGGGGAATTTACCGTGAGTTGGCCCTGCAACGAATGGCGCTTGCCCTGGAACAGGGTGTCGAACAGGCAATTGTGCAATCGGCGCGCAGTTCGTCGCATGCGGTTCTGAAAAGCATCGGCTTCAAGGAGGTATGCTCGATAGAGTTGTACGAATGGTCGCCTGCGTGCTGTAGCGTCAGTTGCTGACGTTTACCACTTTGGCTGGTTCCGTGATCCGGTGACAGGCAAAGGCTACGCGACCGTATCGATTGAATACGGCGGCGCTCCCAGCGTCTCGAAATCGCCGAGATGGATACGAACCAGACCGTGTTCGGGCTCGAGCGCGTCGCGTGCGCGCGTAGCGGCGTGATCGGAACGTGGAGCGACACGCTCCCGCGTTTGCTCGCACATACGCGCGCGCTGTGCGCGGCCACGTCGAGCCCTCTGCCATCGGGCTACAACGCTTTCCGCGCGACACAAGTTTAATCGGCAAGCGCACCGTCGGCGACGGGATCGGCGATTGGTCGGTTACGCTGCGCGGTTGCTGCGTCGTTACGCCTTTTGCCGCGGATCGGCTTCACAAAGAAACGCCCTGGCGCTCCATCGGCAGCCAGGGCGTTCCGTGTGTGGTTCGTCATTTATCTTCGCGCGCATTTCCTTTCGGAAAGGGCGCGACCCGGCTCACCGGCTTGCCGGATTCCCGCAGTCATCGTCATCGTGATCGTTATGGTGATGGTCTCTGCCCTTGCAGGGGTGAGGCGGCTTCTTGTGGTCGTCTCTGTCATGCTCGAGTCTGTAATCGCCGGGCGGCGTTCCCTGAGCGACGAAATCTCGCGTGCGCTTGCCGCCGTCGCTACTGCCGCCCGACTCGGCGCTCGCCGGCACAACCGCAGCCGCCAATACGGTTGCGCAGGCGAAAATCACTCGTTTCTTCATTATGGCTCTCCGAAAAGGAACTCTTCCCAGCTACGGGGCCATTAGAGCCGATACGCATGGCGGGCTTCTTGCTGCAATGCGGCCAAAATCGAACGATCCCTGATGGATTCTCTCGGGAGAGAGTCGGCGCAGCAGGGTTAGAACTCCGCGATTGCGGCGCTATCTCCTTTCGGGCTCGAACCTGGAGAGAAGCCATGAGCGCGTTGCTCGAAATCGTGGAATGGTGTCGGCAGGAGCGGCAGCGGGCCAGCAAGCAGATCGTCTCGCTCGAGGCGGGAAGGGCGAGACTTGCCGAGGACCGAGGGCGCGGTTGGGTGGACGTCACCGCCGTGACGATCGCCCGGTTGAAGCTCCATCTGGAAGAACTTGACGGAATGCTCGATCGATATGAGTCGGAACGCTCACAGGGGTGGGAGGCGCCTCCGCTCACGGAAAGACGACCGCACTGAACGCTGCCGGCATCGGCGCCCTTATCGCGCCAATGCCGGACGCTGGACGCGTTCGGCGGAAAAGCCGGCGATGGAATTGGCGGTGTCCATGAGGGGTTCGGCGCTGACTCGAACCGAGCCTGAGTCCGGCCGGTCGATGTCCTGAATGAGCAGAATGACCGAGGCGACCAGAATATTGACGAGATAGACCGGGAGCCGCCAGCTTCTGCGCTCGAGGCCACTGGAATATCCCGAAAAACCGATGCCGACGGCGGCAATGCCATAGAGCGCAAAGATCACGATGCGCGGGACACGGTGGCGAAAGGCGGTGAGGCGGATTTCCTGGGCGTCGATGACGTCATTCAGAGCCTGAATGTAAAGACCAGTCGGGACCATGGCGCTGTCCTTCGCCTCTGCGGCCCGCGCAATCCTCCAAAGACGTTCCTGAAGGTCATTCGACCGCGCGACGGCGGCGCTCAGCGGTGCGAGCGCGGCTTGAGAATGCGTGAGCTCGACCCGGATGGCGACATAGTCTTTCAGCAGGTCCAGGCTTGCGGCGCCCTGCGGCGCCGGCAGCAGCCGCGCGCGAAGCGCTGCTGTTCCGATGGCGTTGGCTTCCTTCAGCATGGCGCTGCGGCGTTCGTCGAACCGCGTCACGGCCATCGCAAAGGTAAAGCTGAGCATCAGCGCCAGAAGTCCGAGGACAGACGCCTCCAGAGTGGTGACATTCGCTTCCCGGCCGTTCTCGAGCCCGAGCTTGTGGCCGATTTCCGACATGGCGGCAAAGAGCGCGACGCTCAAGAGAAAGGTGGCCCAAAGCGGCGTGTCATCAAGCATGATTGTCTGCCTCGTCCCGGATGGGCAGCCAATCTACCGCCGCGCCGCAGCCGCCGCCTAGCGGAGCGGGGCTATTCGGCGCTCGTCAGGTCCAAAAACATGTGGACCTTCACGACGATGTTCATCACAGCCAGCACGAGGCCGAGCCAGATCGCCGCGAAGACGGCCCAAAATCTCGGGTCTGAATTCATGACGCCGTCTTCCTCCGTGCCGCGAGCACAGGATGCGCGCCGCCTCTGCGCCAGGCAAGGGGCTGGGCGCAAAAAGGCGACTCTGCGACAGGGTGAAGATGTATGGCAGGATAAAGACGCGCGGCCCGGCGCATGGGGGGCCCACGCGCCGGACCTGACCACTCGAAACGGGCAGAGAATCGAGCGGCTTGAACTTGACTATAACGAGGGGCCTTGCGCGTACCAAGTGTCAACAGCCCGTTAAGGTTTAGGAGCCTGGCAGCCTCCCGGAACCGCGATTTTGGCCGGCCCGCCCCACGAGCGGGGCCAGATCGGCGAGATTGAGCCCATCGCCGCCTGCGCATGTGAACGCCAGCTGTTAGGATGGGGCGTGAGAAAACTCGGTCTTTTCCTTCTGTCCTGCGCGCTTGTCGCGCCCGCGCCTGCAGCATGGGACAAAATCCGTCCCTCCTGCGCCGATCCGCAATCCGCCGCGGCGGATAACGCCGTGCCTGGGCCGCGCAGGGTTCCGGCCCGCGTTCTTCCCGTGCCCGGCGATGTGAGCCTGCAATTGCAGGCTCTTATCCGCGCCCCATACCCGCCCAATGTCCTCGCGCCGCCGCCGAGCACCAAGGAAGAGTGGGCGGCGCTCGACAGGCGATTCGATTCAGAGTGGTCGAAAACGCTCGCCGCCTTGCGCAAATCGCTCAAGGTGGGGGTCGAGCCGACGACGATCGCGGGGGTGAAAGCCTATTTGGTGACTCCCGCCGATCTGCCGGCAAATAACCGGAACCGCCTGCTGCTCCACATCCATGGCGGCGGATATGTCGCGGGCGGCGGCGAAGCGGCGACCTCTGAAGCGATCATGATGGCTGGGATCGGCCATTACCGGGTGATCTCGGTTGATTATCGCTTGCCGCCTGAGGCGCCTTTCCCGGCGGCGCTCGACGACGTGCTGGCGGTCTGGGACTCTCTTGCCCAGACGGTCAAACCGCAGAACATGGCGGTCTTCGGAGCGTCCGCGGGCGGGGGGCTCGCGCTGGCAATGGTTCTGCGCGCCAAGGACGAGGGGCTGCCCCTGCCGGCGGCGGTGGCTGCGTCAACGCCCTGGTCTGATCTCAACAAGGTCGGCGACAGCTATTACGCCAACGAATACGTCGACAACACGCTGGTCACGTGGGACGGGTGGCTCTCCGCTGCGGCGCAGCTCTACGCCAATGGGCGCGATCTGAAGCATCCGTATCTGTCGCCCGTGTACGGGGACTTCAAAAACTTTCCGCCCACGATTCTGACCGCGGGCACGCGCGATCTGTTTCTGTCCAACGCCGTCCGCGTTCATCGCAAGATGCGGCGCGCCGGCGTGGTCGCGGACCTCAATGTCTACGAAGGGATGAGCCACGCGCAATATGCGGGGCCAGACATGCCCGAGTCGCGGGAAATCTTCGAGGACATCACCCGATTTTTCGACGGGCGTCTGGGTCGGTGACCGTCAGCGGCCTCAGCCGTAGACCCAGCCGAAAAGGGCCGCGCCTAAGAAAAAGCCAACCGACCCGATCAAGACAACTTTGAGCAATCCGTCAGGCATCGGTCGCCTCCCTCCCAACAAAACGGCCCGTCGCTCCATCCGCGCTCGGGCCGCTCTTTTTTCGGCGACGCCTCGGCAATCGCCTCTTCCGGGAAAATAGGTTGGCGTCCGCCGGCTGGCAAGAAGCCGTCGCGCGCGCCCTACATCCAGCCGTCTAACTGCGTCACCGTCATCAGGGTGAGAAAGCTGACGATCTGCATCACTAGAAAGATGAGAAACGCGACCGGCGCGCTCATGGCGAAGGCTCCTTTCGAATGATTTTCTTTTTCAGCGAACTCAATCCTGGGCCGCGGCTTTGGCCTCCAGCCGCGCCGGCCTCTCGGTCTGCGCCACGACGGCCTCGGGCCCGCGGGCGGTGGCGGCCGGGCGGGATGCATGAACGGCGCGGTGCTTGGCGGGGCCGCCCAGACTCGTGACAAAGCCGAGGGCGAGAAAGCCGACCCAGAAGGCCGTCGGCACGATTTTTGATTTTTCGAGCGACATTTTACTTCCTCCCCGGCGTTTGTTTCCGGTTTGCTTCTGACTGTCAGCTTTTCGCAGGAGGGCGGCTTTGCAAAGCGCCAGAGGAGCGTCTGTTAGTGGCGCCACTTAAAGCTTTGTTGACAATTTTGGCCCCCGACCGGCCCGAATGCGCGATTTCGTCGCGGCCTTTGCCGGGCTGGCCTCACCGGAACCCTATTTAGTGGCTCTATGCGGTTGGGTTGTGCAGCCTTATTCGTCAGTCACGGCAGTCCAGCGCGCAATGCGTTAACCTTGGACAGAACAAGGCGTAATGATGAGCATCGCCACTCTCGGTCGTCCATCTCCAGTGGTCAGAAGCGGCCATGTGCAGCTGTCGATCATCCTGAACGAATCAGAAAAATCGACGCTTCAAACCCAGATCTTCGACCAGATCCGTACCATGATCCTGAACGGCCAGCTTCGCGGCGACGATCCGTTGCCGACGACGCGAGAACTGAGCGCGCAGCTTGGCGTTTCGCGCAATACGGCTGTTCTCGCCTATGAAAGGCTGATTGCGGAAGGCTATATCCGGACCAAGCCTTATGTCGGCACATTCGTTTCGCCCGACCTGCCGGATACAGCTTTCCTGTCCTCGGCGGCCGAGACGCCGGCGGCTCCGGCCGCAACCGACGAGGCGCAGGGTTCAGGGGTCGGGGAGGAGACGCTCCCTCAGCGCACGCATCGCCTCGCAGACCCGAATCGCCGCCGGCTCGCGGCGGATTTCTGGGTCGGCCGGCCAGATGCGCGAACCTTTCCGATGAAGGCCTGGTCGCAGCATATCAAGGCTCGGCTCAAGTCCGCAGGCTCCAAGCTCACGAGCTACAGCGACCCCGCCGGCCTTCTGGAGTTGCGCCAGGCGATCGCCAAACATCTCGGGCCCGCGCGCGGGGTGGTGTGCGATCCCGATCAAATCATCATCGTCGGCGGCTGCCAGGACGGTTTCAATCTTGTCGGGCGACTGCTCGTCAAACCGGGCTCCACGGCCGTCGTCGAGTCGCCCTGCTATCAGGGCGCGGCCTTCGTTCTCGAGAGTCTCGGCGCCAAGCTCCATCCGGTGCCGATCGACAAGGACGGGCTCGACGTCACCCAATTGCCGCATGTGAAGGGCGCCGTGGCTTATGTCACGCCGTCGCATCAATATCCCGTCGGCGTCACCATGAGCCTGCAAAGGCGTATCGAACTCCTGTCCTGGGCGACGCAATATGACGCCTATATCATGGAGGACGATTACGACAGCGACTTCCGCTTCGTCGGCTCGCCGCTGACGGCGCTGAAAGGCCTCGATCGCAACGAGCGCGTCATCTATCTCGGCACCTTCTCGAAATGCATGGGACCGGGGCTTCGGCTCGGCTATGTCGTGGCGCCGCGCCGTCTCGTGGACAGCTTCCGGCGCATGAAGATGCTCATGAACAATGGCCAGAGCTGGCTCGAGCAGGCGGCCATGGCCGATTTCATGGCGAGCGGCGAGTTCGGCCGCCACTTGCGCCGCATCCGCCAGCTCTACCGCGAGCGCCGCGACGCGCTGCTCGGCGCTCTGCACAAGCATTTCGGTGAATGCGAAGTCTATGGCGAGCAGGCCGGCATGCATCTCGTTTGGAAGCTGCCGGAGGGCTTTCCGAGCGCCGAAGAAGTGGAGGCCAAGGGGCTTGCGGCGGGCGTCGGCGTCTGTTCGCTGGCGACCGGCTCGGCCCTGCGTTTCGACAAGAACGACGGCGGCGACCGGCTTCTGATGTTCGGCTTCGTTGCGCTCTCCGAGAAGGAGATCGAGGAAGGCGTCTCCAGGCTCGCTCAGGCGCTGAAGGGATAAGTCACCGTCTCTCAACGGCGGCGCAAGGAGCGCCGCCGTGTACTCGCGATCCGTCCTCTCAGTGATGGCCCGCGTGGTGATGATGATCGTGGCAGCGCAGACGGTGATGGTTGTGGGCGTCCAGACCGGCGTGATAGCCGGTCCCCGGCGCATGACAGTGATGATGCGACCGGCCGCCGACAGCATGCGCGAGCGCCGAACCGGGCAGCATCGAGCCGAAGAAAGACGCCACGAAAACAGCCGCCATTACCTTCTTCATCATCTCACTCTTCTCCCTGTAACCGGTTTGCTTTGCTCGGGAATGCGGGCGCGCTGGTTCCGTTATCGAAACGCCCGCTCGCGAGAATCGATGGCCTCTTCTTGGCGCCTGTGCAGTCGCAGAAGCGGCGCGCCGATATGCGGGCCAGATTTCGGCGCGGGCGTTTAACACTTCCCCAATGACGGGCAAACCATCTGCTCGAAATGGCCAGCCCGATGCAACCTTCCGGCGGGCGCCCAAGACCTTACCAAGTCAAGAGCCGCGCAGCTCGTAAACCCACCAGCCCTTGTGCTGGTAGACGAGCGCCAGCTTCTCGAGCTGCATCGGGTTCGATGTGGAGAAGGGCAGGAGCTTCGCGATCAGCGCGCTCTCGTCGCCCTTTCGCTGGAAGTAATGAAGACGCGTGGCGCCGCCCATCGGTTCGACCGCGAAGCCGCCGTCGATCTTCTGCTCGCGCATCCATTGCGTCGCCGATTTGATGACGCCATGCGACACGCCCGAGGAGGGGAAGTCCTTGTAGCCGATCGAAAGACGCTCAGGGCGCGCGGCCGCGGCTTTCCATATGTCGGAAATATGCACGGCGACGAACGCCCGCTTGCCGCCCGCGAGCCTGGCGAGCGCCGCTGCTCCTGTAGCTTCGTCGGAAAGAAGCGCATCGATGAATTCGCCGAAGCTCTCCGCCGACTGCGGCGCTGCGCCCGCGCCCCAGCGCCGGCGCTCGACGGGTCCGGCTTCCGTCCATGTCGGCGGAATGAGAAGCCCGCGCGCCTGCGGATCGTCGAGCGGCGCATTCCTCTTCGTGGCGGCGCGAATGGCCCGCGAGAGATCCCACCAGGCGAGGATGACCGCGTCTTCGGGCGCGTGCTCGCGGATGGCGGCGAGCACCTTGGCCGCATCCGACGCCGAGATGTCGGCGAAGAGGATCGGCTCCGTGACCTCGTTGCGCCAGACGATCGGCGCCAGCCGTTCGCCTTCCCGCGCCACAAGGCCGTTGGCGATGGGCCGGCGCTCGTCCGGACTCGTGATTTCGACGTGCTGCAACGCTTCTGGCGGCAGGCCGAGGCTGGCGACCTCTTTCGCCTCGTCGGCGGGAGCCGTTGCCAGGCTGAGCGCGTAGTGGGAAACGGGCTGGAGGGCCGAGTAGCCGGCCCAGCCGATGAGGCCGAGGCCCGCCACGACGAGCGCGGCGCCGACGATGTTTTTCATATTCCTGTCCAATTGTCATTGCGCGTGGAGAGAAGCAATCCAGACGCTGCCGGGGCGGCGCTGGATTGCTTCGTCGCTTACGCTCCCCGCAATGAGGCGAGGCTGTGCGTCACGCCTTCTTGCGATCCCTCTTGAACAAGAGGCCGCCGCCGACGAGCACCGCGAGGGCGCCGAGTCCCGCCGCCCAGGCGCGCCGCGCGGGCGAGTCGAGATCGTAGAGACCGCCGTGCTTGACGCCGGAGATGCGCTTGAGCTCCGCGCGGATTGCCGCCGCCTCGCGCAGACGCGTGTCCTCGTCGTTGATGCGCGCGGCGC
This sequence comes from Methylocystis sp. IM3, assembly GCF_038070105.1. Classification (NCBI taxonomy): domain Bacteria; kingdom Pseudomonadati; phylum Pseudomonadota; class Alphaproteobacteria; order Hyphomicrobiales; family Methylocystaceae; genus Methylocystis; species Methylocystis sp. IM3. Next base: position 2,305,790 of record NZ_JBBPBZ010000002.1, on the reverse strand, counting down.
TCTTGATGAGCTGCGACCAGCCCTCGGAATAGGTGTATCCGCCGGGGTTCATGTGGGCGAGCGCCTTGTAATGCTTGATCTGATGGTGCTCCCACATCTCGGCGAATTCATATTCCACGGCCGAGGGGTTGTTGCCCTTCTGCCAGAAGAGCTGGAAGAATCCGCCGGGCTCGTCCTTCTCGGGCGCGGGCGGGGCGGGGCGGTTCGTCGTCTGGCCGGGCAGAAGCTTGTCGTTGTAGAGCTTCACGAGAACGCTGCGCGACTTCTCGGTGATGTCCAGACCCGAAATCACGCCCTTGTCCATGCCGTCGAGATAAGCGCGGGCGAAACTGTCGGAGTGACAGTTGGAGCAGGTCGAGACCCAGGATTCCTTGCGCTGGGTGAACCAGGGGTGGTTCAGATTGTCGGCGATCTTGGGCATCGGCATGAAGGCCCAGCGCGCCTTGCGCACCATGTTGTGCGTGAACTTGCCCTGATACTCCATGTGGCAGAACTGGCAGGTCGGGGCGTTCATATTGCCCTTGTCCAGCGCGTCGGCGAGGCGGGCGTTCCAGTCCCACTGATCGCCGCGGGCCTGATAGACCGTGCCGTGCTTCGAGAGCATGTAGCCCTCGAATTCATTGTGGTCGACGCCATTGTGGCATTGCGCGCAGGCCTGCGGCTTGCGGGCTTCGACCGCCGAGAATTCGTGGCGCGTATGGCAGGAGTTACAGGTCGTCTGCGGCGTGTGGCAGAAGGTGCAGCCTTCCGCGACCTCGCGCTGCTCCATCGCCGCCCAGATGGCGTTCTCGACATTGGCCTTGTAGGAGAGCGCGTGCGACGGATGGCCGGGCTTCCACTGATCCTGCGGCCAGGTGAAGGTGTCGCGCTCGGACTCGCGCTCGGCGAATTGCTGCACATGGCACTGGCCGCAGGCGGCGGCGTCCGGCATCTTCAGTTCGGTCTTGTGCTGGCCATGATCCTTGCCGACGCCGACATGGCAGTCGATGCAGCCGACCTCTTTCAGGTTTTCTCCGCTTTTCAGCGCGCCCATCGACTGAAGATTGGCCTCGACCTCCTTGATCATCGCCTTCTTGTAGGCGCGCGAGTCGCTGTCCGGCAGGTTGCGGATCTCGTCCAGATTGCCGTGGACGCTCTTCTGCCAGCTATGCGCCCAGCCGGGAGTCGTCTGCTGGTGACACTCGACGCATTGGGCGCGCGTGGCGTCGACGTCGACGGTCTGCGGCGGCTTATAGAATGTGTGAGGGTTCAGATATTTGGAAATCGGGATCGGCTCCCAGAATTTCGAGAGCGATCCCTTGCCGGCCCCCTGGGCCTCGTCGTGATAGCGCTTCTCCAGCGCGTCGTAGAGCTCCTTGGGCGTCGCTGTTTTGGAGAGGCCGAGCGCCTTGTAGGTTTCATCAGGCGTTTCCGCCGAAGCGGGCGCAAGCGCCGCCATTGCCGCGCCGACAAGCGCAAGTAAGCCGACGCATAAGCGACGGCGAAGAACCGCTCCAAATTTCAACATTTTCCCCTCGGCGCGCGAGATTCCCCCTGTGGCCGCATTGTCGATAGCGGAGCATCTAGAGGGAAGGACCACAGCCAGGGGCGCAAATGGCGCCACCTGAGCTTTCGTCTCCCCGCGCTGCGCCGCTCGCCGCCGGCCTTCCGAGAGAATAGATGATAGTGAGGCGCAAGGTCGAGCCGGGAAGGATCATGTTGAACGCAAAAGCGCCCGAGGGCATTCGAATCTACGCCGTCGGCGACATCCATGGCCGCGCCGATCTCCTCGACAGACTGGCGCAGCGGATCGGCGCCGATCTCGCGGCGCGTCCGGTAAATGAGGCCATGACGGTCTTTGTCGGCGACTATGTCGATCGCGGCGTCGACTCGCGCGGCGTGCTGGAGCGTCTGGCGCGGGCGGAGTTTCCCACGCGCATCGTGGCGCTGCGCGGCAATCACGAGGAAGCCATGCTGCGCTTTCTCGACGATGCGACCGCCTTGCCGCAATGGGTGATGTTCGGCGGCCTGATGACGCTCGTTTCCTATGGAGTCGATCCCGGCGCGCAAATGCGGCGTGGCGGGGCGCAGGCCGTACAGGCGGCGTTTCTTGCGCATTTTCCAGAGTCGCACCGCCGCTTCCTGGAGGCGACCGCTTATTGCGCCGAGTATGGCGATTACTTCTTCTGCCACGCCGGCGTGCGGCCGCATGTGCCGCTCGAACAGCAGGACCCCGGCGACCTGATGTGGATTCGCTACGAGTTTCTCGAATACAAGGGCGATTTCGGGAAGGTGGTCGTGCACGGCCACACGCCGCATACGAAGGCGGAGAATCTGGCAAACCGAATCAATGTCGATACGCATGCCTTCAGGAGCGGCGTGCTGACGGCCGTGGCGCTCGAGGGGGAAGAGCGGCGGTTCATCGACACCGCGCATTGACCGCCACCCCCTTCCGTCGCGACTTCCGGATAAGGAGCGGGGAGAGGGCTTTCAGGCCCGCGCCGCCAAACCCGCCAGAGGCGCGCCTTCTCCCAACGCCGATATGACCGCCGCCTCCACCGCCGTCGCGTCCATGCCATGGCGCCGGCGCAAATAGGCCTGATCCCCGACAATGGAGGGATACGCGTCGTCGAGCGCGATGCTTCTGAAGAAATCCGGCCGCGCGCCGGCCGTCAGCAGCGTCTCGGCGACGGCGCTCGCGAGGCCGCCGATGCGGCTGTGTTCCTCGAGCGTCACGACGCCGCCGGTTTCGCGCGCCGCCGCGAGGATGGCCGCTTCGTCCAGCGGTTTGATCGTGTGCATGGCCTCGATGCGGCATTCGACGCCGCGCGCCGCAAGACTATCGGCGGCGGCCAGCGCCTCGCGCAGGATCGCGCCTGTCGCGATGATCGTGGCGTCGGCGCCCTCGCGCACCCGGCGGGCCTGCCCCAGACGCGCGCGCTCGCCGTCTCGGCGCGCGACGCCGCCCGCATCCTTGTCGAGACGCAGATAAGCGGGGCCTTTCGTCTTTGCGAGGTCGCGCGCGAGATCCTGCGCCTCCCATTTCTCGGTCGGCGCCACGACGCGCATGTTCGGCAGCGCGCGCATGATGGCGAGGTCTTCCGTCGCGAAATGCGACATGCCGAGCGCGCCATAGGAGAAGCCGCCCCCGACGGCGACGATGGTCACGTCGCAATTGTGATAGCAGAGATCGTTGCGCACCTGCTCGAGACAGCGCAGCGTGGGAAAATTCGCAATTGAATAGGTGTAGACGCGCCACCCCGAGAGCGCCATGCCGCAGGCGATCGAGGTCATGTTCTGCTCGGCGACGCCGGCGTTGATGAACTGATCCGGAAAACGCGCCGCGAATCTCTCGACGACGCTGAAACCGAGATCTCCGGTGATGAGCGCAACGCGTGGATCGTTCTCTGCGAGCGCCATGAGGGTTTCGAGAAAGGCGTCACGCATCGGCGCTCTCCAGCTCCGCGATCGCCGCCTCGAATTGCGCGCCGAGCGGCGTGCGATAATGCCAGGCGACCTGATTTTCCATGAAGGAAACGCCCTTGCCCTTTGTCGTATGCGCGATGACGACGCTCGGCCTTTCTTGCGAAAACGGCAGGCGTTCGAAGGCGGCGAGAAGCTCTTCGTGATCATGGCCGTCGACTTCGGCGATCGACCAGCCGAAGGCGCGCCATTTATCCGCGAAAGGCTCGAGCGCCAGCGTCTCCTCGACGGAGGCGAGGCTTTGCAGCTTGTTGTAATCGACGATGGCGACGAGGTTGTCGAGCTTGTGATGCGCGGCGAACATGGCCGCCTCCCAGGTCGAGCCTTCGTCGCATTCGCCGTCCGAGAGCAGGGCGAAGGCGCGCCAGTTTTCGCGCGCGCGTTTTGCGGCGAGCGCCATGCCTGTCGCGACATTCAGCCCATGCCCGAGCGCGCCGGTCGAGAGCTCCACTCCCGGCACCCCATGCGAGACATGGCCCGAGAAAATGGAGCCGTTCTGATAGTGCTGCGCAAGAAGCGCGGGATCGAAGAAGCCGGTCTCCGCCAGCGCCGCATAGACCGCCGCGCCGGCATGGCCCTTGGACAGGATGAAGCGGTCTCGGTCGGGCTTTTGCGGCTGGGCCGGATCGACATGGAGCGCCGCGCCGTAGAGCGTGGCGACAATGTCGGCGATGGAAAGCGCGGAGCCCACATGCGAGCTTTTCCCGCGATTGGTCATGCGGACGACATCGAGACGGATGCGCTTGGCGAGCGCGGCCGTGTCGCAGTTACGGGGCAGGGGCAAGGGCGAGGCTCCGGGCGCGTCTTCGAATCGATCTATAAAGCCTAGCTCTAGCTCGTTTAGAAAGCGTTGACCATGCCGCCCTCCAGCGTGAAGGCGTTCTCGATATGGCGCGGCAGCCGGCCGCGGGCGATGAAGATCGCGTCCGCGCGCAGCGTGAAATCCGCCGCCCAGGGATGGGTTGCGAGCCAGCGGTTGGCGGCGAGTCGGAATCGACGCTGTTTTTGCGGCGTGATGGCGATGGCGGCGTCTTCGAGCGCGCCGCGCGCTTTCACCTCCACGAAGGCGATCGTGCGGCCGCGCCTGGCAACGATGTCGATTTCGCCGCCCTGAACGCGATAGTTGCGGTCGAGGATCGCGTAGAGCTGCGCGCGCAGCCACAGGGTCGCGACTGTCTCGGCCTGGATCCCATAGGCGTAGGCGGCGCGGCGATTTTCTTCTCTCGTCTCCACACCGCCTCCCTGGCCCTCAAGGCGTCAGCTTAGCCTTTCTCGCGCTCGGCCGCCAGTTGCAGCGCCCGCGCATAGACCTGCCGGCGCGGCTGGCCCGTGGCCGCGGAGACGACGCTGGCCGCGTCCTTCACGGAATAGGACGCGAGCGCCTCCCCGATCCTCGCGTCGAGATCGGCCTCTGCGACCGCCGCCGCGCCTTCTTCGGGCGGCGCCACGAGCAAAACGATTTCGCCTCTCGGCGGCTCCTCGCCGGAGAGCGCCTGCGAGAGTTCGTCCAACCGCCCGCGCCGGACGGACTCGTACATCTTGGTGAGTTCGCGGGCGATGGCGGCGTTGCGGGAGCCGAGCACGGCCGCGCAATCGGCGAGCGTCTCGGCGAGGCGACGGGGACTTTCGAAGAAGACCAGCGTGCCGGGAACTTGCGAGAGTTCGGCCAGCCGGGCGCGGCGGGGTCCGCTCTTGTGGGGCAGGAAGCCCTCGAAAAAGAAGCGGTCGGTCGGCAGGCCGGCGACGACGAGCGCCGCCAACACGGCCGAGGGGCCGGGCACCGAGGTGACATGGAAGCCCTTTTCCAGCGCCTCCTGAACCAGCTTGAAGCCAGGGTCGGAGACGAGCGGCGTGCCTGCGTCGGAAACCAGCGCCAACGCCGCGCCCGATTCGAGCCGCGCGAGGAGATGGGGGCGAATCTGCCGGGCGTTGTGTTCGTGATAGGCGATGAGGGGCGTCGCGATCCCGTAATGCGCAAGGAGCGTCTTTGTGACGCGCGTATCCTCGGCGATCACGGCGTCGGCGGCGGCGAGAGTCGCGAGGGCGCGGAAGGAAATATCCTTGAGATTGCCGATGGGCGTCGCCACCACATGCAGACCGGGCTCGATTTTCTCGGCCTCGGCGCGCAGGCCGAAGGCCGTATAGCCTGCCGCCGGAAGAGGAAGCTCGTCGATGGCCATGGGCTGCGCCTTTCGCATTTCGTTCGTTATGACGTCCATTTGTTCGGAATATGGAACGGCCGCGGCCGCTCCGGCAAGGCCTCAATTCACGCCCGTTTGGGGGTCTATTGACTTTCGGGCCTGAAAACGGACCCTATGCATAGCTTAACGCGCGCGCGAGGCCGTCTGGCCCGCCGCAGGGGGTTAATCTGAATGAGTCATTACCCGGCAGGCCGTTCCGGCGTCTTCAAACGCGCCCGCGCATGGGGCCTCTTGACGGGCGTCGCGGCGCTCGCGCTCGCCGCCTGCAATCCCGCCGGAATGCGGGGAGCCAAGAATATCAATGTCGGCGCGCCTGGTCCGGCCGGTCAGGTCGCTGTGGCCGACGCCAGCGAGACGATCGGCACCGGCGCGGTCAAGGTCGCCCTCATTGTCCCGCTGACCGGCCCGAACGGCCCTTCCGCGGTCGGCGCGTCGCTGCGCAATGCGGCGAAGCTCGCTTATGCCGATAGCGGCACGAGCGACGTCACGATTCTCGTCAAGGATGACAAATCTACGCCAGCCGGCGCCGCCGCGGCCGCGCAATCGGCGCTCAATGAAGGCGCCGAGATCATTCTCGGCCCGGTCTTCGCGCCGGACGTGCGGGAGGTCAGCCGGGTTGCGCGTTCGGCGGGCAAGCCCGTCATCGCCTTTTCGACCGATTCCTCCGCGGCGGGGCACGGGAATTACCTGCTGTCCTTCCTCGTCGAGGGCCATGTCGACCGGGGCCTGTCCTACGCCGCCCAGAAGGGTAAGAAATCCGTCGCGGCGCTCGTGCCGGAGAATGATTACGGCACGCTGGCCATGGCCCAGTTCCAGCAGAGCGCGGCTACCGCCGGCCTGCGCGTGCCGCTGATCGAGCGATACAAGCCGGGCGCCTCGGCAGAGTCGGTTCAGCGGCTCGCCGCCGCCCGCGACCAGTTCGACGCGCTCTTCATTCCCGAGCAGGCCGACGCCATGTCCGCCCTGTCGAAAGATCTGTCGGCGAACGGTCTCGACTCCAAGAAGGTGCAGATCATCGGCACGGGCCTGTGGAACGACTCGCGCACCCTGAGCCTGCCGGCCTTGCAGGGCGCCTGGTTCACGGCGCCGGAGAACGCCGGCTTCAACGCCTTCGCGCAACGCTACAAGGCGAAGTTCGGGTCTGATCCTGCCCGCATCGCCACGCTCGCCTATGACGCCGTGTCGCTCGCAATCGCGCTGTCGCGCTCGCAGGGCTCCCAGCGTTATTCCGAAAACGTGCTCACCAACCCCTCGGGCTTCAACGGCGCCGACGGCGTCTTCCGCTTCAAGCCCGACGGGACCAATGAGCGTGGGCTCTCGATTCTGGAGATCGGCGGCGGTTCCGCCAAGATCATCTCGCCGGCGCCGCGCAATTTCACCGGAAATGGCGCCTGAGGCGAGGGGAGAGACTCCGGCAAGGAGCCGAATGAAGCAATCCGGAGCTGGCTCTGGATTGCTTCGACCTGTTGCTGGAAACCCGACCGGTTTCGACGTGAATCGCATTGCATGAAGAGGCGGCTCCCTCTGCGAGCCGCTTCAATCGCTGACAAGCAGGCGAGCCGACGAGGCTTCGAGCCACTTGCCGCGCAAGCTTCCTCTTGATCCAAACACCGCCAGAGCCACGAGCCTCCCCAGGGCCGCTCGGAACGGCGTCCACAAACGGAAACGACGCCCGTGGGCGCCGCTCCTGCTTTGTCTCGTGGACCAAGCTCTTTTAGTAATTGTAGGCGCGTTCGCCGTGATCCGCGATGTCGAGGCCCTCGCGCTCCTGCTCGGGCGCTGGACGCAGGCCGACGATGATGTCGACGATTTTGTAGAGGATCGCCGACCCGATTCCGGAGAAGAGCAGGGTCGCGACGACGGCGATGGCCTGCGCCTTCATCTGCGTGGCCATTTCATAGGTCCCGGCGTAGTTTTCGAGGTTGGTGTAGTCGGTGATGCCGACGCCGCCGAAGGCCGGATTGACCAACAGGCCGGTCGCCAGTGCGCCGGTGATGCCGCCGATGCAGTGCACGCCGAAGACGTCCAGCGCGTCGTCGTAGCCGACCCGGTGCTTCACAAATTCAACGAAGAACAGGCAGATCGGCGAGACGGCGAGGCCGAGAACGATGGAGCCCATCGGGCCCGCGTAGCCCGAAGCCGGAGTCACGGCGACGAGACCCGCCACCGCGCCGGTGATCAGGCCGAGCAGCGAGGGTTTGCCCTTCACCAGCCACTCGGTGAACATCCAGGAGAGGCCCGCCATGGCGGTCGCGACCATCGTGTTCACGAAGGCGAGGGCGGTCGCGCCATTGGCTTCGAGGTTGGAGCCGGCGTTGAAGCCGAACCAGCCGACCCAGAGAAGCGAGGCGCCGACCATCGACAGGGTGAGCGAGTGCGGCGCCAGGATTTCCCTGCCGTAGCCGATGCGCTTGCCGACCATGATGGCGCCGACCAGACCCGCGATGCCCGCATTGATATGCACGACCGTGCCGCCGGCGAAGTCGAGCGCGCCCTTGCCAGCGAGCCAGCCGACATTGCCTGCGATTTCGTCGATCTTCGCCTGCGCCGCCGCCTTCGCCGCCTCATCGTTCGCCGCGGCAAGCTGGGTCGCGGCGTCGACGAGCGCGTTGGGATCGGCCACGCCCCAGACCCAATGGGCGACGGGGAAGTAGATGAAGGTGACCCAGAGCGCCACGAAGAGCAGCACCGCCGAGAATTTCATGCGCTCGGCGAAGGCGCCCACGATCAACGCAGGCGTGATCATGGCGAAGGTCATCTGGAAGGTCAGATAGACATATTCCGGAATGACCTTGCCGGGCGTGAAGGTCGGCGCGTTGCTCGCGGCGGTGACGCCCTTGAGGAACAGCTTGTTGAAGCCGCCGATGTAATGATTCAGCGCGCCGCCGTCGCCGAAGGCCAGCGAATAGCCGTAGATCGACCAGATCACGCCGACGAGACAGACGATCGCAAAGGTTTGCGTGAGGATGGACAGCATGTTCTTCGTGCGCACGAGGCCGCCGTAGAAAAGCGCCAGGCCGGGGACGGACATCATCAGCACGAGCAGCGTCGAGGTCAGCATCCAGGCGACGTCGCCCGGATGCGGCGTCGGGTCATTGCCGGCGAAGGCCGGCCCGGCCAAGGCGATCAGCGCCGCTCCCGCGAGGGTCGAAGCCGCGAACGCGCTTCGAGGCGAAGGAAATTTCATGTGGAAGCTCCAGATTGATCGGGGAGGAAAGGATCAGAGCGCGTCAGCGTCGGATTCGCCGGTGCGGATGCGAATGGCCCGCTCGAGCGGGCCGACGAAGATCTTGCCGTCGCCGATTTGACCCGTCCGGGCCGTGGCGGTGATCGTCTCGACGACCTGGTCGACGACACTCGATCCGACAGCGACCTCGATCTTGAGCTTCGGCAAGAAGCTGATGGCGTATTCCGCCCCGCGATAGATTTCCGTGTGCCCCTTCTGCCGTCCGTAGCCCTTGACTTCCGTCACGGTGAGGCCGTGCACGCCGATATTCGTCAGCGCGTCGCGGACCTCATCGAGCTTGAACGGCTTGATGATCGCTGTCACGATTTTCATCTGCCAACCCTGTTTTGTTATCGACCCCTTGGACGGGCGCCGCTTCTGGCAAAGCGGGACGCCGCAGCGGCGCGGTCGCTGGAAGAGGGCACGTCACGTGCCCGCGCCTCTTGCTTTCAAATGCCGTGCCAGTCGGCCTCGTCTCTGAAAAACAAGCGGATTACCGGCGAGAGGCCGATGCGCGGGAGGTCTGGCCGGCGCGGCGCAAATCCCCCGGTCGTAGCCGGAGCCCGGCAATTGCTTGGGAAATAGGCGGCGCTCGGCCGAGCCCAGCAGGCGCCTGCTCTTTAGGCGGGCGCCTAAACTTTGGTACGGAGACGGATCAGCCCTTCCTGCGCTACCGAGGCGAGCAGGCGCCCGTCGCGGGCGTAAATCCGTCCGAAGGTCAGCCCGCGCGCGTGGGCGGCGGCGGGGCTCTCCTGCGCGTAGAGCAGCCAGCCATCGACGCGCGGCGCTTCGTGTATCCAGAGCGAATGGTCGAGACTCGCCACCTGGATGGCCGGGTCGAAAATGTTGCGGCCGTGGACCACGAGCGCCGTATTGAGCAGCGTCATGTCGGAAAGAAAGGCGAGCAGCGCCGCGTGGACGGCCTCCGCCTCGGGCAGGGGACCCTGCACGCGAAACCAGATCAATTGCCCCATTTTATTGGGCGAAATGAGCGTCTCCGGGGCCACGACGCGCATGTCGAGCGCGCAGGCGCGTTGCATCCAGGGCTCGGAGGGCGCCGGCAGAAAGGCGCGAAAACGCTCGATCAGCTCGTTGATCGGCGCGAGATCCTCCGGCGGCGGCGTCTGCGGCATATCGGCCGCATGGGCGAGGCCGGGCTCGCGAAGCTGAAAGGAGGCTTCGAGCGAGAAGATGGTGCGCCCGCGCTGGGTCGCGACGCAGCGCCGCGTCGTGAAGCTGCGGCCGTCACGAATGCGCTCGACCTCGAAATCTATGGGCGTCCGCGGATCGCCAGCGAGCACGAAATAGGCGTGCAGAGAATGCGCCGGCCGGTCGGGCGACACGGTGCGGGTCGCGGCCACCAGAGCCTGAGCGACGACCTGTCCGCCATAGAGGTGGTTTCCCGCCGAAGCGGGGCTATAGCCACGAAAGCGGTCGTCTCCGAGGTTTTCTATGTCGAGCAGCGCGAGAAGCTCGCGAGCGGGTCCGTCGCCCATGCCGAAACCGCCCTTTGTGGGAGCCGGAAGCGCAGAACCGCTCCCAGAGAAGGAGCGATTCTGCGACGTTGCAAAGCTCTAGTCAATCTGCCGCGCTTCCTCCGGCAGCATGATCGGAATGCCGTCGCGGATCGGATAGGCGAGGCGGGCCGAGCGGGAAATGAGCTCCTGCCGGTTACGATCATAGTCCAGCGACGATTTCGTCAGCGGGCAGACGAGGATCTCGAGCAGGCGCGGATCGACTTTCGTGCCCTCTGGGGCGGCGCTCTCAGTATTTTCCGCGCCGGCCGCGACGTTCTCGCTCATATATTCTTCCTCTGCTTCAATCAGTGCCATTGTTGACCTTCGCCGTCGCGCTGCGCAAGATCGAGCTTCGCAAGGGCGACGAGCGTTTCGGCTCGCGTCTTGAGATCGATGGCCTCGATCAGCGCCTGCTTTTCATTGGCGCCGAACGGGGACATCATCGCCAGCGCATTGACCAGCGTTTCGGTTGGGGCCGCGTCGATGCTGGCCCAATCGACCTCGAGTTTCGAGGATTCGGCGAAGCTGCGCAACATGGCGACCATGCTTTCGCGATCCACCGCGTTCTCGCCGGCGCCCGGCAGCAAATCGGCCTGGAACCCCTCGTAATTCACCCGAAACAGCCGATAGGGCGAGTGTTCGGTGACTTCGGCGGCGATGCGGAAGCGCGTCACGCCCGTGAGGGTAATGAGATAGCGCCCATCGCCCGTCTCCGCGAAGCGGGTGATGCGCCCGGCGCAGCCGATCTGGAAGAGCGGCGGCGGCGTTCCGCCATTGCCGCCCTGTAGCGGCTGGATCATGCCAATGAGGCGCTCGCCCGAAATGGCTGCGTCCACCATGGCGACATAGCGCGGCTCGAAAACATTGAGCGGCAGCTCGCCGCGCGGCAGGAGCATTGCGCCGGCGAGTGGAAACACCGGAATAATCTCCGGTAACTCCCTGATGTCCGTGTAAGGGCAATTCAGGCTCATGTGGGTCGGCGTGACGCCTCTCCCTTTACGAGAAGAGCATCGTGGAGAGGCGGCGCCGCGCCGCGATGGTCGCCTTGTCCATCGGTCCCCACGCCTCGAAGAACTGGACGAGCTGTTTTCTCGCTCCGTCATCGTTCCAACTACGGTCGCGCCGGATGATTTCAAGAAGCGCATGGGCCGCTTCCTCGCGCCGGTCCTTGGCGTTGAGCGCGAGCGCCAGGTCGAAGTAGGCCTGAAAATCGTTGGGGTCGAAATTGATCCTCGTTCTGAGGTCCTCGATTCCTCCGAGATCCTGCGCGGCGGCGGCGTTTTCGACCGCTGCGACGGCGGCCGCGACATCCGGGTCCTTGCGCGCCGATTCGGGCAGGCGATCGAGCAGGGTGCGGGCAGAATCGAGCTGCCCCGCGGCGACATAGAGCCGCGCGAGCATCGCCACGGCCTTGGGGTTGACCGGCTCCTCGCTGGCGAGTTCGGACAGAAGCTCGTGGGCGCCCGCGACGTCGCCAGAATCGATCAGCGCCTGCACCGCCTCGAGCGCGTCCCCGGCGTCCTCGATCGGGCCGACGAGGCGCTCCAGAAAGCCCTTGATCTGGCTCTCGGGCAGGGCGCCGACGAAGCCGTCGACGGGCCGCCCGCGCTGGAAGGCGACCACGGCCGGGATCGACTTGATCCCGAGTTGCCCCGCGACCTCCGGCTCGGCGTCGATGTTCATCTTGACGAGCTGGACCTTGCCGCCCGTCGCCGCCACGACCCGCTCGAGCACGGGGGCCAGCTGCTTGCAGGGGCCGCACCAGGGCGCCCAGAAATCGACCAGCACGATCGTGCGCATCGAGGGTTCGAGCACATCCGCGCGAAAACGCTCCACTGTCGTCTCGACCGTCTTCGTCGAACCGACCGCCGTATTCGCCAAATCGACCATCCCGCGCTCCCTCTGCCGTATCAGCCGGCCTCTCTGATGAACGTCAGATAGACCGGGCGGCGTCCCGCCGCCATCGCTTTGGCCTCATATTTGGTCTGCGTCCAGCCCTCCCAGGGGCGTCGCCAATCTTGCGCCGTCTGCGCCCGCCAGCGAAATGCGTCGCAAGCGCGCAGCCGCGCCAGCGTCCAGGCCGCGTAATCGTCGATGTCCGTGGCGAAGCGCAGTTCCGCCCCCGGCCGCAGGACGCGGGCAAGCCGGTCGATATTCTCCGGCGACACGAATCTGCGCTTGCGATGGCGCCGCTTGGGCCAAGGGTCGGGGTAGAAGAGATAGATCCGGGAGAGGCTCGCGTCCGGAAGCCGGTCCAGCGCCTCGGCCGCGTCGCCCTGATGGAGGCGGACATTGTCGAGCCCGCGCGCCTCGATGCGGGACAGAAGTTTCGCCATGCCGTTGACGAAAGGCTCGCAGCCGAAGAAATCGACATCCGGCTCGCGCGCCGCCGCCTCGATGAGATGCTCGCCGCCGCCGAAGCCGATCTCGAGTCTGGCTTCGCGGCCGGGGCGCAGGGGCAGGGGGCCGGACAGATCGAGCGCGAGCTTCGGCAGCAGCGTGGCCATCAGCTCGGTCTGATGCTGGCGCAACGCCTTGCCCTTGGAGCGGCCATAGAGCCGTCGCCGGGCCGGATGAGCCTCTTCGGTCATGTCTTGCCGTTTGATGAAAGCCAATGGCCGGGACGCGCCCGGCCATCGATATTTCGCGCGTTTCGACTGGCGATCAGCGGAAATGCGACCGCAACTGATCGACGAGGTCCGTCTTCTCCCAGGAAAAGCCCCCGTCGGCGTCGGGCTGACGGCCGAAATGGCCATAGGAAGAGGTGCGCGCATAGATCGGGCGATTGAGCTGGAGATGCTCACGAATGCCGCGCGGCGTCAGGCGCACCAGCTGCGGGAGAACGGCTTCGAGCTTGTCCTCCGGCACCTGGCCGGTGCCGTGCAGATCGACGTAGATCGACAGCGGCTCGGCGACGCCGATGGCGTAGGAGAGCTGAAGCGTGCAGCGATCGGCGAGGCCGGCGGCGACGACATTCTTGGCCAGATAGCGGGCCGCATAGGCGGCGGAACGGTCCACCTTGGTCGGGTCCTTGCCCGAGAAGGCCCCGCCGCCGTGCGGCGCCGCGCCGCCATAGGTGTCCACGATGATCTTGCGGCCAGTCAGTCCGGCGTCGCCATCGGGGCCGCCAATGAAGAACTTGCCCGTCGGATTGACGTGCCAGACCGTCTTGTCGGTGATCCATCCCTCGGGCAGCGCCTGGCGAATGTAAGGCTCGGCGATGCGGCGGATGTCAGCCGGCGCCAGGGTCTCGTCGACGTGCTGGTGAGACAGCACGATCTGGGTCGCCTCGACCGGCTTGCCATCCACATAGCGGACGGTGACCTGGCTCTTCGCGTCTGGCCCAAGCCCCTTCTCCTTGCCCGAGTGGCGGGCCTCGGCGAGGAGCTCCAGAATCTTGTGGGAATAGTAAAGCGGCGCCGGCATCAGATCCGGGGTTTCCCGCACGGCGTAGCCGAACATGATGCCCTGGTCGCCCGCGCCCTCGTCCTTGTTGCCCGAGGCGTCGACGCCCTGCGCGATGTCGACCGACTGCTCGTGCAGCAGCACCTCGACATTGGCCGTGTTCCAGTGGAAGCCGCGCTGCTCGTAGCCGATGGCGCGGATGGCGTTGCGGGCGATCTCGATGATGCGATCGAAGGAGATGTGCGGGCCGCGGACTTCGCCCGCGATCACCACGCGGTTCGTGGTCGCGAGGGTCTCTGCGGCGACGCGAATGGCGTACGGGTCGATCCCGGCCTTGGGGCCTTCACGGAAGAACTCGTCGACGATCTCGTCCGAAATGCGGTCGCAGACTTTGTCCGGATGGCCTTCTGAAACGGACTCGCTGGTGAACAGATAATTCTTACGGGTCACTTCGAATCTCCCGATGGCCCCCGACGAAATATTCGCGCGCTTTACGCGACGATTGCGGCTGGTTGTGTGCCAGCCGCTGTTCGTTACGTCAAGCCAGAACGGCGCAAATCGTTCGTTTTAGAGAACTGCGGCCCTTGAGGACCGGCCGAGCGTCCAGCCCGTCAGTTTCCCGCCTCCTCCTGCTCGGCAAGCGTCGCGACAAGATCGAGAACCCTCTTGCGGACTTTCGGGTCCCTGATCCGCGCGAAGGCGCGGTTCAGGTGCAGTCCCTCGGCGGTCGACAGGAAATCAACCACATATTGCGAGGAACTGTCCTCGGCGAACCCGTCCGCCGGGCTCAGGTTAGGCGCCCCCTCGAAGAAAAATGAGGGGGGGACATTGAGGGTCTTGGAGATCTGCTGGAGCCGGCTCGCGCCGATGCGGTTCAGTCCCTTCTCGTATTTCTGGACCTGCTGGAAGGTGAGGCCGAGGGCCTCACCGAGCTTCTCCTGACTCATCTTCATCAGGATGCGTTGCATACGTACACGGCTGCCCACGTGACGGTCGATCGGATCTGGCGTCTTCTTCACGTTCAACCACCCTCCTGCCACGTTTTAGCCTAAGACCGTCCAAATGCAAACAGGATTAATGATTTAGCGGGCAAAAACCGCAAAAAACTCATATCTCTCCAGTAGAAATGAAACATAGGGGCGGCTCCGCCGCATCGCTTTCAGGCATTCGCCTGAAGTCGCGCCCGGCTAATCATTTGCGGAAGCCCGAAGAGCTTGTTCCCTTAAACTCAAGGTAGATGGATACATTTTACCCCCGCCATCGCCTGGCGGCGGCGACCGCCAGGACCAGCGCCAGCAGGACAGGAAAAACATATGCGCCACGCCGGGCAAAAAACGTTTCCGGGGCGGGGCGGGGCAGACGCCCGTCGATGATCCCGTTCTCGCCGAGCGGCAAGGCCTCGAGGATGCGTCCGTAGGGGTCAATTATGGCCGAAATCCCAGTATTTGCGACGCGAACGAGGGGCAGCCCCTCCTCGATGGCGCGCAGTCGCGACTGTGCGAAATGCTGATAGGGGCCGGTCGTTTTCCCGAACCAGCCGTCATTGGTGAGATTGAGCAGGAGCCCGGGGCGCAGCCCGTCAGGGCCTTTCGGCGCGGCCTCGCCGGAGAAGACCGCTTCATAACAGATGAGCGGCGCGATTGGCGGGAGGCCGGGGGCCATGAGCGTGCGCGGCCCTTCTCCCCGATCCCAGATTCCCGGCACGAGCTGGGAGACGCCGAATGGCCGCAGCAGGTTTTCGAGGGGAAGATATTCCCCGAAAGGGACGAGGTGGGTCTTGTCGTAGAACGCAAGAATGCGGTCGCCGTGCAAAACCTCGATCGAATTGAAAATCTTGCCTCGCCGCCCGCCGCCGTCGTCGTTTTCGATCCGCGCGGCGCCCGTGATGAGAATTTTTCCCTGGAGCGCCCGCGCGATCGCCGAAAGCGCCCGCGGCTCGCGCGAGAGAATGTAGGGAAAGGCCGACTCCGGCCAGATGAGATGGGTGGCGTCGGCGATCCCCGTGCGATCCGGCGCGGCGGCGCGGTCCGAGAGTTCGAGGTAATCGCGCAGAATGCGCGGGCCGTTCTCCGGACGGAATTTCGCGTCCTGCGGGAGGTTCGGCTGCATCAGCCTCAGCTTCACGCCGTCGACATATTCGGTGGGGCTCCCCGCGAGCCGCAAGGCGCCATAAAGGGCGAGGGCGCCGAGCAGGATCGCCGCCGTCGCGGCCCCGGCGTTGGCGTGGAAGCGGCGGCCCGGCGCGCGGTCGATCAATGTCGCCGGCGCGGCGAAGATCAGGATGGCCACGAGGTCGAGCCCGTTGAGCCCGAGAAGGGCCGCCCCCTGTCCGAGCGGCCCGGCTTGCGCGAGCGCCATCCCGAAATCATTCCAGGGGAAGCCCGTGAGGATGTGCCCGCGCAGCCATTCGGCGGCGCCGAGGCCGGCGGCGAGCGCGAAGATGCGCAGGCTTCCCGAAAACCAGAGCGCGCGGGCGAGGGCGAAACCAAGCGCGGGAAAGAGCGCCAGGACAGCGGGCAGACCGAGGACGGCGAGCGGCAAGGCCCAGGCGAATTCGTCGGCCTCCACGAGCATGGCGGCTCCGAGCCACCAGAGGCCAGCGAGAAAATAGCCGAAACCGAGCCACCAGCCCGCGCCGGCGGCCGCAAAGAGCGCCCCGTTGCGCCAGCCCCCGCCGCGTCCGGCGGCGCCGTCGATGAGCCAGACCGCCGTCGTGAGGGGCGCGATCATGGCCGGCGCGAAGTCGAAGGGCGGCAGCGCCAGCGCCCCGAGCGCGCCGGCGGCGAAGGCGATGAGGCGGCGCGTCCAGCCGTCAGCGAGAATGATGCGCTGGGGGAGCGGGATCAGCCCCGCCCGCGCGCCAGTCGATTGGGAAATCTGAGCCATGAACGCCCCTGCGAATCAGCCGGCCAACTGTAACGGCTTCCGCTTGTTATAATGAGGCGATAGCTTGACCGTGATGACCCTACGGCCGCAGGCGCGCACGCACGCGCAGCTTGCGGACCCGGCGCGGATCGGCGTCGACGATTTCGAACTCATAGGCCTCGACCGGCGTCGCGATGATCTCTCCGCGCATCGGCACGCGGCCCGCGAGCCAGGCGACGAGGCCGCCGATGGTCGTGACCTCGGCGGGAGTATCCTCCAGGCGGAAGTCGACGCCGAGGCGCGCCGTCACCTCGTCGAGATCGGCTCGGGCATCCACGAGGAAATCGCCATTGTCGAGCTCGACGATTTCGGGCGGCTCGGCCACGTCGTGCTCGTCCTCGATGTCTCCGACGATCATCTCCATGATGTCTTCGATCGTCACCAGGCCGTCTGTGCCGCCATATTCGTCGATCACCAGCGCGAGATGCGTGCGCGTGGTCTGCATGCGAATCAGCAGGTCGAGCGCGGGCATGGAGCGCGGCACGAACAGCACGGGCTTCAAAAGCTCGGCCTGAAGCAGCGGCGCGTCGAAGTCGATGATCCTGTGCGTGGCTGCCCTGTCGGCGGCCTCGCGCTTTTCCTCGCAGAGCGCGATGTGGTTCACGAAATCGCGGATGTGAACCATGCCGCGCGGATCGTCGAGCGTCTCGACATAGACCGGCAGGCGGGAATGGCCCGCGTCCCGGAACAAGGCGAGCGCCTCGCGCAGCGTCGCGTCCTGAGAAATCGCGACGATGTCGGCGCGCGGGATCATCGCGTCCTCCACCCTGAGATCGTGCAGCCCGAGCACATTCTTGAGCAGCGCGCGCTCATGCGGCGTCACGTCGCCGGCGGCTTCCTCCAGCGCGTCCTCGATGTCCTCGCGCACGGACGCGGGCGCGAGACCAAGAAGCCCGCGCAGGCGGTCGAGCAGATTGCCGCGCGCCTCCTGGCTGCGTCTTAACGGCTCCTCTGCATTTTCAGATCGTATCGACATGACCTTCGTTCAGTTCGCCCGCTCACCCGCTTCGTCGGCCGCCTCGCCGGCGTAAGGGTCGCGCAAGCCCAACCGCGACGCGATCCGTCTTTCGAGGCCCTCCATCACTTCGGCCTCGGCGGCAGTCTCGTGATCATAGCCGATCAGGTGCAAAAATCCATGGACGACCATGTGGACAGTATGTTCGCGCAGGGTCTTTTCCTGCTCGGCGGCCTCGCGCGCGACCGTTTCATAAGCAATGACGATGTCGCCCAGAAGCGGCCGGGCGGCGAGAACTCCGGGCGTGGGGAAGGAGAGGACGTTGGTCGCCTTGTCCTTGCCGCGCCATTGCGCGTTAAGCTCCAGGATCTCGGCGTCGTCGCAAAAAGTGACGCTCATCTCGCAGCCTTCGATGAGCGTGGCGCCGCTCTCGGCGAGGCTCGCATCGACGCTTTCGCGGGTGAGGCTGTCGAGCCCTTCCAAGCCCTCCCAAGGCTCGGCGGCGACGATGATGTCGATCTCGACGGTCATGCTTCGCCGCGCGGCTTGTTCTTCGCGCGGGCGGCGCGCTCATAGGCGCCCACGATCTGGCGCACGAGGTCGTGACGCACGACGTCGCCTTCCGAGAAGCGCACGCGGCCGACACTGTCGATTTCCGACAGAAGGCCGATCGCCTCGGAGAGCCCCGAGGTCTGGCCGGGGGGCAGGTCGGTCTGGGACGGATCGCCCGTGACGATCATGCGCGAGCCTTCGCCGAGGCGGGTGAGAAACATCTTCATCTGCATCGAGGTCGCGTTCTGCGCCTCGTCGAGCAGGACGCAGGCGCGGGTGAGCGTGCGGCCGCGCATGAAGGCGAGCGGCGCCACCTCGATGATGCCCGTCTGCATGCCGCGCTCGACCATACGCGAATCCATGAAATCATGCAGCGCGTCGTAGATCGGCCGCAGGTAAGGGTCGACCTTCTCGCGCATGTCGCCGGGCAGGAAGCCCAGGCGCTCGCCCGCTTCGACGGCAGGGCGAGACAAGATCAGCCTCTCGACCGCGCCCTGTTCCATGAGTTGCACGGCGTGGCCGACGGCGAGCCAGGTCTTGCCGGTGCCGGCTGGCCCCTCGCCGAAGACGAGCTCATAGCGTTTCAACGCGCGCAAATACTGGTCCTGCGCAGCGTTGCGGGCGCGCACGAGTCCGCGCTTGCGGGTGATGAGTTGCTCGAAAGCGCCGCGCGCGGGTTCGGCGTCGGGAAAGAGGCTGCGCTGGCGCGCGGTCTCTTCGATCGCGCCGTCAACATCGCCGATCGCCACCGTCTGGCCCTTGGAGATGCGCTCGTAAAGCGCCTCCAGCACGCGCCGCGCATGTTCGCAGGCCTCGGCCTTGCCTTTCAGGGTGACGTGATTGCCGTTTGCGAAAGACGCGATTTTCAGCCGGCGCTCGATCTTGGCGAGGTTCTGGTCGTAATGGCCGAAGACAAGAGACGCATATTTGTTGTTTTCGAAGGCCAGGGTGATTTCCGCATCGGGTTCGGCCGCCTCCTCCCGGCGCCCGAGCCGCAGGTCGTCAATCGTCGTCAAGCCTTCGCCTCCTCGCCCTCGCCCACAAGCCGACCCGCCAGCGAGTTCGACCCCGCGGCGACGATCGCGACGCGCGCCACGCCGCCGATCATGCCGGCGGGACCGCTGACATGCACAGCCTGCATATAGGGAGTCTTGCCACCGATTTGACCCTCGTGGCGGCCGGGTTTTTCAAACAGCACGTCGAGGGTCTTGCCGACGGTCGCGGCGTTGAATGCCTGCCGCTGCTCCTCGAGCAGCGTTTGCAGGGCGGCGAGGCGGGCGCGCTTGAGCTCCTCGTCGATCTGGTCGTCCCGTTCGGCGCCGGGCGTTCCGGGACGCGGCGAATATTTGAAGGAGAAGCTGGAGGCGAAGCCCACGGCGCGTATCAGGGCCATGGTGTCCTCGAAATCGGCGTCGGTCTCGCCGGGAAAGCCGACGATGAAATCGGAGGACATGGCGACATCGGCGCGCGCCTTGCGCAGGCGGGCGATGATGTCGAGATAGTCGGCGGCAGTGTGCCTGCGGTTCATCGCCTTGAGCACGCGGTCGGAGCCCGACTGCACGGGCAGATGGACATAGGGCATGAGCTTTTCGATCGACTCATGCGCATCAATCAAATCCTGGGCCATGTCGACAGGATGACTGGTCGTGTAGCGAAGCCGGTCGATCCCGTCGATTCCAGCGAGATGTTCGAGCAGGCGGGCGAGGCTCCATTCGCGGCCCGTCTCGTCCGCGCCGCGATAGGCGTTGACGTTCTGCCCGATGAGCGTGATCTCGCGCACCCCGGCGTCGACGAGGCGCTGCGTCTCGGCGAGAACATCGGCGACGGGCCGGGAGACTTCTGCGCCGCGCGTATAGGGCACGACGCAGAAGGAGCAGAATTTGTCGCAGCCTTCCTGCACGGTGACGAAGGCGGAGACGCCGCGGGCGCGGATTTGCGCCCGGCTCGGCTTGGGCAGGGCGTCGAACTTGTCTTCGACCGCGAAGTCGGTGTCGGCGAGGCGGCGCCCTTGCCGCGCCTGTTTCAACAGGTCGGGCAGGCGGTGATAGCTCTGCGGGCCGACGACGAGATCGACGGCGCGCTGCCGCTTCAAGACTTCCTCGCCCTCGGCCTGCGCCACGCAGCCGGCGACGACGATCTTCATCTCGCGGCCCTCGGCCTCGCGCGCGCGCTTCTCGAGCGCGAGCTTGCCGAGTTCGGAATAAATCTTCTCGGCGGCCTTCTCGCGAATGTGGCAGGTGTTCAGGATGACGAGATCGGCGTCGGTTTCCTCGGCGGTCTCCGCATAGCCTTCACGGCCGAGCAAATCCGCCATGCGGGTCGCGTCATAGACATTCATCTGGCAGCCGTAGGACTTGACCAGAACCTTGCCTCCCGGCGAGGACGCCTCGGGCGCCGCGTCGAGCGTCTCAGCCGCAGTCGAAACCGGTGTGGAAATCTTACTCGCTCCCTGGGGCCGCCCCGACTCGGGCGGCGCTTGCCGACTGGCGGGCATTATAAGCGCGTTTGCCGGCCGCGCCGAATCCATAATTTGCGTGCGTGGAGAATGGGTCCTTCGCGGCCCGTGATCATCATGCTTCAAAGCAGGTTGTCACATCTCCAGCCGCAAATTGACCGCCGCGCGCCGGGTCCCGTCGGCGCGCTGGTAGTAATTTTCCCGCCGGCCGATCTCCTTGAAGCCGGCGCGGCCATAGAGCTTCAGCGCCGCCTCGTTGTCGTCTGCGACCTCCAGAAACACGAGCCGGGCTCCGCCGCGCTCCAGATTTTCGATGTGTCGGTCGAGGATCATCCAGCCGAGGCCCGCGCCGCGCCGGGCCGGATCGACCGCGAAGGTCAAGATTTCGGAATCGGGCGGCAGCAGCCGGGAGAGGATGAAGCCCCCGAGCCTGCCCTTGGCGCCTTCCGTCACGGCGCCGTCGGCGATGACATGCGGGTCGGTGAGATAGCTCTCGAAATCGATCTTGGACCAGCCGAAGGCGAAGGAGGCGCCGTGCAGCGTCTCGCAGTCTTCGGCGCGCTCGGCGCCGATGGGCTGAATGATGAAGTGCGGCTTGGCGAAGAAGCTCGTCAGGAGGCTCATGACGAAAGACTACGCCTGCGCGGGCTCGGAGGCGAGGGCCTCTGACGCCGGGCTTTCCGGCGCAGCGTCGCCCCCGGCCTCCGCCGAGCGCGCGGGCGCGGCCTCCTGCGGCTTGCCCGCAACCGTCACGTCCGGCTCCTTGAGATAGAGCGGCCGCGCCGGCGCGGTGTCGGGCCGGGCGGCGAGACCGAGGCGGGCCACATAGGCGATGTCGGGCGAGGCGCGCTCGCTGACGATCTTGTGGGCAAGGCCGTTCGCTCGCGCCTCGCTGGCCAGAAGCTCGGCGCCCGATCCGATGAGCAAAAACGGCCCGTCGCCAAGGGCCCGCAGCGCCTCGTGCGCGCCGGCGCGGCGCGGGGTCAGCAGGGCGCGGCCATCGGGGCCGAAGGCCGCGACATAGACCTTGCCGTGGCGCGCGTCGATGGCGGCGGCGGCGACGCCGTCGAAGTCTTCGAGAATAAGGGGCGCGGCGAGCGCCGCGAGCGTCGAAACCCCCACCACATCCGCCTTGCAGGCGAGCCCGATCGCCTGTCCGGCGGCGAGGCCGATGCGGATGCCGGTGAAGGAGCCGGGACCGACCGTGACCGCGACCCGGTCGATGGTGGAGAAACCGCCCTCGACCTTGCGCATGACCCGCTCGATGAGCGGCATGATCTCCTCCGCGTGGCCGCGCTCCATGGCGATGGTCTCGGCGGAGATGGGCTCCTCCGTGTCGCTGTCGAGCACGCAGGCCGAGACGGCGGGGAGGGCGGTGTCAATCGCAAGGATTCGCATGATCGGAGAATATGACCCTTTTGAGAGCCCGAGCAACAAAGGGCGGCGCTCGGAGGCCCCAGGCTCAGGCCGGCTCGACGGCCTTCACCTGCGGCAGAAAGTGGCGCAGAAGGTTTTCGATGCCGTTGCGCAGCGTCGCGGTGGAGGAGGGGCAGCCCGAGCAGGCGCCTTTCATGGCGAGATAGACCACGCCGTCGCGGAAGCCGCGGAATACGATGTCGCCGCCGTCCCCGGCCACCGCCGGACGCACGCGGGTCTCGATCAGCTCCTTGATGGTCGCGACCGTTTCGGCGTCGGCGGGATCGTAGAATTCGCCGTCGTGATCCTCCACGGCCGCGCCGCCCTCGGTGAGGAGCGGCGCGCCGGAGGCGAAATGCTCCATGATCGTGCCGAGAATCGCGGGCTTGAGATGCGCCCAGTCGGCGCCGTTCTTGGTCACGGACACGAAGTCGCCGCCATACATCACCGCCTCGACGCCGTCGATGGCGAGCAGGGCCTGCGCGAGCGGCGCATTGGCCGCGGCTTCGGACGAGCGGAACTCCATGGCGCCCTGGCCGAGAACGGCCTGGCCGGGGAGAAACTTCAGCGTGGACGGATTGGGGGTGGCTTCGGTCTGAATGAACATGGATGGGCCTCCTGCGCCCGGTTCAAGGCCGGGGAATTGGCGCGTGCTTAGCACGGTTTCGGTCTGGACGATATGGAACGCCCTCTAAGATAGGCATTGCCGCGCGGCGGCGAAACACCCGGATCGCGTTTGCAAGCCGGGCGCAAATGTGACCAAGCTCTCCCCATGGACGAAGACGCCCTCCTCGCCGCCAACGCAGCCTATTACCGCGCCTTCGCCGCCCGCGACCTCGCCGCCATGGAGGCGGTCTGGGCCGAGGATGGCGTGACCTGCGTGCATCCCGGCTGGCCGGTCCTCATCGGCCGCGCCCCGGTGCTCGGCTCTTATCGCGATATTTTCCGCAATACCTCGCAGGAGGCGGTGACGGCGCGCGAGGAGCGGCTCGTCATCGACGGCGCGGACGGCCGGGTCTTTTGCGTGGAGGAAGTCGGCGGCGGGCTCCTGCTCGCGACCAACTGGTTCAAGCGCGCGGATGGGCGCTGGCGGCTCTCGCATCATCAGGCGAGCCCGCTCGCTCCGCCGGCCCCGGCGCGGCAGGACGCGAAGCGGTCGTTCCACTGAGGCGAAGTCTAATAGTCGCCGCTTCCGACCAAGGGATGAATGCCACCGGAGTTGACGCCGCCGCGACCCTCGCGCTGCGCCGGCGCCTTGCTGCGCTTGGCGGCCTGGGTCGCGTCGCTCTTCGAGGAGGCTGGGTGAGACGCGGCCGCGGGGCGGGCGGACGCCGTCGGCGCGGCGACCGCGCACAGGAGGATCGCGGCAAGAACGTAACGCATCTGGTCCCTCCCTACAGCCGACAGGCCGGCCGCTTCGCAAGGTCGCGATAGCGCATATTTAGGGCGGGCTCGGCAGGGCGTCAGCTCTCCGCCTCTTCCGTCAGCTTCTTTCGCCGCCAGACCTTCTTGGGGTCGCGGCGGGGACCTTCGACGAGCCGCACCACCATGCCCCACAGCGTGCGCACGTCCTGCTGCGTCAGCCCCATGCGGTGGAACATGTTGCGCAGATTGCGCGACATCACCGGCTTCTTGTCCAGCGGCCGGAAGAAGCCGCGCTTGTCGAGCTCCTCCTCCAGAAAGTCGAAGAAGGCGAGCGTCATTTCGCGCGTCGCGGGAGGCGATCGCTCCTCGATCTCGTAGGGGATGGCGTCGCCATGGGCGGCGCGGAACCATTCGTAGCCCACCAGCAGCACCGATTGCGCCAGATTGAGCGAGGCATAGGCGGGGTTGACGGGGAAGGTGAGGATCGCGTCGGCGAGCGCCACGTCGTCATTGTCGAGCCCGGTGCGCTCGGGGCCGAAGAGAAAGCCGTGGGCCTCCCCGGCCGCCATCCGCGCGGCCGTGTCAGGAAGGGCCTTTCCCGGCGTGAGCACGGGCTTCATCTGCCCCCGCCCGCGCGCCGTGGTGGCGTAGACGAAATTCAGGTCCGCGATGGCCTCGCGCACGCTGTCATAGAGCTTCGCGCCCTCGAGCAGATGCGTGGCCCCGGCGGCGGCGGCGTAGGCGCCCTTGCGATAGGCGCCGGTGCGCGGCCACCCCTCGCGCGGCGATACGAGCCGCAGATCGGAAAGGCCGAAATTTGCCATGGCGCGCGCGCACATGCCGATGTTCACGGCGAGCTGCGGGCGCACCAGAATGATGGCCGGCCCGCCCGTGAGCGCCTGTTTGGTGTGATCCGTCCCCGCTCCGACCAATTCCGCATCCTCTCGCCAGGAAGAGGCTAATTAGGCGAAAAGCGCCGCGCGGGGAAAGGGGCTTTGCTTGGCCGACGCAATCCTGAACCAAAGGACCTTGCCTGAATCAAAGGAACCTTGGGATTTTTATTTCTTCCCACCCGGAGCGCCCTGCGACGCCTTGGGCCCGGCCATGACTGCGCGTGAAAACATGTGGCTGGCTTCATAGGCGTAAAAACCGACGACGAGGGCGAGGCCCGCGGCCAGGGCGCGCCGCCGCCAGTCTGCTTTGACCAGCGCGGAAAGCCGCCGGTCGCGCAGCCATGAGATCGCAAGAACCATCAGCGACAGAGCTCCCAAATCGCCTCTCCCGGCCGTGGAAAACATGGCCTCCCCGGCTGCGGACGATGACTTCGAGACGGCATTGCGCTCGCCCGCGCCAAAGATCGCGTCGAGGACCGGTTCGGCGTCCGAACTGCCTTTCTGGATGAGGGAATAGGTATTGAAGCACAGGAGAACAGCCTTGAAAAAAACCAGCAGGCCGAAGGCCAGGAACGAGTCGATGCGCCACGCCGGCGCAGCCAGGTCAAGCGCGAATATCGCAAGCGCCGAAAAAGCGGGCCCGGCGAGGCTGATCGCGCCAGCCTCGAAGGCGCTTGCTTCGTCGCGCGGACAGAAGGGCTCGTGGTTTTGGATCGAGACAATGTTCAACCTCTTCGCGCGGCGTCGGAAGGCCGCCGAGGCCAGCGCATGGCCGAATTCGTGAATGGCCCATGCTGCGACGCCCATGAGCAGCAGCAAGAATATGAGTGACGCGACCACGCCGAAGGCTAAGGGAATGTCCGAGGCTCCGTGGGCGTCGGCGAGACGCCGAACGGGCGCCCACTCCCGCGCCAGATAGCCGGCCAGCGTCAGGGCGGAGGTCGCCATGACAGACGCGCCCAGGGCGCGCAGCAGGGCGAGCCGCCAGCCGAAAAAGCGAAACAGCGGAAATTCCGCCTCCCCGGCGGTCGCGTCATGCGCGAGTTCGAATAGATCGCGGGCCAGAAAGAGCCGGGTCCGCTCATAATCCCACAAGCCGGAAACGTGTTTCTCATAGCTCGCCGAAATCTGCGTTCCGTCGCCTGCGGCTGTCAGCTCGACAAGCGAGCGCACGCCGCCGCCATCGAGGATGAGCCGCCCCGCCGCTCGATCCACAAGGCAATCTTCCTCGATGATGTCGAAAAGGCGCTCAGCGCCGCGCGGGCGGCGGGCCAGCGAGAGCCGCAGCGGCGATCGAGAAATGACTCTGACGTCGCGCGCCTCGTCGACCAGCCGCCGGCCGCCGCCCGGACCGAGCGGGTCAAGCAGGCGCCAGACCGCGTCGGCCGGCGCGGCGATCACGATGTTGCGGGTGAAGCGCCTGCGGCCCAGGGGCATGCGGAACCCAAGCCACCAGACCGCGAGAACGGGCGCTGAAAAGAGCAAAAGGACAAGGTGGACCGTCTGAAAGGAGGATGGAAGAAGAGCGGCGAGAGAATCGGGCATTCGGGCCTTGCTGTTCTGCGGGTGGCGTAACCTGAACAGTTTCGACCTCAAATCCTTTCGGCGACATTAGGCGAGGCAGCGCGAAGGCGGCGCGCAGCAGCATCAGGGCGAAGGGCAGAAGCGTGAGGGAGGTGGCCAGCGCCGCGACCGGCGCAGGAGCGTGAGCAGCAATTCCCGGCAAGGCAATTCATGGCATGTTCAATCGTACGTAACAAAAAAGCCAGGCGTAGCCTGGCTTTGATGTGCTCTTTATTTTGAGAAAAGCGCCTGTTGCGGCGCTTTTGCTCGTTAGCGCTTCGAGAACTGGAACGACCGGCGGGCTTTCCGCTTGCCGTATTTCTTGCGCTCGACCACGCGCGAGTCGCGGGTGAGGAAGCCTTCCTTCTTGAGCGGCGAGCGCAGCTCCGGCTCGTAGTGGGTCAGCGCCTTGGCGAGGCCGTGGCGCACCGCGCCGGCCTGTCCCGAGAGACCGCCGCCGGCGACCGAAACGACGAGGTCGTACTGGCCGGTGCGCTTGGCGACGCCGAGCGGCTGCTGCAGGATCATGCGCAGAACCGGACGCGCGAAATAGACTTCGATGTCGCGGCCATTGACGGTGATCTTGCCGGAGCCGGGCTTGATCCAGACGCGGGCGACGGCGTTCTTGCGCTTGCCGGTGGCGTAGGCGCGGCCGTATTTGTCGAGCTTCTGCTCGTATTTCGGCGCTTCGGCCGCAGCGGCGACGGCCGCCTGATTGAGGTCAGAGAGCGAGGAAAGGGTGGTCTCGGCCATAATCAGGCGCTCCGGCTATTCTTGGCGTTCAGGGCGGCGACGTCGAGCGTCTGCGGATTTTGCGCCGCATGCGGATGCTCGGCGCCCTTGTAGACGCGCAGATTGCCGAGCTGCTGGCGGCCGAGCGGCCCACGCGGCAGCATACGCTGCACGGCCTTCTCCAGAACGCGCTCCGGGTAGCGGCCTTCGAGCAGGAACTTGGCCGAGCGCTCCTTGATGCCGCCCGGGAAGCCGGTGTGGTGGTGATAGACCTTCTGGTCGCGCTTGCGGCCGGTCAGCACGACCTTGTCGGCGTTGATGACGACGATATTGTCGCCGTCGTCCATATGGGGGGTGAAGGTGGCCTTGTGCTTGCCGCGCAGGCGCAGCGCGATAATCGTGGCCAGGCGGCCGACGACGAGCCCGGAGGCGTCGATCAGCACCCATTTCTTTTCGATGTCGGCGGGCTTCGCCGAGTATGTCTTGCCGTACATGGGATCTCGAATTCCGTCTGAACGAACTGTTCGGATGCGGGTGGATAGGGGATGCGGGACGAGCCGTCAAGTGCTTTCGTAGGATATCGCCGGGCTCAAAGGGCCAGAAAACCGGGCGACTCGCGCTTGTGGTGCTATTTTACCCCATAATCCGAGCAGGCGCCGTCAACGATGATTGGATGCAAATCCTCCCCCCGCCAGTCGGGGAGAGGATCTGCCCGATCGCGCCCTCTTACTGATGTAGCGCTTCCCCGTGCAGCGCGATGTCGAGGCCCTCGCGCTCGTCGTCGCTGGTGACGCGCAGCTTCGTGAAGAAGGAGACGATCTTCAGCGTGATCAACGTGCCGATGACGCACCAGACGATCGTCACGCCGACGCCGATAGCCTGCACCACGAATTGATGGGGGTCGCCCTCCAGCAGGCCGGCGACGCCGGGGCTGTCGTTCGAGGCCGTGACGGCGCGGGTCGCGAAGACGCCCGCGAGCAATGTGCCGATGATGCCGCCGACGCCGTGGACGCCGAAGACGTCGAGCGTGTCGTCGTAGCGGAACTTGTGCTTCGCCACGGTGCAGAACCAGTAGCAGACGGCGCCCGCGATCAGGCCGATGACGACGCCGTGCCAGGGCAGGACATAGCCCGAGGCTGGGGTGATGGTGCCGAGCCCCGCGACGGCGCCGGAGACGACGCCGAGGACGGAAGGCTTGCCGCGCTCGATCCATTCCAGCCCGCTCCACACAAGCGCGCCCGAGCAGGCGGCGAGATGGGTGGCGATGATCGCGAAAACGGCGCGCGAATTGGCGCCGAGCGCCGAGCCGCCGTTGAACCCGAACCAGCCGACCCACAGGAGGCCCGTGCCGACGACGGCGAGCGACAGGTCGAAAGGCGACAGGTTCTCGCGGCCAAAGCCGACGCGGTTGCCCAGCACCAGCGCGCAGACGAGACCTGCGACGCCGGCGTTGATATGCACGACCGTGCCGCCCGCGAAGTCGAGCACGCCCATCTTCTGGAGGAAGCCGCCGCCCCACACCCAATGCGCCGAGGGCACATAGACGATGAAGAGCCAGACGACGCAGAAGAGGATGAAGGCCGAAAACCTCATGCGCTCGGCCACCGAGCCGCCGACCAGGGCGCAGGCGATGACGGCGAAGGTCATCTCATAGGCCATGAACAGCATTTCCGGAATCGTGCCGGCGAGGGGGCTCACCGTGTCCATGCCGATGTCGCGCAGCAGGACGCGCGCCGTGTCGCCGATCAAGGCCCCGTCGCCCGAGAAGGTCAGGCTGTAGGCGACGGCCATCCACAAAAGCGAGACGATCGCTGTGGCGATGAGGCTCTGCGCCATGGTGGCGAGCACATTCTTCTTGCGGACCATCCCGCTGTAGAAGAGCGCGAGGCCGGGCAGGGTCATCATCAGCACCAGCGCCGTGGCGACGATCATGAAGGCGGTGTCGGCGCCGTCGATCTTCGGCGCGTCCTGCGCGAGGGCGGGGGTGGCGAGGAGGGCGGCGAAAGCCGCAACTATCATTCGCATCCGAGGGAGCGTCCAGTGTCGCTTGTGGGGGTTCGGCCGGCGGTTCGCGGGGGGCAGGGGTCAGCCGCCGCTACAGCGCCTCATTGTCGGATTCGCCGGTGCGGATGCGCAGGGCGCGCTCCAGCGGCGTGACGAAAATCTTGCCGTCGCCGATCTGGCCCGTATAGGCCGCCTTGCGGACGGCCTCGACGGCGCTGTCGACGAGTTCGTCGGCCAGGGCGATCTCGACCTTTATCTTCGGCAGGAAGGAGATGATGTATTCCGCGCCGCGGTAGATTTCGGCGTGGCCCTTCTGGCGACCGTAACCTTTGACCTCGGTGGCGGTCATTCCAAAGACGCCGAGCGCCATGAGCGCGTCGCGCACGTCGTCGAGCTTGAAGGGTTTGATGATGGCTGTGATGATTTTCATGCGGGCATGTTGCTGTCGTTGAATGCAGGATGGGCGTTTTGACAGCAATGGTCGTGCCAGATGGGACAAGCGCGGCAGGCGCAGGCGGCTGCTTCCCTCCTGGGCGCCCTCCGGGCGCCGAGCGCCCAAAAATTCCACAAATCGTCCAAAGAATCGGCGGGTTGTTTTTCGTTTTGCAGCCAGTGACTTCCTGACGTGGTTCAGCCTCTGTTCAGGGGCGGTCTGCTGGATGAGGCGGATGATGCGCGGATCGCGGGGCGCCGCGAGGAGAAACGACGATGCAGTTATTACGCAGTCTCGCGCTTGCGGCGCTTGTCCTGTTCGCCTTCGCCGCGGGACAGGGCGCGGGCGCTCTGGCGGCCGAGCGGCGCCTGGCGCTCGTCATCGGCGAGGCGGCCTATCCTGCAAAGCCCATCGCTACGGCGGCGAATGACGCCGGCCTCGTCGCGCAAACTTTGCAGGCCGCGGGATTCGACGTGACCGGCGCCCGCGATCTCGAGGAAACGGCGCTGAAACAGGCGTTTCGCGACTTTCTCGACAAGACCGCTCAGGCGGGGTCCGATGCGGTCGCCTTCATCTATGTCTCCGGCTACGGCCTCCAGCTCGAGGGCGAGAACTATGTTCTGCCTGTCGACGCGCAGGTCGCCCGCGATGCCGACATTCCGCTGCGCGGACTGCGCGTCTCCGATTATCTGAAGCCGCTCGCGGCCTCCGGCGCCAAGCTCGCGGTCGTCGCGCTGGACGTGGCGCGCGCCAATCCGTTCAAGCTCGCGGGCCAGCCGCTTGCGGGCGGCCTTGCGCTCTATGAACCGGGCGGTCGCGCGCTTCTCGCCTACAACGCCGCGCCGGGAACAACTGCGCCGGAGGCGACCGGCGATTACGGCCCCTACGCCCATGCGCTCGCGGAGATGATGCGCGATGGCGGGCGGCCGCTGATGGAGGTCTTCGAGAACACGCGTCTGCGCGTTTCCGAGATGACCAAGGGCGCGCAAGTCCCGTGGAATTCGCAGCGCGTCGAGACCGATTTCATCTTCTTCGAGCGCGAGGCGGGCGCGCCACTGCGCAAGGAGGACGTGGCGCGTCTGTCGCAGCCCATTGGCGCGCTCGGTCCCGAGGACGGCTATTCGGCCGCGCTGCGGCGCGACACCTTGCAGGGCTATCAGGACTACGTCGCGAGCTATCCGTCGTCGCCCTATGCGAAACGCGCGCGGGCCATGCTGGCGGCCCGGCGTGAGGCCATGACCTGGCGGCGCTCCCGCATGATCGACACGCCCGACGCCTATTGGTCCTATCTGCGCCGCTATCCCACGGGGCCGCATGCCTGGGACGCCCGCCGCCGCCTCGCCGAGCTGCGTTATGAATTCGAGCCCCCGCCGGACTTCGCCATGGTGGATTACGGCTATCCGCCGCCGCCGCCGGATGAGCTTGTCTTCGTCGATCAGCCGGGGATGTTCTTCGGCGATCCGGTCTGGGGCTTCCCGCCGCCTCCGCCGCCGCCGATCTGGTTCCTTCCGCCGCCGCCGCCGGACTTCATCGTGCTGCCGCCGCCGATCATCGTGGTCGAGCCCTATGTGCTGCCGGCGCCGCCCTATGTGCCGATTCCCGTCTGGCAGCGCCCGCCGGCCTATATCGCGCCGCCGCCGCCCAATCTCATCTACGCCAACGTCCACAACGCCGTGGCGCTGAATCCTGTTGAGAATCAGGTCATCATCCGCAACCCCGCAGGGAGCGTGATTTCCACCGAGGCTCTCACCGCCGCCGGCGCGGGCGCCGCCGCCGTGGGAATTGGCGCGGCGCTTCCGCATTTCATCGCCAAGCGCAGTATCGTTCCCGCAGATGCGCAAGGTTTGGCGCCGGGAGGTTTGGCGCCAGGGATGCCGACGACGCCAGCCGCGACTCCACCCGGCGGAGCCTTCTCCGGCGCAGCGCGTCCAGCCGCGCCGCTGACGCCGCCGTTGGGCGCTCAGGGGCCTGTCGCCGCTCCCGCACAGCTTTTGCCGCATCCGCCCCTCGGGACGCCGCCGGGGGCCGCGCCCGCCGCTCTTGCGCCTGGAACGCCGCTTCCGGCGGCCCTTCCGGGGAAGGACCACGCCCTGCCGACGCCGCCCGCTGGCGCGGGCGGGCTTCTCCCGCCACGCCCCGGCTCTGCGCCTGTGGCCGCGCCGCCGGGCCTCCCGCCCGCGGTGAAGGATCGAGCCCAAAGGGACCGCGCCCTGCCGTCTCCTGCGGGCTTGCCATCGCCGGCGGGCGCCGGGCAGGAGCCTGCTCAGGCGGGCAGGCGGATGGTTCCGTTGCGCGACCGATTGAGGCCGCCGGCGCAGCCCGACCGCATGGCGCCCGGCCTGGGCCGCGGCGACCTCGCGAGCCCCTACAGGGGCGGCGGATATGGGCCGGCGCCGAATCCCATGCGCCCGCCGCGTCCCATTCCCCCGGCGGGTCCCATGCCCCCGGCGGATCTTGGAGGCGGCCCCGCCGGACTCGCGCCGGGCGGCATGGGGGGCCCACGGCTGCCGAGGCAGGTTCGCGAGCCGCCGCCCGGCGCGCCGTTCATGCCGGCCATGCGCGGCATGCCCGATGCTCCGCCCGCCCGCGCCTATCCGCGGCCAGATATGCCGCGAGGGATGGGCGCGCCGCGCGACATCGCGCCGCCTCGTCCGAACGCCATGCCGGAAGCCCGCTATCCCGGACTGCCGCCACAAATGCGCGAGATACAGCCGCGCATGCCCGACATGCCGCCGCCCATGCGGGCGCTGGCGCCGCCCGATATGCGCGGACCCGCCATGAATCGCCCGCCACCTGTCTCCATGCCGACCATGCGCCCGCCGCCGCCTGCGCAGCCGGCCATGCAGGCGCCGCAGCAGGCCCCGCGTCTGGATCAGTGGCCGCGGCCGCGCAGGAGCGGCGCCGAGCCCGGCGTTCCGTCCGGCTTCCCAGGCCTGCGCTGACGCCCTTGCGCGCCGTCGCCATCAGGCGGCGCGCGTCCGGCGTTCGAGTCGGCGGGCCTGATCGGGATCATAGAGGCGCAGGCCCGCGGCGTCGGTCTTGTTGAAGATGACGCCGGCCGGAGCCACGTCGAGACGATCCAGCGCCATCGCGGCGTCGTCGCGATGCGTCTTGTTCCACTCGACGATGAAAAGGAGCCTGTCGGCCTGTGCGGCGAGGAAGGGCGCATGAGGCCCTTCGAGCGCCGGCGGCCCGTCGATGACGACGACATCGAACCACCGGCGCGCGACTTTCAGCAGCGCGCGCAGGGTCGCGCCGCTCATCAGCGCGCCGATATCGGTCCGCTCCGCCGCGCGGGGCCCGCCGTAAGGCAGGAGCGTGTAGCCGTAGGCTGATTGCGGGGTCAGGACGGATTTGAGGTTTTCCTTCGCCGCCAGAATGTCGAGGAGGCCACGGGCCGGCTTTTTCATCTGGTCGGCGTGGTCGGCCTCGATCAGCAGGACGCGGTAGCCGCCGCGCGACAGAAACGCCGCGAGATTGATGGCGACGGTGGAGCGTCCCTCGCCTCGGAGCGATGAGGAAACCAGAATGACCATGCCCTCCTTGCTGGCGCTGGGCGAGGCGAGGCCACGGCAGATTTCTGGCAGCCACGGGGTCAGATCGGGCGCCTCGGCGTCGCCGGGATCGTCCTTCGACGGCGTGGACGCCACCGGGAGATAGGCGAGCGCCTCGACGCCGCCCAGTCTTTCCGCCTGCGCGCCTGTCCTCAGCGTCGGCAGTCGCCACTCTCGAAAAGCCGCTGAAGCGAGGCCGATGGAAAGGCCGATCCCCAGGCTGACGAGCATGAGGACGATCTTGCCGGGCGAAGGGCTCGCCGGCGGTTCGGCGAGGGAGACAATGCGCACGTCGCTCGGTTCAAGGCCGTTGATCTGGGCCAATTCTCTCTGCCGGCTGAGCAGCTCCTCGAAAACCGCACGCTCCGCCTTGGCTTCACGCTCGAGCGCCGTGAGTTTGACCATTTGCGGCCCCAGCTCGCCGCTTTCCGCCTGTGTCGCCTCGAGCTGGCGCCTCAGCTCGGATTCTCGCGCCTCGGCTTCGAGGAAACCACTCTTCGCACCGGAAATCATGCGGCTGACTTCGCTGCTGATCTGCCGCCGCATATTTGCGATCTGGGCGTTCAGGCTGCTGACGTCCGGATGGCGCGGTCCAAGAACCGTCGCCTGATCCGCGGATTGCCGGTAAAGGCGCGCAAATTCGGCGCGCAGCGCCGTGAGGACGCTCGACTGGATTTCCTGCGGCAGGCTTTCGCCGGCATTGGCGCCCGCCTTGCGCAGCAATTCGTAGCGCGCCCGCGCCTCGGCCGTGCGCGCGGCTGCAAGCACCAATTGCTGGTTGAGTTCTGCGAGACGCCGTTCGAGCAGCGTATTGCCCTGTCCGGCGTCGGTTATCCGGATCTTCGTCTTGAATTCCGCGACGGCGCGCTCGGCGTCGTTGACTCTTACGCGCAACTCGGTCAGCCGCTTCTCGATCTCGCGGGCGGTCGTGGCGCTGAGGCCCGAGCGCAGGGTCGCCTGATCGTCGAGAATCCTCTGGGCGACCCCATTGGCCACTCTGGCGCTTTCGGCGGCCGAGGGCGACTTGACGGTAACGTCGATGACATAGGTCGTGCCGCGGCGCGCGACGCTCAGGCGCGACGCAAGTTTCTTGATCGTGGATTGCCGCAGAAGCTCTTCCGTCGCGCCTTTGCCGGCGAAAACGGGATTATGGGTGAGTTCGAGCTGGTCGACGGCGGCGCCGACGAACCCGTCGGATTTCGCGACCTGCACGATGCTTTCGATCGCGTTGAGGTCCGCGCCTATATTGGCGAGCACGCCGGCCTTCTCCGTCACGCGCGCGGCGCGCGGATCGATCATCACCACGGCCGTCGCCGAATATTCCCTCAAGAAGAAGACGGATAATCCGAAGGCGAGGGCGGCGATCGGAAGTCCGGTCGCGATAATCCGGCGGATGTTGCGGCCAGCGAAAAGGAGAAGCGCGCGCGCCAGAGCGCGGGGCGTCGGCGGCCCGGCCGCCCGGCCCGCCCGCGTGTCCGGCCATCCTGTCGAAAATTCCTGCTCTGTCACGGGTTTCACTTGATCAATGCATCGAGGAGAGGCTTGTTCCATTCGCGCGTTACGGCTTCCGTCAAGGAGAAGTCATGGTCGAATTGCCAATAGGCCCAGCCCCATCCCAGGCTTTCGGCGGTGCGGGCCACATGGCGCGTCCAGTCCGCTCTCGAGAGAGGCGGCGCCGTTTCCATCGCGCCGAACTCGCCCAGATAGACCGGTCGGTTTTCCGCCTTGCTCCAGCGCGCGACCACGGCGAAATCGTCTGCAATCTTCTGGCGTGACGCGTCGGCGCCCCAGGCGACGTTGCGCACCTTGGAAAACTCCTCGCTCCAGCTCGCTCCCTGAAAAGTGAAGCGATACGGATCGTAATAATGCACCGTCACGATCAGCCGCCTGTCTCCGGCGGGGAGTGCGAGCTTTCCGACAGCCGCCATATCGCTCGTATTGAGAGCTCCGACGATGACCAGCCGCTCCGGCTCTTTTGCCCGAATAGTGGCGAGCGCCTCGGCGAGGGCGTCATTCCATTGCGCATGGCTCATGGCGCCGCCAGGCTCGTTGAGAATCTCATAGACCAAGCCCGGCCTCTTGCCTTTGTATCGCGCCGAGATTTGTCTCCAGAAGGAGGCGAGACGAGTCTTGCAGCCCTCGGGCTCGATCTGGCAGCCTTCATTGTCATGCTGGTCGAGCACGACCCAGAGACCTTCGGCGTTCGCGTGGTCGAACACGCTGTCCAATATGCCGAGCACGCGCTCGTCGAGCGCGCCTTTCTTGTCGAAGTAGCGGAAGCCGAAGAAATTAACCCGAACGTGGTCGAAGCCCGCCTGACGTATGCGCTTGAAATCCGACATGCGAAACGGATTGTCGGCGCCGCCCTCCCATATGCCGTCGTAACCCAGAATGTTCACGCCTCTTCTCAAATGGGTCACGTCTGGCGAGGGGTCGGAGGCGAGCGCCCAGGCGCCGGCTGCGAAGAGCGAAGGCAGGACGGCGACTGACTTGTAAATCCGGCGCATCAGCCCATCCCTCCGAGCGCCCCCGCGCGCGTGGCCTGGCGGCGTCTCTGGGCGCCGAGGCAGATCGTGGCGTCCGGCGCGGAGGCCTGCGAAGCGGTCGTGGGCCGTGCAAATACAAAGGCCATGACCATGATGATTTGCGTCGCCGCGATGTTCGTCGAGCGCAGGAAATATGTTTCCGTGAAGTCGATGACGAAAACCAGGAACAGGTAGCCGACGCAAAATGAAATCTCGCTCATCGAAACGCGAGGCTTTCGGCTCAGCTCTTCAACGCGGAAAGCAAAGGAAAGATTGGCAAGCAGAAAGAGTGCATAGCCGACGACCCCTGTCTCCATGATGATGGCTATGTAGCCGCTATGATAATTGTCGAGGAACCACTTGTAGCGTTCCGTGAACAGATCTCTGACGACGTCTTGCGTCCAAAAGCCGTTGACGCCGGCTCCAAACCACGGAAAGCGCCCTAAAAAGCTCAATGCGTGATGCCAGATGAACGTTCGTTCGGTGATGTCGAGATTCGAGCCGAAAACCACCAGATAGCGGTTCTGCGTATAAAGCAGATAGGCGATGACGCCAGTTGCCGCGACTCCCATGACGAAAGGCGCAAAAGCCAGGGCGCGCGCGAAGGAGCGCCATTTGCTCATGAGATAGATTGCTGCGATCGCTGTGACGGCCACGACGCCGCCGCCTCGCGAACCCGAGGCGAGCAGGCAGAGAACCGAGACTGCGACGGAAATCCAGCCGTATGGAGCAAATCGCGCCGCGTGCATGAGCTGGAATCCCGAGAAAAAGAGCAGCATTGCGGCGCAAATTCCCAAAGTCTGCTTGGAGGAAAAAAGACCGCTCCACTGCCCGCCATGCATGTAATCGCTCAGCACGCCGATGCTCGGGACGAAGATCGCCGTCGCCGCCGAGAGGGCGCAGATTGCGAAGAGTCCGAGCTGTATGCAGTTCGTGATCTCAGGCCACGGAAATGTGAGTACGAGACGCCACGCGCCGATGAGGATGATGAGTTGCGCGACGGACTTGAGCAAGCTGGTCTGCACCTCTTCCGCCCAAAAGGCCGAGGCCATCGCCAGTCCGAAAAAGGCAAAAACGACGTAAAGCCCGGCGCTCCACTCGATTTCGAGAATCGGCGTCAGGAAGAAGCTGCACGCAAGGATCACGAGCCAAAAGGCGAGGCCCATTGTTTGCTGCGAATTCGGGTCATGGCCGGCGGGGATGAGGTTGGGATGGAAATCGCCGTTGAGGAGAAAAGCGATAAGGACCAGCGACAGCCGCATGAGGAGCGTTGCGCGCGCTTCCATGCGCGCCCGCGAGGACCCGGCGATCAGCATGCGTCTCGAAGACATGGCGTCATTCACGGAAACGCCCTCCACAGCGACTGAAGCGTAGCAATAAGGTGCTATGGCTAACGATCGGTAAAGAAGGGGCGCCGGGGAGCGCGGTCGCTGCTGAACGGAGAGGCGGATTGCAGGAAAGACGGCCCGGCCTATCTTGCCGCGCCGTACTTCTTCCCGGCTCCAGCCTGGATCTCGCGCCAGGCGTCCGATTGCGAGATCATCTCGCGGATGGCGGCGACGTTGCGCGCCGCGTCGGCGGGCGACAGGTCGCGTTGCGACCATTCCTCCGCCTCGGAGAATTTCCCCTGAAGCGCGAGCACCAACGCAAGATTTTGGCGCACGCGCGCATCCGCGGCAGGCTGGCTCACGGCGAGACGCAGCGTCTCTTCGGCGCGCGGCAAGTTCTTCGACAAGGCGTAGGAGAGCCCGAGATTTGACAGGACATGAGGATCGTTCGGGCGAATTTTCAGCGCGGCTTCGTAATATCTTCGGGCGCCGTCGTGGTCGCCGAGTTGATCGGATATCGAGCCCTGGACCGACAGAATGGACCAGTCGGGCCGCTCTGGCGTATGCGCCTTCTCCAGCACTTCGGCCGCCTGGGTCAGCCGGCCTGCATCCGCAAGCGCCTTGCCATAGGCGCCAAGCACCTTCATATCCTCGGGATAGGCGATCGCCAGCCCCTGCATCACGGCGACGGCCTGCGCGTTCTGGTCCAGAGCGTGCAGCGCCCTGGCGTAAGTCATCGCGGTGGTCTTGTCCCGAGGGTTTCTGTCATAGCGACGCCCCCATTCCTCCGCGAAGCGTCGCAGCGCCGTTTCGTCCTGTGGAAGAGTGGCGGAATCTCGGCTGATGGAGCCGGTAATGTCGCCAAGTGAGGGTCTGTTGCAGGCTGAAAGGCAAAGCGATGCGGCGAGCGCCAGAGCGCAGACGACGCGGGACGGGGCGGGGGGCGCCTTTGTCACGGGCGGGGCTGCTCCATAAAAGATACGATGCGTAAGCTCGGCAATAAAGCGTTAACCCTAACGGAAGCTTAACGGAGGCTGTAAACGCCGATGACGACGAAGCTCGAGGACTGGTCCGCCGACGCGATTCCAGTCGATTTCGTGGACAAGGCCCGCTGGCCGGAGGTGAGTGTCGGACTGCCGGCGGCCGTTTTGGCGATGGCCGAGGCCGCGCGCTTCGACGGCAAGCCGGGCAGCCTCCTTCTTGCACCCGCATTCGACGGCGCCGCCGCCCGCGCCTTCTTCGGCGTCGAGGACGCAGAGGCGAAAAAGCGCGACGCCTTTCTGGCCGGCAAGCTCGCGGCGGCGCTGCCGCCGGGGCTCTACCGGCTGGGGGAGGGCGTCGCCGATCCCGAACAGGCGGCGCTCGCCTTTCTTCTCGCAAGCTACGCCTTCACCCGCTATGTCACGCCCAAGGGCGACGCGCCGCGCCTTTGCGCGCCCGAGGGAGTGGACCGCGCGCGTGTGGAACGCATCGCCGCCGCCGCCGCGCTCGGCCGTGATCTCGTGAATACGCCGGCGAACGACATGGGGCCCGAGGCGCTGGCGGAGGCTGCGCTGACGCTCGCCGCGAAACACGGCGCGCAGGCGCGCGCGATCGTCGGCGACGCCCTGCTTGCCGAAAATTTCCCGCTCATCCACGCGGTCGGCCGCGCGGCCGCGCAAGCGCCGCGCCTGGTCGAATTCACGCATGGACCCGAAGACGGGCTGAAGGTGACGCTCGTCGGCAAGGGCGTGTGTTTCGACTCGGGCGGCCTCGACATCAAGCCGTCGTCCGCCATGGCGCTCATGAAGAAGGACATGGGCGGCGCGGCAACGGCGCTGGCGCTGGCCGCAATGCTCATGGACGCCGCCATTCCCGTGCGGCTGCGCGTGCTGCTGCCCATCGTCGAGAATTCGATCTCGTCGAACGCTTTCCGCACGAGCGACATCTACCGCAGCCGCAAGGGGCTCACCGTCGAGATCGGCAACACCGACGCGGAGGGGCGTCTCATTCTCGCCGACGCGCTCGCCTATGCGAGCGAGGATCAGCCAGACCTCCTCTTCGACTTCGCGACGCTCACCGGCGCCGCGCGCGTGGCGCTCGGACCGGAATTGCCGCCCTTCTATACGGGCGACGACGCGCTCGCCGAGGCGATTTCCGCGCACGGCCGCGCGACGAATGATCCCGTCTGGCGCATGCCGCTCTGGGAGAATTACGACAGCGGCCTCGACGGCAAGATCTCCGATGTCGTGAGCGTGACGAGCGGAGGATTCTCGGGCTCCATCGTCGCGGCGCTGTTCCTGCGCCGCTTCGTCGCCGATCCGGCGCGCTGGGCGCATTTCGACGTCTATTGCTGGAACCCCTCGACGAAGCCGGGCCGTCCGGAGGGAGGCGAGGTGCAGAGCGCACGGCTGCTCTATGACCTCATCGAGAAGCGCGCGAAGGAAAGGGCGACGGCATGACGGATGTTTTCGACCGGCGCCTGACCCCCGCCCGCGCCGACCTGGCCGCCGCCTATCTGAAGGGCCGCGTCGCCGCCGACCGCTATGTCGAAGGCGTCGTTATGGAGGTGAAGGAGGGCGTCGTGGACATGCGGCGCGAGCCGCGGCCGGACTCGCCCATCGACACGCAGGCGCTTTATGGGGAGCGCGTGACCGTCTATGACGAGGAGGAGGGCTGGGCCTGGGCCCAGCTTGCGGGCGACGGCTATGTCGGCTGGATCGCCGCCAACGCTTTATGGAGCGAAGTGAGCGCGCCGACGCATCGCGTCTGCGTGCCGCGCACTTTCGTCTATCCTGCCGCCAGCATCAAACAGCCGCCGCTGTTGGCGCTGCCGCTCGCCGCCGAAGTCTCGATCGTCGAGGAGCGCGACTCGTTCCTCGTGACGCGCGACAGGGGCTTTGTCTGGCGCACGCATCTCGCGCCGCTCGACGCCCCGGCCGACGATTTCGTCGCGGTCGCGGAAGGGCTGATCGGCGCGCCCTATCTCTGGGGCGGCAAGTCCTCGATCGGCGTCGATTGCTCGGGGCTCGTGCAGATCGCGCTCGCCGCCGCGGGCCAGAACGCGCCGCGCGACAGCGACATGCAGGAGGCGCAGCTCGGCGCGCCCATTGCGCTCGGCGCGCCCTTGATGCGCGGCGATCTCGTCTTCTGGAAAGGTCACGTCGGCGTCATGCGCGATGAGGCGACGCTCCTTCACGCCAATGGAACCCATATGCTCGTGTCGAGCGAGCCGCTCGAGCGGGTGCGCGCGCGCAATCTCGAGGTCGGCGCCGGCGACATCACCGGCGTTCGGCGACTGTCCCGGTAACGACCCATGAGCAAGACCATCTATTTCGAGGATCTCCACGTGGGGATGCGTTTCGTCTCCGAGCCCGAGGAGATCGGCGAGACGGAAATCATCGCCTTCGCGCGCGAGAACGATCCGCAATATTTTCACACCGATCCGCAGGCCGCGCGCGACAGCATGTTCGGCGGGCTCATCGCGAGCGGCTGGCAAACGGCGGCGTCGACCGTGCGTCACCTGCTTTACCGCTGCGGGGTGACATTCGCGGGCGGCGCCGTCGGCGTGGATACGCGCATTTCGTGGAAGCGGCCCGTGCGGCCTGGAGACCGTCTGCACATCGAGGGCGAGATCACGCATCTGCGCGTGTCGCGCTCGCTGCCCGATCGCGGCCTCGTGTCGTTCGAGGGCCGCACCTGCGACTCCGCCGGGCGGGTGGTGCAGATCATGGAAGCGACGATGCTGGTCTGGCGTGATCCTCGTCGCGCCGGGTCGCCCGAGGCCGTCAGCCACGCATCCTGAGAAAGGCGCGCGCGAGTCGCTTCGCCGCAACGACGCCGGCCGCGGGCGGACCATTGCCGACACAGGCGGGCGGCGGCTCGGTGAGAACTGCGACTGCCGCATAGGCAAGGCCGTAGCGGCGCGCGAGAATAGCCTCCGGCGCGATTGTCCAGCCGACGAGATCGGCCCCGAACTGCCGCGCGACTTTCATTTCTGACGGTGTTTCGAAGCTCGGTCCGGAAAACCACATGAAGACGCCTTCCAGAAGCGAGACGCCGGCGGCGGCGGCGGCCATCTTCATGCGGCGAAGCTGCCGCCGGTCGTAGGCCTCGCTCATGTCGATCATCGCCTTGCCGCCGGCGGCCGCGCCAATCAACGGGTTGAGGCCGGTGAAATTGATATGGTCGGTCACGGCCACGATGCTGCTTACGGGGAGATGGCTATGCGCCGAGCGCGCGAGTCCCGCGCAGAGCACGCTATGCGTCCCGAGAATAGACAGAGTCTCGATAGGCGTCGCCATGAGGCTGGGGTCGCCGGTCTCATAAAAAGTCGTGCAGCCCTTCAGGATCGCCGTCGGCGCGCCATCGACGAGCGAGACGATCAGCTCCCCGTCTTCGACGCCTTCGCAGACCGGAAAGCCGGGGAGGCGCGCATAGGGGATCGCTGCGACGCGATCGCCGATCTCGCTTATGCCGTAAAAGGCGCTGCCGAGGATCAGCGCGTTTTCGATGGGGCCGGAGGCGCCGAGCGAGCGGATCGCGGCGGCTGCCTCCTCGGCGGGCGCTGTCATGTGCTGCTCTTGAACCGCGAAGATCTTGCAGTTGGGGTTTGATGCAGATCGTAGCCGGGCAGCTTTACAATTTGCTTAACCTGCGCCGTTCACAGGCTCGGCCTGATTGCGGAAGGCGGCGGCGAACAGCGCCCGCGTATATTCGTTCTGGGGATGAGCAAACACTTCCTCGGCGGGCCCGGCCTCCACCACTTTTCCGTGCCGCATGACGATGAGCTGGCCTGCGAGCGCCTTCACGACGCGCAGATCGTGACTGATGAAGAGATAAGCGAGCGAGCGGCGCCGTTGCAGGTCGCGCAGCAGGTCGATGATCTGCGCCTGCACGGACATGTCGAGCGCCGAAGTCGGCTCGTCCAGCACGACGAATTTGGGCTCCAGCACCATGGCGCGGGCGATGGCGATGCGCTGGCGCTGACCGCCCGAGAATTCATGCGGATAGCGATCCATCGTCGCCGGATCGAGGCCCGTTTCCTTGAGCGCGCGGGCGACGATCTCGCGCCGTTCGTCGAGCGACAGCTCGGGCCGTTGCACGGTGAGGCCCTCGGCGACGATCTCGGCGACCGACATGCGCGGGGAGAGGGAGCCGTAGGGGTCCTGAAACACGATCTGCATGTCGCGTCGCAGCGGACGCATCTCGGCGACGCTCTTGCCGTCGATGCGCGAGCCGAGGAAGACGATCGGCCCCTCCGAGCGAATGAGCCGCAGCATGGCGAGTGCGAGCGTCGTCTTGCCCGAGCCGGATTCGCCCACGACGCCGACCGTGCCGCCTGAGCGGACCTTCAAAGTCACGCCGTCCACGGCCTTGATGTAATCCACCGTCCGGCGCATGAAGCCGCGCTTGATGGGAAACCAGATGCGCAAATCGTCGGCGGAGATGACGACAGGCGCATTCTCGTCCTCGACGATGGGGTCGCCCTTGGGCTCGGCGGTCAGCAGCGCCCTGGTGTAGGGATGCTGCGGGGCGTTGAAGACCTCGCCCACCTCGCCGCTCTCGACGATGCGGCCCTTTTGCATGACGCAAACCGTATCGGCGAAGCGGCGCACGAGGTTGAGATCGTGCGTGATGAAGAGGATCGCCATGCCGTAGGTCTGTTGCAGGCGCTCCAGCAAGGCGATGATCTGCGCCTGCACCGTCACGTCCAGCGCCGTCGTCGGCTCGTCGGCGATGAGCAGATCGGGCTTGTTGGCGAGCGCCATGGCGATCATCACGCGCTGGCGCTGCCCGCCGGAAAGCTGATGCGGATAGGCGCCGAGCCGCGCCTCGGGATCGGGAATGCCCACCTCGCCGAGAAGCTCGATCACGCGCGGGCGCGTCGCCTCACGGCCGCGCATCCCATGAAGTTCGAGTATCTCGGC
The DNA here is from genome assembly GCF_038070105.1 of Methylocystis sp. IM3. NCBI lineage: Bacteria > Pseudomonadati > Pseudomonadota > Alphaproteobacteria > Hyphomicrobiales > Methylocystaceae > Methylocystis > Methylocystis sp. IM3. The sequence goes on along the minus strand of NZ_JBBPBZ010000002.1, from coordinate 2,263,370 downwards.
GATCTGCTGCTCGATGGTTTGCAGCGGATTGAGCGAAGTCATCGGCTCCTGAAAGACCATGGTGATGCGCGCGCCGCGGATCGCGCGCAACTGCCGCTCGTTGATCGTAAGCATGTCCGCGCCCGCAAAGAGCGCCTTGCCCGTGGCGAGAGCGCCCGGCGGCAGGAGCCGAACGATGGAAAGCGCACTGATCGACTTGCCGGAGCCCGATTCGCCGACGAGCGCGAGCGTCTTCCCGCGTTGGAGCGAGAAGGAGACATTGTCGACCGCAACGGTTTCCGTGCCTCCCTGCAGGAAGGAGACGGAGAGATTTTGTACGTCCAGGAGGGGCGTGGCGTGGGTCTTGTCGTCCGTCACCGGAAATTCTTTCTCGGATCGAAAGCGTCGCGAACGGCCTCGCCGACGAAGACGAGAAGCGACAGCATCAGCGCAATGATGGCGAAGCCTGTCAGCCCCAGCCAGGGCGCCTGGAGGTTGGACTTGCCCTGAAGCAGCAACTCGCCGAGCGATGGCGAGCCCGGCGGCAGACCAAAGCCGAGAAAGTCGAGCGCGGTCAGCGTCGTGATCGACGAGTTGAGGATGAAGGGCAGGAAGGTGAGCGTCGCCACCGTGGCGTTGGGCAGCAGGTGCTTGAGGATGATGCGGAAATTCGTCAGGCCCAGCGCCCGCGCGGCGTTCACATATTCGAAATTGCGGGCGCGCAGGAATTCCGCTCGAACGACGTGAACGAGAGACACCCAGGAAAAGAGCAGCAGAATGCCGAGCAGCACGAAAAAGCCCGGCGTCAGGAAAGATGAAATGATGATGAGCAGATAGAGCTGCGGCAGCGAGGACCACACCTCGATGAAACGCTGGAACACGAGGTCGACGCGCCCGCCGAAATATCCCTGCACCGCGCCTGCCGCGACGCCGACGACCGACGAAATGCTCGCGAGAATGAGGCCGAAAAGGACGGAGATGCGGAAGCCATAAAGAAGGCGCGCGACCACGTCGCGGCCCTGATCGTCCGTGCCGAGCCAGTTCCATTCAATGTCCGCGCAGCCCCGGTTTGGCTCACCGGGCTTGATGAGCTTGGCCGCCGCCGCCTCGCATTGCGCCTTCGTCAGCAGCCATGTCGGCGGCGACGGCGCGGGCGTGGGGAGGTCGAGATTATGCGTGTCGTAAGAGTAGCGGATCGGCGGCCACAGCATCCAGCCATGGGCTCTGATCTCGTTCTCGATCGTCGGATCGCGGTAATCCGTGCGCGCCAGGAAGCCGCCGAACTTCTCCTCCGGATAGGAGACGAAAGCAGGGAAGAGCAGCTCGCCCTTGTACCAGGCGAGAATGGGACGGTCATTGGCGAGGATATTGGACAGAAGCGACATGACGAAGAGCGTCATGAAGATCCAGAAGGACCAGTAGCCGCGCCGGTTGGCCTTGAAATTGGCGAGGCGGCGCTGATCGAGCGGCGACAGGCGCAGGAGCCCGCTGCGGACGATTGGAGGCGCGAGCCGCGCGCCCGCGTCGGTTACGGCGTCCATCTCTAGACCTCGCGCGTTTCGAAATCGATCCGCGGATCGATCCAGGTATAGGTCAGGTCGGACAGAAGATTCACCACCAGGCCCACGAGGGCGAAAATATAGAGATTGGCGAAGACCACCGGATAATCGCGATTGACGATGCTCTCGAATGAGAGATAGCCGAGGCCATCGAGCGAGAAGATGGTTTCGATCAGCACCGAGCCGGTCAGGAAGGCGTGAACGAAGGCGCCCGGAAAGCCCGCGATGACGATGAGCATCGCGTTGCGGAAGACGTGGCCGTAGAGAACCTGATTCTCGGTCAGGCCCTTCATGCGCGCCGTCTGCACATATTGCTTGCGGATCTCATCGAGGAAGGAATTCTTGGTCAGAAAGGTCTGCGTCGCGAAGGCGCCGAGCGTCAGGGCGCTGACGGGCAGAACGATGTGCCAGAGATAATCCTTCACCTTGCCAAACAGCGTGAGCTGGTCGAAATCATCGGAGGTCAGGCCGCGCAGGGGGAAAATCTGCCAGAATGAGCCCCCCGCGAAGAGCACGATCAGCAGCATGGCGAAAAGAAAGCTCGGAATGGCGTAGCCGACGATCACGACATTCGATGTCCACATATCGAAGCGGCTGCCGTCGCGCACGGCCTTGGCGATGCCGAGCGGGATCGAGATCAGATAGGAAAACAGCGTCATCCAAAGGCCGAGCGACATGGAGACGGGAAGCTTCTCTCCGATCAGCTTGATCACGCTCTCGTCACGAAAATAGCTGCGGCCGAAATCGAACATGGCGTAGTTCTTGACCATCAGCAGAAACCGCTCCCAGGCCGGCTTGTCGAAGCCGAACTGCTTTTCGAGTTCTGCGATGAATTTCGGGTCGAGCCCCTGCGCGCCACGATATTTGGAGGCGCTTTCCGCCGCCATGGGCCCGGTCTGCGACGCCGCACCCTGGCCGACGTCGCCACCGCCGCCGGAAAACCGCCCCGTCGCGCCAACGTCGAAGCCCTGAAGCTGCGCGATGATGCGCTCGACCGGTCCACCGGGCGCGAACTGGATGATGACGAAGGAAATGAGCATGATGCCGAGGATCGTCGGGATCATCAGCAGCACCCGGCGGGCAATATAGGCTCCCATGCGTCAGCGCCCCGTGAAGTTGATCTTGCGGGCCTTTTCCTCGTCCCACCACCAGGTCCAGAGCACGCCCGTGTCGAATTTGGGCGGCCGCTCCGGCTGGCCGAAGAGATCCCAATAGGCGTAGCGGTGCACCGGATTGTACCAATGCGGCACCCAGTAACGCTGCGAGCGCAGCGCCCGGTCGAGCGCGCGGCAGCAGGTCACGAGCTCCTCGCGCGAATTCGCCTGTAGCGCCTTGTCCACGAGCGCGTCCACCGCCGGATGCGAAATCCCCGCGAGATTGCGCGAACCGTTCACATTGGCGGTCTGCGAGCTGAAATAGGCGCGAAGCTCCTCGCCGGGATTCCACGCCATCATCATAACGTCGTGAACCACGTCGAAATCGAAATCCTCGAGCCGCTTCTTGTATTGCGCGGCGTCGACGATGCGGATGCGGGCGGTCACGCCGAGAAGCTTGAGGTTCTTGATGAAGGGCTGCGTGTGGCGCTCGAAGACGTTCGAATTGTCGAGGAACTCGAACTCGAGCGGCGTCCCGTCCGGCAGGCGCAGAACGCCATCCTTGCGGGTGCAGCCGGCGGCGATGAAGAGATCGTTCGCCTTTTTGAGCATGGCGCGATCCTGCCCCGAGCCGTCCGAGACGGGCGACGTGAAGGGCTCGCCGAAGACCTCGGCCGGCAGTTGGTCCCGCCAGGGCTCGAGCAGCGCCTTTTCGGCCTCGCTCGGCAGGCCCCGCGCCGCGAGTTCCGAATTCTCGAAATAGGACGAGATGCGCTTGTAGGCGTCATACATCAGATTGCGGCTCGTCCATTCGTAATCGAAGGCGTAGCCAATCGCCTCGCGCACGCGCGGGTCCCTGAAGATTTTCTTGCGCGTGTTGAACATCCAGCCCTGGATGTTGGGGATGTTGTTGTTGGGCATGGTCGCGCGCTTGACGCGTCCGTCCTTGAAGGCCGGAAAATCATAGCCCGTCGACCAGACGCGGGCGATGTTCTCCTCGCGCTCGGTGAAGGCGCCGGCCTTGAACGCCTCGAATGCGACCTGCGAGTCGCCGAAATATTCGAAGCGGACGACATCGAAATTGCCCTGTCCCTTCGCGATCGGCAGGTCCTTCGCCCAATAGTCGGGCACGCGCTGGAAGGCGACGTAGCGGCCCTGTTCGAACTGCCCGACCTTGTAGGGACCGGAGCCGAGCGGCGGCTCGAGCGTCGTCGTCTCGAAGTCCCGGTCCTTGTAATAGGCGCGGGAGAAGATGGGCTGGCTCACGACATTGAGCGGCAAATCGCGCGTGCGGCCGGGCGCGAATTTCACGACGAGGACGTCGTCGGCCTCCGCCGTCGCGCTCTCGAGATCGCGCAGCATCTGGCTGATGACCGGATGCCCCTTGGACTTGAGAATATTGAGCGAGAAGGCCGCGTCATGCGCCGTAAGCGGCGAGCCGTCGTGAAAACGCGCCTCCTTGCGGAGCAGAAACGTGTAGGTGAGCTTGTCGGGGGATATGCGCACCTTCTTCGCGACGAGGCCGTAATAGGCGTCGCGCTCGTCGAGGCTCTGGTTCATCAGCGTGTCGAAGACGAGCGACATGCCTGTCGCGGGATTGCCGCGCAGCACATAGGCGTTGAACGTATCGAAGGTCGGGCTCGCCGGCGAGAGCGCAAGCGTGCCGCCCTTGGGCGCGTTCGGGTTCACATAGCCGAAAAATTTGAAATTCTCCGGCTCGGCCAGATCGCCGAAAGTCGAGAGGCCGTGGCTCTCGGTCTCGCCGGGCGCGGGGGCGACGGCGGTCGCCGCCTTTGCGCCATCCTTGGCCCAGGAGGGCCGTACGAAAGCAGCCGCGGCGCCGAGCGCCCCGACGCGAATCAGGCGGCGGCGGGAGAGCGGATAGACGAAGGGATGTTCAGCCAAAAAAACGACCTCGAGGCAGGGGAGGGCGGCGGTCGCCGCGCAGCCTATGGTTCCCTTAAGATTATGTCGGTTTTTGGCGACTTGCCAGTGGGTTTGCGCAAGGTTCCTAGAGGGCGCTCAGGCTGCGACGCGTCTGGCTGCTCGTCGCTTCCAAGATGCGTCGGGTCAGTTCGCGGGCGGCGCAAGCAATCGTGAGCGGCGACAAGCCGCTCGCGTAAGAGCTGTTCTCGACGAGACGGGCTCGATCGACGCCCGGGTCATGCGCGCCTTGTTGGAGGTCGCTCTCCCCACCGGCTAACCACATTCGCGAATTGCCGTTGCGCGGCACAATGGCGCAGCTTAAGTCTCGCGGACTGGTAGGGATCATCCGATGCACGAGCGCCTCTCGACTTTGACAGGCTGGCTGAAATCACGACCGGCTGCGGCGGCTGTCGGCGGCATGGCGATCAGGGCCGGCGGCGCGCTGATGACGCTCGCTCTTTTCACTCTTGCGGCGCGCGCGATGACCGCCGACGAGTTCGGCCGCCTTGCCATCTGGTTCAACGCCATCGGATTTCTTGCAGTCGCCGCTGTCTTTGGACAAGACACGCTCATCGCGCGCTCATTCGGCGAATATGCTGGCGGAAACGATTATGCGCGGGCGTGGGGCGCCTACCGCTTCGGATGGTTGCTGACGCTGCTCTCGGGCGCCGTTTTCGTCGCAGGCATGATCGTTTTGACCCCGCTTCTTTTTACCGGCGTGTCGCAGACCGCGGTGCTGGCTGGCGCATTTTTCCTGCTCACACAAACGATCCTGCATTATTCGTCTCATTCGACCCGACCCATCGCTGGCTTCGTGGCCTCCGAGATCTCACGCGAGCTGATCTGGCGCGGTCTGCTGCTTCTCGTGATGGTCTGGTCGGTCTTCCATCACGATCTCACGCTCGCCGGGTTTTTCGGCGCCGCCGCCGTGGGTCAAGTTTTCTCCCTGGCTTTCGCGTTGATTTTTGTGCGGCGTGTCTATCGCATGCATGCAGTTCCGGCGACGAGCTGCTCTGACTGGCGCAAATGGCTCGCTCGCAGCTTTCCGATGTGGCAGTCGGCGGTGCTCGAAGCCGCGAGCATGTATTTCGACGTCATGCTGATCGGCTATGTCGCGTCGTCGGCCGCGGCAGGAGACTATTTCGCGGCGGCCCGCATCGCCAATGTCTTCCTCATGGCGATGTCGGGGCTCAACACCGTCACGATGGCGCGAAGCGCCAATCTCTATTTTTCCGGCCAGACATCCAGGCTCCAGGAAATGCTGCGGTCGATCGCGCTGCTGTCGATTGCGATGCTCGCTCCGCTTTGGCTCCTCATTCTCTTTTTTGGCGGAAGTCTGTTGACCGTTTTCGGGGGACGCTATGCGGCCGATTATGTGACTCTCATCATCCTTGCGACCGGGTGCTTCCTGATGTCCGCCTGCGGTTCGGCGCCGGTGGTGTTGCTGACGACAGGCCAGGAAAAGCTCTATTCGCGGGTCATGGGCGTTGCGACCATCGCGCGGGTCGCGCTGACCGCGCTTCTCGCCTGGCTTTTCGGGGCGCCTGGCGCCGCCTTGGGCTGGGCGCTGATCAATGTGCCGCTCTTCGTACTGCTTTCGGTGGTCTGCCGTCGCGAGACCGGCGTCGATCCCTCGATCCTCAGCCTCATCGCGCCCCTGCGCATAAGTTTGCGTGCGGGTTTGCATGGCGTGGCCGGGCCTGCAGGGAGCAATCGCACGCCCGGCTGATCTTCACTTACCCGCCAGCCCGACGCTCGGCACGCGATCGTCAATGCGCCGTCTCACGAGCCGGCGCAGGGGCAGGCTTTTCGGCGCCAGTATCGCGCCATCGATACATTCGAGTCGACCAAAACGGTTGAGCGTATGCAGGCGCCCGCCGGGCCATGGCGCGCCAGGCGCCATTCGGCTTACCGGGGACTGCTGGAAAGTCTCGGGATCGAGACGGTCGATGCGCATGATCGACAGCGCCTTGCCATATCCTTTGGCGCAATCCTGCGCCGGGCGGTAGAGTCCGTGCGGCGTTGTGACGACGGCGCCGGCGGGCCGCGCGAAGCAGGAATCTATGAGAACCGGCGAGAGCGCATGCGGTCGCCACGGACCGAAAAGGCTGCTGGCATGGTGAATGGCCAGCGTATCGGAATAACCGCCATAGCCGTCGCGCACGACCGAGGTCATCCAGTAGCGCCCGCCATGTTGAAAGATCGTGGCGTCCGCGGCCTCGATCGTGTCGAGGAGCCTTGCGACGGGCTCCCAGCGATCCGGGAAACTCACGCAGCGATAGAGCGTGACGGCGCCCGACGCCGAGGCTTCCGGGACCATGTAGAGGACGCCGCCCTCCTCGATGAGAAAGGGGTAGGAAAGATGCCACGGCTCCGACAGTGCGGTTACGGCCTCCCCGGTCGGGCCGTTCGGACCGAAGGGCTGAAAACGGATCGACCCTTTTCCGCTGCGATAGTCCATCGACTCGAAAAAGACGCCCATACTCCCGCGCCAATCGATGGGAAAGGGATCGGCGGCGAAGCCCATGCCACTGTCGTAGAGAGGCGTCCAGGCGGGTCCCGCGAGCGTTCCCGTCTCGAGCGCGCCTGGACCGTCGTTGTAGCGCCACCCGACGCGCCAGTGGGGCGAATGGCAGCACAGGTGAAAAACTGCGCTCGCGGCGTGACGCGCAATCGACTTTGCGAAATAGCGGAACTGCGTCGGCGGACGACGCTGGATCGACGAATGACGCGGCGTCGAGGGGCCAGGATGCGCGATCGCCTGTTCGATCAGGAAGGAGATCCGCGAATAGACGGCGTCCAGACAATTGGTCAGGAAGGGCTCGCATTCGAAGGAGGGGAGGCCTTCCGCGACGATGCCGCCGGCGACCGCGTCCTCGACGGCAAGCGTCGGCGCGGCGCCTGAGAGGATCGCATCGACAGCCGCCTGATCGGTGTCGAATCCATCATAGAGCGGACGCAACGCTCTTGCGGCGCGGGTCACATCCGTCTTGCCTGTCAGGTCGAGGATGATGTCGGCGTCGCCATCGTCGCCTGGATGCGGAGGCGCCGGGAGCCGATCACAAAGAGCCAGTCGGTCGCGCCGCAGAATCAGGCGCTCCAGCGTGAGAAGCTGTGTGATCGAGGCGGGCCCGTCGTCCGCCTGCAGGTCGAACCGGAAAGCGATTTCCGCCTCGGGCCAGCGTTTCGCTAGCCTTTCCCGTAGTCGTTGCTGCCAGCGCATGAATCGCGCCGGCGAGACGACGATGAGAATGCGCGTCATGCCGATTCCATCAGTGCGAGATACTGGTCGATCATTCGATCGAGCGGAAACCGCTGGCAGAGCCGCCGCCCGGCCCCCGTGAGAGAGGCGCTCAAAGCGCCGTCTTTCAGAACGCGCTCGACCGCGTGGGCAAAAGCCCTTGTGTCCCTCGCATCGACGAAGAGTGCGCAACTGGCGTCGTCGATGGAAAGCACGTCGCGCAGAACAGGGAGATCATTGGCGACGACGGGGAGGCCCGCCTGGGCGGCTTCGACCGGCGCGAGGCCGAAGCTCTCGGCGGCGCTCGGAAAAACGAAACAATCAAGCGCTGCGAGGAAAGCGCCCATCCGGCTGGCGTCGAGCTCGCCGAGAAAATGCACGCGGTCGGAGACGCCAAGAGAAAGCGCCACGCCGCGCAGCCGCTCGAGATCGGCGCCCTGACCGGCGAGAGCGAGATGCTGGCCGGCGTTTTCCGCGAGCAGGCCGATGGCGAGATCGAGCTGTTTGAGCGGGTGGAGCCGCGCGGCGCAGCCGAGCAGAACCGCGTCCTGCGGCAGGCCGAGACGGCCGCGCGCCTCGGCCTTGGAGAGGTTCGAGGATTTGTCCAGAAAGCCGTGGTCGATATGCGCCAGGCGCCTGGCGATGCGGGCGACGGCGCGCGGGATGACCTCGGGTGCGGAAAGCTGATTGGCGATGACGGTTTGCACGCCCGATAGTTTTGCGACCGGCGCGGCGATGATGTTCCCGTAATGCTGAAGGGTGACGACGACGGCCGGGTCGGCGCGGCGCAGCTCCGAGTAGAGCGCCGAGAGCAGCTTCAGCACACTGACGGGCGAAGCGGGGCGTTCGCGCGCGCAGAAGAAGACGTTGCTCTCGTCGTCGAAACTGTCGGTGCGGCGGTAGAAGAAAATCTGCCGCGTGCGCCAGCCCCGCTTTTCGAAGCCCGTGGCGAGTTGCCGCGCGATCTCCTGCGCGCCTGCGTTCTCCGCCTGCGTTTGGACGATGGCGACGGTTCTTTCTTTTCTTTCTTTTTTGGACGTCAATCGCCGCTCTTCTATCTGACATGAGGCGGGGCGCCTGGGTTGAACTTGACCGTAAGGCGGAGAGATAAATTCTTCCTGAAACGGCGTAAGGTGAGCTTGCCAGGGCCCTCGGCCGGAAGACCGGATCGCAAACACCATGACCGACGCGCAGCCTTCCTTCATCGAACGCGCCTTCATTGGCGGCGCCTGGGTCGCGGCCGACAACGGCGCAACTTTTCCGGTCCACAATCCCGCGACGGGCGTGACGCTCGGCTTCGCGCCGGACATGGGCGTCGCCGAGACGCGGCGGGCGATCGACGCCGCCAGCAAGGCGTTGCCGTCGTGGTGCGACCGCTCCGCCAGGGAGCGCGCGCAGATCATGCGGCGCTGGTTCGAGCTCGTCATGGCCGATCAGGAGCGCCTCGCGCGGATCATTACGGCCGAGCAGGGGAAACCCCTCGCGGAAGCGCGCGGCGAAATCGCCTATGGCGCCGCCTTCATCGACTGGTTCGCCGAGGAGGGGAGGCGCGTCTATGGCGACGTCATTCCCGGCGCGGTGGATCGCCGGCTGCTGGTGTTCAAGCAGGCGATCGGCGTCGCGGCGGCGATCACGCCGTGGAACTTCCCCTCCGCCATGCTCGCTCGCAAGGCCGCCGCGGCGCTCGGCGCGGGCTGCGCCATCGTCATCAAGCCGGCGGAGCTGACGCCCTTCTCGGCGCTGGCGCTCGCCGAACTCGCCGAGCGCGCGGGCGTGCCGGCCGGCGTCCTCAATGTGGTGACGGCCCTCGATCCGGCTCCCGTCGGGCAGGAGCTGACCCGCAATCCGATCGTGCGCAAGCTCACCTTCACCGGCTCGACCGAAGTCGGCCGCATCCTCCTGCGTCAGGCCGCCGACAATATTCAGAAATGCTCGATGGAACTCGGCGGCAATGCGCCGCTGATCGTCTTCGACGACGCCGATCTCGACCGCGCGGTCGCAGGAGCCGTCGCCACGAAGTATCGCAATTCCGGGCAGACCTGCATCTCCGCCAACCGCTTCCTCGTGCAGCGGAGCATCGCCGAGGCTTTCGCCCGGCGCCTGGCGGAGGCGGCCAGCGCCCTGAAGGTTGGCGAGGGATTGGAGGAGGGCGTCGCCGTCGGCCCGCTCATCGAGGCGGCGGCTCTGGACAAGGTGGAGCGCCATATTTCGGACGCCGTCGCCCATGGCGCGACCATCCTGACAGGAGGCGCGCGGCACCGGCTCGGCGGGCTGTTCTTCGAGCCAACCGTCCTGGCCGACGTGCCCTCGGATGCGCTGATCTTCAAAGAGGAAACATTCGGCCCGGTGGCGCCCGTCTTTCCCTTCGATACGGAGGAGGACGCCATCCGCCTCGCCAATGCGACGCCCTACGGTCTCGCCGCCTATTTCTACAGTCGAGACGTGGGGCGCATCTTCCGCGTGGCCGAAAGGCTGGAATTCGGCATGGTCGGCGTCAACGAGAGCCTCATCTCCACGGAGGTCGCGCCGTTTGGCGGGGTGAAACAATCCGGTCTTGGCCGGGAGGGCTCGCGTTACGGCCTCGACGACTATCTCGAACTCAAATACGTCTGCCTCGGCGGCATGTGATCCACGCCGGCGCGGATCACAGGACATTGCGGCAGACCGTGCGAATCACCGTCCCGCGCACGCCATAGCCTTCGTCCGTCTCGACCGCGACCTCGCGGCAGTCCTGCCGGGCGGCCTCGGCTTTCGTCTCCGGCGCGGAGTCGAGCGCGAGAATGAAGGGCTTCACGCTGGAGACGCTCGTGGCGACCGACGCGGCGTCCGGCTTCGACAGGAGGGCCTTGGCCGCCGCAGCGCCGACATCCGCGCCGAGCCCGACCACGCCGACAATCGCCGCGACGCGCAGGAAGCGGATGGCGGATTTGCTGGAGAAGATGCGGTTCATGGTCGGGCCCCTTCTTTCTGGTCGCGTTCGTCTTGCGAACAAGAAGGGATTTACGCCTCGCGTAGCCGGGAGTTTGTGCGCCGGCGCACAGGAGGCGCGTCGGGACGGAAAGGCGTGGGTGGCCGGGACCAGATCGGCCATGACGGGTTGGAGGCGCCGGTGGCTCTCACACCATCTGCGTGCTCGCCGGCATCCGCCCACTCTCCCGCCGCCGTCATGCCCGCGCTCGTAGCGGGCGCCCACGCCCAAAACAAAACCCGCCGGTTTCCCGGCGGGTCTCTGTCGTCATGGCGTGGCGTCAGACGTCGAAACCGCCGTCACCGCCATCGTCGAAGCCGCCGCCGTCATCGAAACCGCCTCCATCGTCGAAGCCGGGGTCGGTGCTGTAGTCGGCGTCGCTCACGCGCGACTGGTCGTCATAGCCCTGGTCGTAGCCGGCCTCCTGGCCGCCGGCGCCGGGGTCGTCGCCGTAATAGTTGTTCACCACGACCGTCTCGCTCGTCGGGGTGAAGCCCGAGCCGATGCCAAGATTGGACATGCCCCCATAGCCCGAGCCATGGGAGAACAGGCTGCGGATGCCGTCCGCGAGCAGCACGCCGCCCGCGACGCCCGCGGCCGCGCCGAGCGCGCCCTTCAGGAAGCCGCCGCTATCAGGCCCGGCGGGAGCCTGCTGCTGGCCCCAGCCCTGGGGCGCATAGCCGCCCGCGACCGGATTACGGCCGCCCTGCGGCGCGCCGCCCCAGGGGCCTGACGGCGCCGCGGGAGCGGGACGCTGCGGGGGCGGGGCCTGGCGCTGGCCGGCGAACAGCCCCCCGAGAAAACCGCCAGCGGGCTTGGACTGCAAATTCTTCACCTGCGCTTCGAGCTCTTCGATGCGGGCGTTGGCGCCCTGCAAGGCCTGATCCTGCACGATGACGGTCTGCGCCAGAAGGTAAGGCGCGGCCGGCTGCTGCCTGATCTGCTCGTTGATGAAAGTTTCCGCCTCCTGGTCGCGCGGACCGTTGGCGGCGCTCTTCGTGCGCTCGAACAGCCCGACGAGCAGTTGACGTTCTTCCGGTGACATCAGTCTCTCCCCATAGGAACCGGCCCATAAGGCGCGGCGACTGGAAATATGGGGGATATGCGGAATGGCGCCAAGACGGGGCGAAGGCTGCGCCGAGGTTAAAGTTTGGAAATCTGGCGGCAAGGGCGGGCGCGCCGGGCGGGCTGTATCGCGGGCCTCCAGCGACGCGCTTACTCTCCGGCGAGCGCCATGTCGTCCCGGTGGATGACTTCGTCCGGCCCCTTGAAGCCCAGAAGGCTCTCGATGTCCTTGGTCGAGCGGCCGAGGATCTTCGCCGCGTCCACGGCGTCGTAAGTCACGAGGCCCCGGCCGATCTCGCCGCCCCGATGGTCGCGGATCACGATGCAGTCGCCCCGCGCGAAGGCGCCTTCGACGCGGGTGACGCCCGCCGGCAGCAGGCTCGCGCCGGAGGCGAGCGCGCGGGCCGCGCCCTCGTCGATATGCACCGCGCCCTTGGGCTCCAGCGAGCCGGCGATCCATTTCTTGCGCGCCGTCACAGGGTTCGAGGGCGTCAGAAACCAGGTGCAGCGCTCGCCCTTGGCGATGCGCTCGATCGGCGCCTCGGCGCGGCCGTCGGCGATGACCATATGGGCGCCGCCGGTCGTCGCAATCTTCGCCGCCTCGATCTTGGTGCGCATTCCGCCGCGTGAATATTGTGAGGCCGCGCCCCCCGCCATCGCCTCGATCTCCGCCGTGATGCGCGGCACGACGGGGATGTGCCTGGCGCTTGGATCGGAGGCGGGCGGCGCGGTGTAGAGGCCGTCCACATCCGAGAGCAGCACCAGCAGATCGGCGCTCGCCATGGTTGCGACGCGGGCGGCGAGGCGGTCATTGTCGCCATAGCGAATTTCGGCCGTGGCGACCGTGTCGTTTTCGTTGATGACGGGCACGGCGCGCAGCGCGAGAAGGCGGGTGAGGCATTCGCGCGCATAGAGGTAACGGCGCCGCTCCTCCGTATCGCCGAAGGTCACGAGCACCTGGCCGGCGACGAGCCCCCGCGTATGCAGCGCCTCGGCCCAGAGCCGGGCGAGGGCGATCTGGCCGACGGCGGCGGCGGCCTGGCTGTCCTCGAGCTTCAGGGCGCCGTGCGGAAAGCCCAGAACGCTGCGGCCGAGCGCCACGGCGCCCGACGAGACGACGAGCACATCCGCCCCGCCGCGATGAAGCGCCGCAATGTCATCCGCCAGCCTCGTGAGCCAGCTCCGCTTCGCCGACGCTTCCTGCGGATCGACGAGGAGCGAGGAGCCGACCTTGACGACGATGCGGCGGAAAGAGGCGATGGCGGGCGCAGGATGGGTCATGCGGTGTCGGGGGAGCCTGAAAGGTTGCAGGAGGGCGCGGGAGAGTTATCCCAGCGAAGGGGCGACTGCAAATCGCCCGGCGCCGCTTGCGCAAGAGGTGCGCGCGTCGCTTGCCTTCCGGCCCGCCCGCGTCAGCTATCCGTTCTCGAAGAGAAAGGATGAGCCGATGCATCCGCAGGGAGAGATATTGCTCAAGGCCATGGCGGCGGCTTCAGTGACATTTTTCGTCGTAAAAATCGGCGCCGCGCTGCCCGCCCTGATGGCGGCTTTCGCCGGCAATTAGCGCGATTTGCGCGAGGGCGGCGCGCTTTCATGGACCGGGAAGAATGAGGTTCGCATTTTCAGCCCTGGCGGCGGCCCTCGCCGCGTCGTCCACGATCCTGGCCGCAGGCCGGCTCGGCTACCCTGCATGCAAAGACAAAGCCGCCATGTCTCGGGCGCTGGAACTCTCGGACGAGGCTGATCCTCAGGCCGCGAGCGCGCTGATCCAGCGAGGCATGAGGAGCAGAGACTATCAGTTCATACCGGCCGACCAGATCGTCATAGCGCCGGGCCGCCCCGGAGCGGTTTCGCGCCGATCACGCCTTCAGCATTCCCAGACCCAGTCGCCGGTGTAGCTGTTGAAATACCAGCATACGCCGGGGTTCGCCGGATGGCCCGGCCGGCTCCAGTCCCTGTGCTGATAACGCCAGTGGGCGCCATAGGCCTGGATGTCCCCGTCATACGGAAAACGCCCCGAGGTCTGGGCCTGCGCGGATGCGGCCGCCATCAAAAGCGCCACGATCATCGTCGCCTTGATCTTCGACATGTTTCGCCTCCCTGGAGGTTGTTCATATCGGGCGAGCGAGGACAGCTTCCAGACGGGCCGGAAAAAGAAGCGTGGGAGCAAAGGCGGGAGTCGAGGGGCCTAACTCCCACCCCCGGTTTTGGAGATCTGTTGCGCGTGACGGAAAACGCCGGCGAGAGCCGACAGGCCGAGCGTGAGTTTTCAGGCGGGTTTCGCTGCACGCACCATTTTGATTTCGCGGTTGATTTCGTTCATGGACCAAAAGAACGCATATTTTGCATCCCTGTCGGGGAAATAGACAATCGCCTTGTCGCCTCGAAAGGTTGTGATCGCGCATTTTTGAATGCTGGAACTGTCATAAGAATAAATCACATAAATATCCGCGAGATCGAGAGTCCTGCGCAAAGGAACGGGAAGCGGGAAGGATTTGAATAGCCGATAGGGAAAGGTAACGCTTCGAGCTGCAAGGGCTACGCCTCGCACCTCACTGAGAACGCACAAGACGAAGTAAGAAGAAAGCACGAGTACAAGGGTCCTGGCTTCGTGCGAGCGCATGAAAAGCGCCGCAACGATCAGGGCCAGAGCGACACTGGCCGACAGCATGACCCAGGGCCAAATGCAGCTTCGCCGGTAGAAGGTCGCGGTATCCGAGCGGTTAACGGTTGACATTGGGCGGTTCCCGTTGGGGCCATGCAAAGCCTGTTCAAGCGAGGCCCGTATGTCTTGAAAATGCTCGCAATCTTCGCTGTGAAGGCAAGGCCTGGCCGTTTCGAAGACGTTGCGATACGTTAGATTATGTTACTGCCCTAGACGTACTGAAAGGTCAAGGCGCTGAATGAGAGAGTTGGCTGCGGCGCTGTGTCTCGTCGGCCGTCATCCACGCTATGGAACACGCTACAATCCGAGGCTCACACGACCGAATCGAAAAGCCAAGCTCAGAGAAGGGACGGGGGCGGGACCGCGTTCTCAACGATCCGGAGCTTCGCCGTGTTTGGCTGGCCAGCGAAAGCTTGGGATTTCCTTTTGGTCCGATGCTCAAGCTTCTGATTTTGACGGGCGCGCGCCGGGCTGAAGTGCCACCCACGTTTCAAAACATGATTTTGAGGCTCTCGACATGAAACCCTTCGATCAAATGCAGCCAGCCGACCGTATTGCGTCGGCAAAATCTACAATGGAAAAAGTGGTCGACCATTTCCTTTATTCTGTGGAACTCCGCGAGAACAACGCGATTATTGTCTATTCGCCCACACTTACCGATCAAATCCCCGCCTCCCACGCTGCAAGCGCGTTCGCTGTTTTTCAACGTGGATTGCGGCGGATGCGACCGGGATCGGGACGGGCCGCGCCATGCGGGGCGAATGGCATATAGCGATACGAGCAAGCGTTACCCGTTCGCACAGTCAAGCAAGACTGGAAAATGCGTAGTGAAAACTACTTACGCTGGAAAGGAGAATCTCGCAGGCGGGCGGAGTGGAAAATGACTACAATGGATGCGCTTCGCCTAGAAGAACAGGCGCAGGATGAGCGGATGATCCAGAGCCAGCTAGGGAAAGCCATTCATCACTCGCTCAAAACGATCATCCAAGAACCGCTCCCTAACCGGATGGCGCTGCTGCTGCTGCGACTGGCGTTAGCTGAGTCGGCATACCCGGCGGATGGCGAAGAATGGAGGGGCCGTCTCTCAACGTTAATGGACGCACCCGAGACAGAACTCGACAAGGCCACTCGGCATGTCGCCAAGGCGAGGCTAATAGTTAGTCGTCAGCGGGAGCGCATCGCCGAGCTTCAAGCAGAGCATCGCCCGACCGAAGATGCTCTGCGCCTGATGGATACTTTCAGCAAAACGCTTGCGAACCTCGAATACCATCTACGCCTCTTGCGTGAAGAGGCCGAAGGCAAAGGCAAAATTCCCGAATGGATGCGCGCTTAGAGGCCCGCTTTCCACTCGCCTAGGAATCGAACGAGCGCGAAGAATTACATCGCTTACGCCTGCTGCATGCACACAACCACGCGGTGCGGTGCCGCTGAACTGCTGCGCCCTTTCGAGGAAATCCAAGAACTGCATGTCACCGACCGGGACTGGCTTCAGAAGGAGTTGAATGAGCTTAAAGAGTAGCCCCGCCAGTGGCCCATGAAACTCACTGCCCCATCGGAATCAGAATTTCCACCTGTAAGCCTTCTGGTTCGAACCGCAGATCCGCTTCCCCTCCGCAGTTTTTCGCGCTGCTTTCAATGAGGGTCATGCCAAACCCGCGGTGATTGGGTGGCGACACAACGGGGCCTCTCTCTTCCCGCCAATCAATCTGAAGGTTCTGGGGCTTGTCTTCGCCTATGGCGCGCCATCCCAAATGCACAAGTCCTTCTGGGCGCGACAACGCACCATACTTGATCGCGTTGGTCGTCAATTCGTGGAGGATCATGCGAATAGGTCGAACGTGTGCAGAGTCAAGCGGAATCGAGGGGCTGGGTTCCACTACGATCTGACGAGTGTTGGCGGCATGTAGTGCATCGTCCACAACAGCAGATAGGCTAACTTGGGCCTCGGCGGACTGCGCAAAAAGGTCTTTCGCGCTGATGAACGCCTCCAATCGACCTAGAAATGCGTCGCGGTATTCTTTCGCCGATTTCCCTTCAACTCCCGTCTGGATGGCGAGCGCGTGCACGACGGTCAGCACGTTTTTTATTCGATGTTTGGCCTCGGCAAGTAGAAGGTCGTTATCGACGGCGCGCTTACGCGCACTCGTTACGTCGGCGAAAGCAATGACCAAGTTTGGGCTGTTATTATCTTCGCGGACCATGCGACGCGCATGGGAACTTAGGCGGGACGCTTTCAAGCGCAGTAGCGAAACGTCTGGATGAACTTGGCATACGCTACCTTATAGTCTCAGGAGCGCACCTCGCTTCAGACGCCCGCCTTTCTGCCGCGCCGCGATTGGCCAAGCCATTCACGCCAGAGACCTTGAGAGCCGCAGTCGCCCAACATCTTTGCTGAGCGGGCCGATCAGCAAAAGCCAAAGCTAGACTGTCTTGCGCATCTCCGCCGAAGGCGAGCGCCGGGGCATGAGCGACGATGGTTTTTCGGACCGATGGCCAAAACGGAAGCGGCCCCCTATGACAAGCTTCCGCATCCAGCGCCGGGGAAACACCCCGACGCCTGATACATGCGTGGGAGTTTTAATCGACAGCGATCATCACTTCGGAAGATTTGATCACTGCGTAAGCTTTCTTTCCAACCTGAAGGCCAAGCTCCTCCACGGATTCATTGGTAATCGACGCTGTGATGGTGGCACCCTTCACGTCGAGCAGAACGTGCGAAGTGGTCGCGCCTTTTTTAATTTCCTTGATTGTGCCTTCGAGCACGTTGCGGGCTGAAATTTTCTTCATATGCGCCTCCGTTGGAACCCGAAGCGGTTGTGACTTTGGAACGACCCTGAGCTAATCCCCCGAGGAAGAACAGAAAAGGGACAACGGCTGGCGGTTCTGGCGTGGTGGATGATCCAGCGCCATGGCACACTTGCCCATGGACCCGGGCCCCTGCACCATCATCCGGGCGGGTGGTCGAGGCCCCCAACAAGCCCCCCGACGCGCCCATTGCGGAGGGGCCATGGATATGCCTCGCGGGTTGCTCGCGGCGATCCATGGGGCTCGGGCGAGGGATACGGGGCAGTCCGAACGGGGTAAGTTGCTCGCGAATCACGTTTTCCGTCATGCCGGGGAGCCCCGCGAGGATCGCAGATTCGAACAATTCGCGAGCCCCAATCCCTTGGGCTAAGTCTTGACAATCAGTCTTTGCAGGTGCCGGATTTCCGGCGCCTACTGCAAATCGTTGTTTTGCATAGAACTTCAAGGCGCTGGCCACGCTTCCCGCCTGAGATGTGCCCATGCGGGATTTCCCGCATCACGAGCCCTTGCCCAGCTTCCGCCAAAGGTGCAGGAAATCCTACACCTTCGAACCCCCCAGCCCTCGCCCCTCACCTTACCGCCGAGAGCGGGGAGGCGGGGGATGATCCGGGCAGATTAGCTAGGCCCTTTTCAGGCTTCATCCGCGCCGTTGGCAGCGCCGTCCCTGTCACTCGCGCTGTCGAACTCGGCCAGAATTGTGCGCGCCTCATTAATGGCTTCCCGAGTGGTTTCGCAGCTAATGAGCGCGTCGAACAGCACGACAAGAGCGTCCGCGGTAAGTGGCGCACTGTGCGTAAAATTTGCTCTTTGCGACACGGCCTGACCCTTCCGATAGATAGGAAAAGACGGCCCGCCCGGAGGCGTTCTAGGGGGCCGTCAACTCCCATTTGAAAAAAGGCCCTTTCAAACAAGAGGACGGTAGCCGTGCCCGCCATGCTGGCAAAGCGTGGCCGAGCGGCATGAACAATGTCGGGCGAAAACGTCAGGCGGTAGTTGCAAAAGAGCCACAGGCGCACGCGGGCGGCGATCGGAAAACAGCAGAATGATTCGGGGGCGGGGAATCGCGGCTGCTTGGCTGCTGCCTGAGCTTTGCATTTGCTCCGGTAGCCCAGCCCTCTCTGCTTCAACTTACCGCCGCGCACAGCGAGGCGGGGGGGGCGGTCAAATTCGCGCCCAAGAGCCTCAACCGCATACCTTGGCGCTTACCTCGGCCGGGGAGCGATTCTTGGGCTGTTGTGTAACTTCTTGATTTCAATGGCAGGAGTGGAGGGGCTCGAACCCCCAACCCCCGGTTTTGGAGACCGGTGCTCTACCAGTTGAGCTACACTCCTGCGGGCGCCAAACGGCGCGCGCTTCTCATGCCGCAACAGCGCCGCCGACGCAAGGGGCGTTTGTCGATTTCGGGTCAGGAATTTCCGCCGGGCAGCAGAGTGACGGCGCGGCGGTTCTGCGACCAGCAGGAAATATCGTCGCAAACGGCGACCGGGCGCTCCTTGCCGTAGCTCACGGTCCGGATGCGCGAAGCGGCGACGCCGCGCGAAATCAGGTAATTCTTCGTCACCTCGGCGCGGCGGGCGCCCAGCGCGAAATTATATTCGCGCGTGCCGCGCTCGTCGGCGTGCCCCTCGATGGCGAAGCTGTAACGCGCGTAGCGATTCAGCCATTCGGCCTGTTTGTCGAGCGTCGACTGGGCCGCCGCCGTCAAGTCCGTCGAATCGGTCTCGAAGAAAATGCGGTCGCCGACATTGCTGGCGAAGTCCTGCGGGCTGCCGGGCGCGCCGATTCCGCCGCGGGCGATTCCGCCCCGGCCGCCGGGGCCGCCGGGACCGCCCACGCCGCCCGCGAGGTCGGCCGCCTCGTCCGCCGGATTCTTCGCGCAGCCCGCCATGGCCAGTACGGCCGTGAAAGCGAGGGCGAATCTGGCGCAACGGGCGCTCGCGGAAGACAGCATGGGGGAAAACTCCTGTCACGACTCCAAGACTGGGACAGTCCTAGCCGCGGGAAGGTTAAACGAAGGTTCCGTCAACCTTGACGAAGGGTGTGTGGAACCAGTCACATGCGAACGAAATTCGCTTGTCCTTAATAAAAGGTTAAACGGTTAACGAAAGATGAACGGCGACGCCCGCGGCGGCAGGCAGGCGCGGGCCGAGCGTATGGCCAAGCCTTGCGCGCCGCGCGTTCGCCACTATCATTAGGAGGCGGCGCGGGTTTGGAGAAACAAAATGAACGAAGGCATTGCGCCGTTTTTGTCGCCGATCACGCTCTTTCTCGGCGGCGGCCTTCTGGCGATCGGCCTGCTTTCGCTGCTCGATCTTCACTTCTTCAAGACCAAGACGCAGGGCAAGGTGGCGCTGGCCTTGGGCCTCGTCTTCATCGTCGCGACCGAAGCCATGTTCGTCACGAGCGGCGCGAGCGGCCGCTATTTCGAAGGCATGAAGATGGACGTGACGGATTGCGAATATCAGGTCGAGCGCGACTTCCCCGCGGAGCGCCGGGACAATCCGAAGGTGATCGAGCAAAAGATCAGGGCTTGCATGGACACGCTCGGCTACGACTGGTCCGAGACGCATGAACATTGCCAGGAGGCGCGGCTCTCGACCAATGTCTTCTGCTACATTCCCCGCGCGGCCATGCAGCGCAGCATCGTCGCCTTCCAGATGCGCTTCGAATAATCAGAACAGGGAGCCTTGGTTGGTTCCGCCCGCCTTTCGCGGCTTGCGCTTCGGCGCGGAGGGCGAGGAGGGCGGCTGTGGGACCGGCTCGGTCTCGCCAGCCCTCGCGGCGATGAGCCCGTCGGCGAATTCGATGGTGAGCGCCGTCCCGGCGGGCGCCTGCGAGACGCTGCGCAGCAGGTGGCGCTTCTCGTCTCGCACCAGCGCAAACCCCCGCGCCAGCACGGCCTTGTGGCTGAGCGAGTCCTGAAGCCGGGCAAGCCGCGCCAGCTTGTCCTTGCGCTGGCCGATCGAGGTCTCCATGGCGCGGGACATACGCGCGGCAATGGCCTCCAGGCGCTGGCGGTCCCCCCGCATCTGCTGGCGGGCGAGCGCCAGGCGGGCCACGAGCCCCTGTTGCAGCCTTTGGCCGAGCCCCCTGAGGCGCTCGGTCTTGCCCCGCAGCTCCGCCTGCGGGGAATGGCCGGCGAGCGCGTGGGCGAGACGCGACAGCCTAAGCCTGCGCCCGTCCTGTGCGCCCCGCAGGGCGGCGCGCAGCCGCTCGGCCCCGCGGTCGATCCGCTGGCGCGGCGTCTGAAGCAATTGCTCCGGCGTCGGCAGAAGGCGGGCGAAGGTCGCGAGCGTCGCCCGGCGCTGTTCGAGGGCGCGGGATTTCGCCAGAGCGAGGCGCCGCGCGCGCCCCGCGAGATGCTCCAAGAGCTCGGCGCGCACCGGCACGGCCTTTTCGGCGGCGCCGGTCGGCGTCGGCGCACGCAGGTCGGCGACATGGTCGAGCAGCGTGACATCCGTCTCGTGGCCGATCGCCGAGATGAGCGGAATGGCGCTTTCCGCCGCGGCGCGAACGACGACTTCCTCGTTGAAGCTCCACAAATCCTCGAGCGAGCCGCCGCCGCGCGCGACGATCAGCACGTCGGGGCGCGGGATCGGCCCGCCGGGCGGCAGGGCGTTGAACCCCGCGATCGCCGCCGCGACCTCGGCCGCCGAGGTTTCGCCCTGCACGCGCACCGGCCAGAGCAGCACGCGGCGCGGGAAGCGGTCGTTCAGGCGATGCAGAATGTCGCGGATGACCGCGCCCGTGGGCGAGGTCACGACGCCCACCACCTTCGGAAGGAAGGGCAGGGGCCGCTTGCGCGATTCGTCGAACAGCCCCTCGGCGGCGAGTTTCTTGCGCCTCTCGTCGAGCAGCGCCATCAGCGCGCCGACGCCGGCGGGCTCCATCGCCTCGATGACAATCTGGTAGGAGGATTTGCCGGGGAAGGTCGTGATGCGGCCGGTGGCGACGACCTCGAGGCCTTCCTGCGGGCGGGTGCGCAGGCGCAGGAAGGTTCCCTTCCAGATCACGGCGTCGAGCCGCGCGCCCTGATCCTTGAGGCAGAAATAGGCGTGGCCGGAAGCGTGCGGGCCGCGATAATTCGAGATTTCGCCGCGCACGCGCACGCGGCCGAAACGGTCCTCGACCGTGCGCTTGAGCGCATTGGCGAGTTCCGTGACGCTGAGCTCGGGGGCGTTGGTTCCTTGCGGAATTGTGAGGTCGTCTTCGGCCTGCATGGGGCGGACTATGGCGCCTTTCGGCCGGGCGGGCGACTCCGCTTGGCGCCCCTGTCGAGAACCGGCGAGCTTGGCCTTCCGGGCAGGCCGCGCAAACTCTTTGGTTCACAAATGCGACTTTCTCGATTACGTTCCGCGCCGACTCCGCCGCCCGACCGGGCGAGCGGGCTTTTTGCTTTCCCGCGCTATGTGACCCTTTCGGCAGGGCCAGGGCGCTCAAAAGGAACCACATGGCGAAGGAAGAACTGCTCGAATTTCCCGGAATCGTCACTGAACTCTTGCCCAGCGCGATGTTTCGGGTAAAGCTCGAAAACGATCATGAGATCATCGCCCACACGGCGGGCAAGATGCGCAAGAACCGCATTCGCGTGCTCGAGGGCGACAAGGTGCTGGTCGAGATGACGCCCTACGACCTTACCAAAGGCCGAATCACCTATCGTTTCCGGTAACTCCTTTTCGAGGCGGAGACTTTCGTGACTGCCGACCCCGCCGCTCCCAAGACCAAGCTCGTTCTGGCCTCGGCCTCGCCGCGTCGCCTTGCGCTTTTGCAGCAGGCGGGGCTAGAGGCCGACGCTTTGCTTCCCGCCGATATCGACGAAACGCCGCAAAGAGGCGAATCGCCCCGCGCGCTGGCTATCCGCCTTGCGAGCGAGAAGGCCGCCGCCGCCGCCAAGGTGCGCACGGTCCATCCGGATCTGAAGCATTCCTATCTCATCGCCGCCGACACGGTCGTCGCCGTCGGCCGCCGCAGCTTGCCCAAGCCGGACACGACAGAGGAAGCGGAGGAATGCCTCCAGCTTCTCTCCGGCCGCCAGCATCGCGTCTATACGGCGGTGAGCCTTATCAACCCGCGCGGCTACGAGCGCAAACGGCTCGTCGAGGCGCGTCTGCGCTTCAAGCGTCTGAGTTCGCTCGAGGTCGACGCCTATCTCGCCTCGGGGGAATGGCGCGGCAAGGCGGGCGGCTATGCGATTCAGGGTCTCGCGGGAGCCTTTGTCGTGAAGCTCGTCGGCTCCTACTCGGCTGTTGTCGGCCTGCCGCTCTACGAGACCGTTTCCCTGCTGGCGGGCGAGGGCTATCCCGTCCTTCAGCCCTGGTTCGCCAAGGCGTAACGGCGCGCCTTCAAGGATCGTTGGCGGCTAATCGCCGACATACCGACGGGCATAGCGCCGCCCCAGACGCGTGAGCGCCTCATAACCGATGGTGCGGGCGCGGGACGCCAGCTCGTCCACGTCGATCGTATCGCCGAGCAGCTCCACCCAGGCGCCGCGGTGTGCGGCTTGCGCCGGTGCGTCGGTGACGTCGAGCACAATATAGTCCATCGACACCCGGCCAACGAACGGGCAACGCCGGCCGCCGACCACGGCCTCGCCGGCCGCCTTGCCGGGCGCGGCGGTTGCGGAAACCGGCAGGCCGTCGGCATAGCCGGCCCCGATGGTCGCGACCCTGGTCGGGCGCTGCGCCATGAAGACCCCGTCATAGCCGACGGTTTCCCCGGCGGCGAGTTCGCGAACGGAGAGGATTCGAGCGATGAGACTCGCCACGCGTCGCATCGGATTGGCTGCGCCGGGGGTGGGATTGCCGCCGTAGAGCGCATAGCCGGGGCGCACCAGATCGAGATGCGGCCGCTGCGGCAGAAACACGCCGGAGGAGGCGGCGAGGGAGGCGGGAACGCCCGGGAAATACGCCCGCGCCGTCTCGAAGGCGCTGATCTGCTTCGCGTTGACAGGCGCGTCCGGCAATTGCGCGCTGAGGAAATGGCTCATCACCAGCGTGGGCGCAATTCCGGTTGACCGCGCCGCCGCCTCGGCGGCGTCCGACGGCGCAAAGCCAAGCCGGTTCATGCCGGTGTCAAAGTGGATCGCGGCCTCCAGCCTGCGGCCAAGGAGGACGCTCGTCGCAGACCATTCCTCCAGTTCGGCGAAAGAGCCGATACAGGGCCTGAGCGCGGCGGCGGCGAGCCGCGGCGCGCAGCCCGGCGCAACGCCGTCCAGGACATAAATATTCGCGTGGGGCGCGAGCGCCCGCGCGGTCTCGCCCTCTGCGAGATTGGCGACGAAGAAGGTCCTGCACCCCGCCGAGGCGAGCGCGCGCATCACCGCGGCCTGGCCGAGCCCATAGCCATCGGCCTTGACCACGGCGCCGCACTCGGCGCCTCGTGCGGCGGACGAGAGCTGGCGCCAGTTGGCGGCGAGCGCGCCGAGGTCGACGGTCAGCACGCCCGTCTCGATCGGCTCAGATGGATCGATGGCCGCGACAGGGCGCTCGGCGGGCGAAAGGATTCCCATAGACGGACACCATAGGCCGAAAAATCGGCGAGCGCATGGCGGCGCATGTGGGCGCCGCGGCAGGTCAGCCTGCGCGCGCCTCCCGCACGGCGCGGCGCATCAGACGCGGCAGCACGAGATGCGGCAGCACGCCCTCGCGGATCACGGCGCGGCGCAGCGGACCCAGCGCCGCCACGGCGATGAAGCTGGCGCCGCGGAAGAGATCGACCGGCAGATAGGGGATGATCAGCGAGCGGTTGAGCACGTCGACGCCGTGGGTGCGGAATCCGATGTCGGCGCGACGGTGCCGGTCGTAGCGGGCGAGGGCGCGCGAGAGTTCGCGCTCGTTGCGCAGATCGACGCTGGCCAGACAATCTTCGAGATCGGCCACGTCGCGCAGGCTCAGATTGAGGCCCTGCGCGCCGATCGGCGGGAAGATGTGGCAGGTCTCGCCGACCAGCGCCATGCGGCCGGCGGCGTGTTTCGACACCTGCATGCCGCCCATGCGGAACTGGCCGATGTCGCTCTCGATCCGCATCGTCCCGAATTCAGACTTGGCGTAGTCCTCGATCTCATATTCGAGTTCCTCGCGCGGCTTGGCGAGGCGGCGGCGGGCGTCGGCGACGCTCATCAGCCAGACGAGGCTGGAGCGGTGCGGCGCGTCCTCGCGCGGCGGCAGCGGCACGAGCGTGAACGGGCCGGAGCGCGTGTGCCACTCGGTCGACATGTTGTCGTGGGGGAATTCGTGTCGCAGCATCATCGTGAGGGCGACCTGGGGATAGGTCCATTCCTTCACGTCGATGCCCGCGACGGCGCGCGCGCGGCTGTTGCGCCCATCGGCGGCGACGAGGAAATCCGCCTCGAGCCGGCGTCCGTCCGAAAGGATCGCGGCCGCGCTCGCGCCGCTATACTCGTAATCAGTGATGTCCGCGTCGATCAGCTCGATCTCGGGACGCCCGCGGACGAGGTCGAGCAGCACGCCGACGAGGTCGTCGTTCGCGATGTTGACGCCCAGCGCCGGCAGATCGACCTCACTGGCGCGCAGCGTCAGCTCCGGCACCGGAAAGAGCTGATCAGTGTCGTCGATCATGCGGATCGCCTCGACCGGGCAGCCCAGCTCCTTCACGCGCTCGAGCGCGCCCAGGGCGTCGAGAAAGCGGATCGATGCCTCGAAGAGCGCCACGGTGCGGCCCGGCAGCGGCGGCGGAATGCGGCCGACGAGCGCGACCTTCAGCCCCGAGCGGGCGAAGGCCAGCGCGGCGGCGAGGCCCGTGGAGCCCGCCCCGGCAACGAGAATGTCGGTCTTCGTCGTCGCGCCCGTCCGCGCGGAACCCTCGGTCATCACAAAACTCCTGATCCTCACCCCGTTATAGCGGCCCCTGCGGCCGAGGGCGAGACTCTGGCCGCGATGCGGACAGGTTTCAGGCTCATAGCGCGGTTTCCGGCTGTCTTGTCGCAATCCCGTGCTATCTGAACCGTATTGGCGGTTTATTTCTGGAGGTTTTGATGGTCAAGGCGATCCGCGTTCACCGGCCGGGCGGCCCCGAGGCGCTTCTGCTGGAGGAGGTCGACCTCGCGCCGCCGGCGCCGGGCGAGGTGCAGATTCGCCACAAGGCCATCGGGGTGAACTACATCGACATCTACCGCCGCACCGGGGCCTATCCCGCCGAGCATCCCTACGTGCCGGGCCACGAGGGCGCCGGGCAGGTGGTCGCGGTCGGCGAGGGGGTCGAGGATTTCGAGGTCGGCGACCGGGTCGCCTATGTCGGCGCGCTCGGCGGCTATAGCGAGGCGCGCAACATTTCCGCCGATTCGGTCATTCATCTGCCGAAGTCGATCAGCTACGAGCAGGGCGCCGTCATGATGCTCAAGGGCCTGACCGCGCAATATCTGCTGCGCCGGACCTTCCGGGTGAAAAAGGGCCATCGCGTGCTGATTCACGCCGGGGCGGGCGGCGTCGGCCAGTTGCTCTGCGAGTGGGCGCGCGCGCTCGGCGCCAAGGTCATCGCCACCGTCGGCTCGCCGGAGAAGGCGGCCATCGCCGAGAAGGCTGGGGCGCAGCATACGATCCTCTATCGTGAGGAGAATTTCCCCGAGCGGGTGCGCGAGATCACGCGCGGCCGGCTTTGCGACGTGGTCTATGACGGGGTCGGGCGGGCGACCTTCCCGGCCTCGCTCGACTGCCTCGCGCCCCTGGGCATGTTCGTGAGCTTCGGATCGGCTTCCGGTCCGATCGACGCGTTCGACATCAATCTTCTCGCGCAGAAGGGCTCGCTCTATGCGACGCGGCCGTCGCTTTTCACCTATATCGCCAGGCGCAAGGATTACGAGGACATGGCCGAGGACATGCTGCGCGCCATCAAGCGCGGCCATCTGACCATCGAGGAGCCGAAGTCTTTTCCGCTCGCGGACGCCGCAAGCGTTCACGCCGCGCTCGAATCACGCCAAACGGCGGGGTCCATGGTGCTGATCCCCTGAATTCGGCCTCTGGCGGGCGGTGAGCCTGCCATGCCGCGCAATTCGCTCGCGCCTGTGGCTTTCGAGACACGGGCTGCGGGCCGGCTGCGCCTAGCCGTCTGCTAAGTTGCTGAATCGGTGCATGTTTCAAAATCGGACAGCGAGGCGGCCGACGTCCATGAGGACCTGTTTTTGATTGTTATCATATCCGATTCGTCCCTCTGACGGTCCTCGTGACGAAAAAGAAACGAGCAATTCGTCGCAAACTGATCTATATTTCAGTTGTTCCGGCTTTGAGGTTCCTCCCGCCTCTCGATTAGCCCGAACTGCCTAGAGACCCGGCAAACGCGCCGGGTTTTTTTCTGCCTTCGGCGGGTCCAGCGGACCGCTTTCATATTGCAATCGGGACGAAAGGGTTCCATCCTCTGGATGCGGTCAGGCAAGAGGCCGCGAAGTATGAGGATTGCAACGCTGTCGACGAGTGTTCAACCGGGAGCGGGACGCCCCTCCCAGCCGAGGATCGGCGCCAAAGCGCCGCCAGGCGGCTCGATCGTGCAAAATGTTCTCAAGGCTCTGGACGAAACAAAGGCCGAGGACGTCATCTCCATCGATCTGCGCGGAAAGACCGCCCTCGCCGATGAAATGATCATCGCGACCGGGCGCTCGACCGTGCATGTCGGAGCCATCGCCGACAAGGCGGTCCGGGCTCTCAAGGATGCGGGCGTCGTCGCGCGCATCGAGGGCCTGCCCCAGTGCGACTGGGTGCTGATCGACGCCGGCGACGTCATCGTCCACATTTTCCGTCCCGAGGTGCGCCAGTTCTACAACCTCGAGAAGATGTGGGGCGGCGACCGGCCTGTCGAGATTCGGCTCGTTTGACGCCTTAGACCGCGTCGGGCAGGCCGTTTCGTGCGATTGGGGCTCATTTGCGTGGGTCGGCTGAAGGCTGGTCCCGAGCGAGAGATTTACGCGCGCTACGCCGAGCGCATCGCCGCACTGCGGCGCATCGGCCTGGAAGGGCTCGACCTCAGGGAACTGGACGAAAGCAAGGCCAGGAACGCCGCCGAGCGCATGGCGCGGGAGGCGGAAGACATGCTGGCGGTCCTCCCGGCCGACGCCGGGCTCGTCGTCTTCGACGAGCGGGGCAGGGCGGCGGATAGCGCGGCCTTCGCGAACTTCATCGGCCGCGAGCGAGACGCCGGCCGCAAGGCGCTCTGGTTTGCCGTGGGTGGTTCGGAAGGGCTAGACGCCAGTATCCGCGCGCGGGCGACAACGGTCTTTTCGTTCGGGGCGATGACGCTGCCGCATCAACTCGTGCGCATTCTGGCGGCCGAGCAGATTTACCGGGCCATGACAATCCTGTCGGGCCATCCCTATCACCGGGCCTGACCATCGGGCCCTGGCCCCTCCCGCAGATAGCGCCCGTTCACCCAGCCGGCCTGTTTGCGGGCGTCTTCCACGCGGCACCAGCGCTGGCCACCCGTGTTGCGGCAACCAAGATTCCTGAGCGCCGCCCCATTCGGCGCGTCCGCGGCGAGCCTTGCCTTCGGCGAGGGCGTCGCCCGAATCTTGAGCGCGTCCCCGGCCGGAACACCCGTCACCTGCCAGTAATCCGGGCCGCCCGTGAGCCCATCGGCGAAATCAGGGCCTTTTTCCGCCGCTGCTTTCTTTTGTCCGACTTCGATCGCGAGTGTGTAGGGGGAGACCGTGCCCCGGCGCGCCTCATTGCGCATGAGATAGACGCGGGCGGTGTAATCGCCGCTGATGGCCGCCTCGCCTGTGAAGATCGAGCCCGCGATAGAGCCATTGAAGAGCGCCTCCTCCGAGCCCGGCGGGTTCACGTTGAAGAAGGCTTTGCGGCTCGTGAGTCTGATCTTGATCGACTCGCCTGCGCCAGCGGGGAAGACGTAGTCATGCGTGTCGTAGCCCTTCACGGCGCCCCTGACGACGGCGCGTCCGTCCTTGAAAGAGACCCGAAGAACTTGCGACGCGTCCTGCGCTTGGGCGCAGGGCGACAAGGCGCCGAGGGCAAGCGCCGCAGCGAGGGTTAAAAACTGGCGCCTAGGACTTATCCATGGATCAAACCACGGCACTATGCGCCCGTCCCCCGCCGAGGGCCAGAGCATAAAGCGCCGCAGGCGGAGCAGCGCGCCAGTGCGCCGCTTTTACTGCGGCAGATGCTCTTCGCGCGCCGGCCTTTCCGCCCGAACCGCTTGCAGGCGCTCCATGGCGTCCTCCACCTGCCGGAAATCGCCGCGCAAGGCTTTCAGCGCGTAGCGTTCGCGGTCGATTTCGCGCTGGGTGCGGAAGCCCAGGCGCCGGAGAACCGGGAGCGGCGGACACCAGCCCTGAAGGGCGTGTTGCAGCAGGAAGCCCGCGACGAGGACGGGCAGGGCGAGCCACCGGCGATCGACGGCGAAGCCGAGGGTGAGCCCGGCGAGGGCGAAGGTCGAGGCGTTGGCCTCGAGCGCCCGCTCGATGTCCCATTCCCGGTCGAGATGATGGAGCCTTTCCTCGATCCGTTCAGGATGCAGGGCAAAATAGACGAGCCGCTCCAGCATTTGCGCGTGGATCGTGCGGTTGACGGCCTCGTCGGTATGGCGCTGGACCCGGTCCGCGGCGACGGTAGCCATTGTCGTGACCCTCTTGGTCGTGACCCCCTTGAACGCCCCGCGTTTCGGGGCGATCCAACGCCAACCGCGCAGCGGCCGGGATGTTCCTGAAGGGCTGAATCTTGCGCGGTCTTTACGATCCGGCCATCCTGCGGTAAACCCCGCCCGTAACGAGCCCTTCGCGTTACCGCGCGGGGCTTTTTGTCGTTTCGGACAGCGCGAAGAAGCATCATGGCGAATGTAGCGGTGGTCGGCGCCCAGTGGGGCGACGAGGGCAAGGGCAAGATCGTCGACTGGCTCTCGCTGGAGGCGGATGTCGTCGTGCGCTTCCAGGGCGGCCACAACGCGGGCCATACGCTCGTCATCGACAGCACGA
Organism: Methylocystis sp. IM3; assembly: GCF_038070105.1. Classification (NCBI taxonomy): domain Bacteria; kingdom Pseudomonadati; phylum Pseudomonadota; class Alphaproteobacteria; order Hyphomicrobiales; family Methylocystaceae; genus Methylocystis; species Methylocystis sp. IM3. The sequence continues at coordinate 2,234,136 of NZ_JBBPBZ010000002.1, read as the reverse complement.
CCTACAAGCTCGCGCTGCTGCCTTCCGGCATCGTGCGGCCGGGCAAGCTCTCCGTTATCGGCAATGGCGTCGTGGTCGATCCGCATTTTCTCGTCGGCGAGATCGACCGGCTGCGGGGGCAGGGCGTCGAAATTACGCCGCAGAATTTCAAGGTCGCCGAGAACGCGCCGCTGATCCTCTCGCTTCATCGCGAGCTCGACGCCCATCGCGAGGACGCGGCCGGGGGCGGCGCCAAGATCGGCACCACCAAGCGCGGCATCGGTCCGGCTTACGAGGACAAGGTCGGCCGCCGCTCGATCCGCCTGATGGACCTCGCCGAGCCCGATACGCTCGACGACAAGATCGCCCGGGCGCTCGCTCATCACGACCCGCTGCGCCGCGGGCTCGGCCTGCCGCCGGTCGATCCGGCGGCGCTCCGCGAGGAGCTTCTGTCCATCGCGCCGAAAATCCTGCCCTTCATGGACGCGGTCTGGGATCTGCTGGACGAACAGCGTCGCGCCGGCAAGCGCATCCTTTTCGAGGGCGCGCAGGGCGTTCTGCTCGATGTTGACCACGGCACTTATCCCTATGTGACATCCTCCAACACGGTCGCCGCCTCGGCGGCGAGCGGCTCGGGCCTCGGGCCGGGCGCCATCGGCTATGTTCTCGGGATCGCCAAGGCTTACACGACCCGCGTCGGCGGCGGGCCGTTTCCGACGGAACTCCACGACGCCATCGGCGAACTGATCGGCGACAGGGGCCATGAGTTCGGCACCAATACGGGGCGCCGGCGCCGCTGCGGCTGGTTCGACGCCGTGCTCACGCGGCAGGCGGTGAAGACCTCCGGCATCAATGGCATTGCGCTGACGAAGCTCGACATTCTCGACGGCTTCGACGAGATCAAGATCTGCACCCATTACATGCTGGATGGAAAACAGATCGACCGGCTGCCGGCGTCGCAATCCGCGCAGGCGCGGGTGACGCCCGTTTACGAGAGCTTCCCCGGCTGGCAGGAGACAACGAGCGGCGCCCGCAGCTGGGCGGAACTGCCGGCGCAGGCGATCAAATATGTCCGCCGCATCGAGGAGCTGATCGGCGCGCCGGTGGCGCTGCTCTCGACGAGCCCCGAGCGCGACGACACGATCCTGGTTCACAACCCCTTCCAGGACTGACTGTCGCTCTCGCCCTCGCGCGCTAGCTACCCATTCGTGAGAGTGGGAGACGGGCGATGGACGAAGACGCGTTCAACATGGCGGTTCGCAAGTTCCTCAAGGAGGTGGGCGTCACCTCCCAGCGGGAGATCGAGCGCGTCGTGCGCGAGCACAAGGTCAACGGCGGCAAGTTGAAATTGCGCATGACGCTGACCGCCGAGGGAACGCCGCTCGAACATGTGATTGATACGGAAATCGACGTGTCCTGACGCCGCCTTCATCCCTTGAAGGCGGCTTCCAGCCCGGCGATGTCGAGCTTGACCATGCCGAGCATCGCCTGCATTGCGCGCCCGGCGGCGGCGCGGTCCTCCGCCGTCAGCAGGCGCGGCAGGACTTCGGGCACGATCTGCCAGGAGAGGCCGAAACGGTCTTTCAGCCAGCCGCATCGATTCTCGGCGCCGCCGTCAGCGAGCAGCGCCGCCCAAAGCCGGTCGGTTTCTTCCTGATCCTTGGTCATCACCGAGATCGAGACGGCGTCGTTCAGCGTGACGTAATCGCCCATGTTCAGCGCCTGATAGGGCGTACCTGCGAGGGTGAAGAGGGCCGTCAGCGCCGGCTCGCCGGGGTTCGGCCGAAAGACGGTCTCGAGTTCCGAACCGGGCAGGAGCGAGACGTAAAAGCGGGCCGCTTCCTCGGCCTGATCGCGAAAAGCCAGGCAGGTCCGCACTTTTGCATGCATCGGCCGTTTCCTTCCTCTGGACGAAATCCATAAATGTTGATATCAACCTATATACGCCATGTCAAAGTCGCTTCCCCTCGAGGTCGTCCATGAGATTCGAGACGCTTGCCTCTGCCTCGCGACGCAAAGGGCGGCGCGTCAGCTTGCGCGGCGCTTCGACTGGGCCTTTGCGCCGGTCGGACTCACCAATGGGCAGTTTTCGCTGATGATGGCGCTGAACGCCCCGCAGGCGCCGACCGTCGGCAGGCTTGCCGACTTTCTCGCCATGGACCGCACGACGCTGACGGCCGCGCTCAAATCGCTGGAGAGGCGCGGGCTCGTGCGGGTCGCCATCCATGAGAAGGACAAGCGCGCGCGGCGCGTGTCGCTCACCGACGACGGGCGCGCCGCCCTCGAGCAGGCGGTCCCGATCTGGCGCGCGACTCATGCGGCTCTGGAGCAGGAGCTCGCACAAATGGATAGCGACGCGCTTCGCGAATCGCTTCGTAAAATCCGCTGACTTCTACGAAGGAGGACAACATGGGCGAGAAGGTGAAGCCGGTCCCGGAGGGCGCGCATACGCTGACGCCTCACATTGTCTGCGCCGGCGCCGCCGAGGCGATCGAATTCTACAAGAAGGCCTTCGGCGCGACGGAGCTGATGCGTCTGCCGGGGCCGGACGGCCGGCTGATGCACGCGAGCGTCAGGATCGGCGACTCGATGCTCATGTTGGTCGATGAAATGCCGGAGTGGGGCGCGCTCGGCCCCAGGGCGCTCAAGGGGACGCCCGTGACGATCCACGTCGCCGTGCCGAATGTCGATGAGGTTTTCGCGCAGGCTGTGGCGGCTGGCGCCACGGTGAAGATGCCCGTCGCCGACATGTTCTGGGGCGATCGATATGGAATCGTCGTCGATCCCTTCGGCCATGAGTGGTCCATCGCCACGCATGTCCGCGACATGACTCCGGAGGAGATCGCCGCAGCCGGCCGCGAGGCGATGAGCAAAGGCTGCGCGGAGGCGCAGAAGACCGCATGAAGCGCCGGTGAGGCGGCCGTCGTCCCGGCGTGTCTGGCGCCGCGAGACGATGCGCACTTGCGTCGCCTCGCGTCCCTCGCCATATCCGGCGCAGGGAGGATCAGCATGGCCGCCACACCGCTCGATAACAGCGCCTCGACGCCGGCGCTGCGCTTGCATGCGCTCGACAGCGAAGACCTCGCGCTCCTTTCCGCTCATGTGCAGGACGCGCTGGTGCGCGTCGGCGACATCGCCTATTTGCCGGGCAAGCGCCGCTTTGCGCTCGTGGGCTCGCGCTTCGATTGGGCGGCCGAAATGGAAGGGCGGCTCGAACGCTGCCGGGCCGGGCTGCATTTCGAGGGCGTGCAGCGGGTGCGATGCGCGCGCGTCTCCCGCGACGAGCCCGACGCCATTCTCGAGCTTCTCGCCGTCACCTTCGAGCCGGGTCCAGAGGCTCCGGGAGGCGTTGTTCGCCTGACCTTCGCAGGCGGCGCCGCGATCTGCCTCGATGTCGAATGCGTCGAGGCTCAGCTGTGCGACATCGGGCCACGCTGGAAAACGGCGGCCCGACCCACCCACGAACTCAACGTCCGCGAGGCGGGCGCGCCCTGAAGACAGGCTTCCCGCGGGGAGGTCGGACCCCCGGGCTTCATCAAACTTGACGAAGGCGCTTCGGCAAGGTCATGACAACCGGGAAAACCCGGTTGGAGATGGAAATGACCCTGCGTTTGGACGCCGCCGCCCCTGACTTCGAGCAGCAGTTCGTGGCTCTGCTCGCCATGAAGCGGGAGTCGTCCCAGGATGTCGACGCGACCGTTCGCGCCATCATCGAGGATGTTGTCGCGCGCGGCGACGAGGCGCTGATCGATTATTCCAAGCGGTTCGACCGGATCGACCTCGCGCAGACCGGCATCGCCGTCAGCGCAGCCGAGGTGACGTCGGCGGAATCCAAGTGCTCGAAGGAGCAGGTCGCGGCGCTCGATCTCGCGCTCGAGCGCATCACCGCCTTCCACGAGAAGCAGAAGCCGCAGGATCTGCGCTACCGCGACGCGGCGGGCGTCGAACTCGGCTGGCGCTGGTCGCCGCTCGACTCCGTCGGTCTCTACGTGCCGGGCGGCACGGCGGCCTATCCGTCCTCCGTGCTGATGAATGTCGTGCCGGCGAAGGTCGCGGGCGTGAAGCGCATCGTGATGGTCGTGCCGACGCCCGGCGGCCATGTCGAGCCGCTGGTGCTCGCCGCCGCGCGGCGTTCCGGCATCGATGAGATCTACCGCGTCGGCGGGGCGCAGGCCGTGGCGGCTCTGGCCTATGGAACGAAGACGATCGCGCCTGTCGCCAAGATCGTCGGCCCCGGCAACGCCTGGGTCGCGGCCGCCAAGCGCCGCGTCTTCGGCCAGGTCGGCATCGACATGATCGCCGGCCCTTCCGAGGTGCTGGTGCTCGCCGACAAGACCGCGAACCCCGACTGGATCGCCGCCGATCTTCTCGCGCAGGCGGAGCACGACGAGTCGGCGCAATCCATCCTGATCACTGACAGCGCCGAGATCGCCGACGCCACCGTCGCGGCGGTCGAGCGTCACCTTTCGACCCTCTCGCGCCACGAGATCGCCGGCGCCTCCTGGCGTGACTATGGCGCGGTGATTCTCGTCGAGAAACTCTCGGACTCCCTGCCGCTCGCCAATCGCATCGCGGCCGAGCATCTCGAAATCATCAGCGAGGACGCCGAGGAGCTCGCGGCGCGCGTCTCCAACGCCGGCGCGATCTTCATCGGCGCCTATACGCCGGAGGCCGTCGGCGATTATGTCGGCGGCAGCAATCACGTGCTGCCGACCGCGCGCTCGGCGCGCTTCTCCTCCGGCCTGAGCGTACTCGATTTCGTGAAGCGCACCTCCATCCTAAAATGCGACGCCGACTCGCTGCGCGCCATCGGCGCCGCGGCGGTGACGCTGGGCGACGCCGAGGGCCTCCAGGCGCATGCGCGCTCCGTTTCGATCCGGCTCAATTCGCTCGGGGCCTAGGGTGGACGCAGCCGCGCAGAATCGCCTGATTTCGGTCACGCTCGACGAGAATTCGATCGGGCGTGGCTCGGCCGACCAGGAACATGAGCGCGCCATCGCGGTCTACGACCTCATCGAGGACAACAGCTTCGCCCTCGTCGGCCATGAAGCCGGTCCTTACGCGCTGCATATTTCGCTTGTCGACGCGCGGCTCGTCTTCGAGATCAAGGACAGCGCCGGCGTCGTCATCATCACGCATATTTTGTCGCTGACCCCCTTCAGGCGCATTCTGAAGGATTATTTTCTGATCTGCGAAAGCTACTACGCCGCGATACGAACGGCGACGCCGAGCCGCATCGAGGCGATCGACATGGGCCGGCGCGGCCTTCACAACGAGGGGGCCCTGCTTCTTGCCGAGCGTCTCAAGGGCAAGATCGAGACGGACGCCGACACGGCGCGGCGCCTGTTCACACTGATCACGGCGCTGCACTGGAAGGGCTGACCGGCCTTTGTATTTGCGAACTCATGGCCATCTTGACAGCGGGCCAGCCCCCTCGGCGCCAGACAAGCCTCGGCGATGACGCGACCGCAATCAATACTCTTCGCCTGCACGATGAATACGGTGCGCTCGCCCATGGCGGAAGCGATCGCGCGGCATTACTTCGGGCGCGAAATCTACTTTGCTTCCGCCGGGCTGAAACGCGGCGAGCCCGATCCCTTCGCTGTCGCGGCCATGGAGGAGATCGGCGTCGACATGAGCCGGCACCGGCCGCAGACCTTCGAGGATCTCGAAGACTCGAATTTCGACCTCATCATCACGCTGTCGCCAGAAGCGCATCACAAGACGCTCGAATTCACCCGCGCCATGGCCGTCGATGTCGTCTATTGGCCGACGCCCGACGCGACTGTCGCGCAAGGGTCGCGGGACGCCATTCTTTCCGCCTATCGGGACGTGCGGGACAGGCTGACCGCGCGCATCAGAGAGCTTCTCGGGCGCGCGCCCGTCGCCGGCGGCTGAGCCTTACTTTTTCATCCGCGCGCAAAACCGCTGGGCCAACGCGATCAATTGGCGGTCGGTTCCCTTTCGGCCGACGAAGGAGAGGGCGACAGGGGCCTCGCTCGATGGCAATGGCAGGCTGATCTGCGGCAGACCGAAATAGCTCGCAATCAGGAACAGCCGGAACATCTGGTAGCGCCTTGCGTCGAGCTGCTCTTCGCTCTCGGTGAGCAGCGGCGCGCGGAACGGCGTCGTCGGCATCACGAGGAAGCCCGTCTCTCCAAGCAGGGCGTCGATACGGCCGCGCGTCTCCTCACGAAAGGCGAGGGCGGCTTTCTTCTGATCTGCCGTCACCTTGGAGGCGATGGCGAAACGCTCTTCCACGCCCTTGCCGAAGGTCGGATGTTGCGCCGTGATCCAGCCGCCGTGCGAGGCCCAGGCCTCATGCGCCTGGAGATTGCGAAAATGCGCGAGCGCCGTCTTGAAGAACTCCTCGTCGAGGCGCCCCTCGCGCCAGCGCCCGCCCTTGAGCATGTCGACCGCCGGGGCGGCGGTCGTGGCGAAGGCCGTCTCGACGCCGTGGAACGCGTCACTGAGCAGGACGGCTTCGTCATAGCCGCGATCGTCCGCGTCCGGCGGCAGCAGCGCGTCGCCGACGTTTCTCATGCGGTCGAGGTCGCGCGCGAACCAGCCGATCACGTCCAGAGAGGGCGCCAGCGGGATGACGCCCTCCATCGGAATGGCGCCATGGGACGAGCGGAATCCGAAAACGCCGCAAAACGCGGCGGGCGCGCGGCAGGAGCCCGCCGTATCGGTGCCAATGGCGAAATTCACGAGGGCGGCGGCGACAGCCACGGCGGAGCCGGAGGACGAGCCGCCGGGGTGACGGTCCGGGTCCGCCGGATTGATCGGCGTGCCGTAATGTGGATTGGCGCCCATCAGGCTGTAGGCCATCTCGTCCATATGCGCCTTGCCGACGAGGCGCGCGCCGGCGCCGAGCAGCCTGTCGACGACGACGGCGTTGGCGCGCGCTGGCGGATGCGTCGCCGCCCATTGCGGATGGCCGTTCGTCGAGACCTGGCCCGCGACGTCGATATTCTCCTTGACGACAAAGGTCGCCCCCGAGAGGGAGCCGGAGCCGTCCGCGCCTTCGTTCAAAACGACCGAGATCGCGCCCACATCGGCTTTCATCGCGCCAACCTTTGCAGCTCGAGGGCAATTAAGTTGGACGGCCGCCGCGAGTCCCGCGCGGCGCCGTCCGTTCACTATACATAGATTTGCTACGAAGGCGCGAAATCGGCGGGCGGGCGCGAGATTACCAGCGGCGCCAATACGGCCTGCGCCAGCCCCAGCCGCCCCATTGTCCTCCACGCCGGCAGCCGCCCCATGGGCCGCGATGTCCATAAGGGCCGCAGCCGCCCCAAACCTTCTCGATGGGCGCGTCCACGCCGGCGATCTTCTGGAGCGGCATCGCCCGAGCGGCCCCTGGCGCCAAGGCAAGAACGAGCCCGGCGCTCAAAACAGCCGAGGCGACAAGCGTTCTGAAATTCATCTGCACCTCCCAATCGCAGACAGCCGGCCCATTGGGGCCAGGAAGCTGTCGCATAGGGAAATCTACAGCCGGAGCAGGTGGATGCTACGCGAATCGCGAGGCACGGTAAAAAAGCGGGAGGGATCGCGCCGATAAATCTCTCTCGGAGAAGGCGGCTGATCGAAAACTTTGGTCGGAGTGAGAGGATTCGAACCTCCGACCCCCTCGTCCCGAACGAGGTGCGCTACCAGGCTGCGCTACACTCCGAACCGGCGGCCGTGTCGGCCGCTGTTGAGGGGCCTTATAGCCATTGAGAGGCGTCCCCGCAACTGGTCTCTGGTCGATATTTTTATGCCTTGCGCGAGATTTTACGCCTTGCGCAAGTCTCGCCTGAGCAGGGTCACGAACGCAAAGTCGGCTTCGTCTTTTTCCCCGCGCGGCGGGGCGTCGCGGGCGATTTCCTCCCATTCCGCGGGGTGCAGGGCGGGAAAATGGGCGTCGCCGGGAAGGTCGAGGTCGACCTCGGTCAGTTCAATTATCGCGGTCTGGTCGAGTAGCGCCCGGTAAATTTCCGCCCCGCCAGCCACAATGATCTCGTCCGATCCCATCTCCCGAGCGATTCGGCGGGCGAGTTCGAGCGATTCGTCGATGCTGCGCGCCACGTGGGCGCCGGGCGCGGCGAAGTCCGGCCGACGCGTGACGACCACGCTCTCGCGGCCGGGGAGGGGCCGGCCAATCGAGTCCCATGTGCGCCGACCCATGATCATGGGTCGGCCCCAAGTGCGCGCCTTGTAGCGTTTCAGATCGGTCGAGAGCCGCCACGGCAGGCCATTGCCGACCCCGATTACTCCATTCTGCGCGCGCGCCACGACCACCACGAGCTTCGGTTTCATGTGTCTCCTTCAGACAGAGATGGGAGCGGAGATCGCTGGCCAGGGGTCGTAACCCTCGACCGAGATGTCCTCGTAGCGGAAGTCGAAAAGCGAGTTGACGGCCGGGTTTAGCCTCAGTCGGGGCAGGGGCCTCGGCGCGCGGGTCAGTTGCAGCCGCGCCTGCTCCAGGTGATTCAGGTAAAGATGCGCGTCGCCGAAACTGTGGATGAAATCCCCCGCGACGCAGCCTGTCGCCTGCGCCACCATATGGGTGAGGAGGGCGTAGCTTGCGATGTTGAAGGGAACCCCGAGGAAGACATCGGCCGAGCGCTGATAAAGCTGGCAGGACAGGCGTTTTTTTCCATCGACTTCGGCGACGTGGAATTGAAACAGGCAGTGGCACGGCGGGAGCGCCATTCTGTCGATCTCCGCCGGGTTCCAGGCGGTGACGATCAGCCGGCGTGAGAAGGGGTTGCGTCTGATCTCGTCCACGAGCCAGGCGATCTGGTCGATGACCTCGCCGGACGGCGCCGGCCAGGCGCGCCACTGGGCGCCATAGACTGGCCCGAGGTCGCCGTTTCCGTCGGCCCATTCGTCCCAGATCGTGACGCCGTTTTCCCGAAGGTAGGCGATATTTGTTTCGCCCTTGAGAAACCACAGTAATTCGTGGATGACCGATTTTACATGTACCCGCTTTGTCGTCACGAGCGGAAAGCCCGAAGCGAGATCGAAGCGCATCTGATGCCCGAAGATGGAGAGGGCGCCCGTGCCCGTGCGGTCCTCCTTTCGGACGCCCTCGCGCAGAATTTTGTCGAGCAGGTCGAGATAGGGACGCATGGCTTTAGCGGGGCGCCTCTTACGCTGATCAGGAGCGGGTTTCCTAACATCTGGCGAGCGCCCGCGCCAAATCCTCGCCGCTTCCGTCGCGACCCGGTCTTTGCAGCCGGGTCGGGGCGTCCCTATATTCTTTCCTCGATGGGGAGCCTCGCTCCCCGTAAAAGAGGATGTGCAGATGTTGCGGTTTCTTGCGCAAAAGCGCGGATCGCTGATTTCATTGTGTCTTGCGGCTCTGCTCGCGCTGGCGCCGGCCATTGCCGAGGCGCGTATGGGCGGGGGCGGCAGCTTCGGCAGCCGGGGCTCGCGGACGTGGTCCGCGCCGCCGTCGACCCGCACCGCGCCGGGAACGGCCTCGCCCTTCGAACGTAGCGACACGGCGCGGCCGGGCTACGGCATGGGCCAGCAGCAGCCGGGCTGGAACAGCCCCGCCTATGGCGGCTCCTCCTTCGGACGCGGCCTGCTCGGCGGTCTCGCGGGCGGTCTGCTCGGCGCCGGCCTGTTCGGCATGCTGACCGGCAACGGCTTTTTCGGCGGCATCGGCGGCTTCATGTCCGTCATCGGCTTCCTGATGCAGATCGCCCTGATCGTCTTCCTGGCGCGCATGGCCTTCGCCTGGTGGCAGCGGCGCAATGCGCCGGCGGGCGTCGGTCCGCAGGGCTCGACCTTCTCCTTCACGGGCGGCGCGCCCTTTGGCGGCCGCGCGGGCGGGGGCGGCCTCGGCGGAGCGCCGTTCGGCTTCGGCGGCGGCGGTCCGGGCCGGCAGCGCCCGGCGACGACGCCGATCCGCGTCGCGCCCGAGGACTTCAACGCCTTCGAGCGCCTGCTTAGCGAGTCGCAGGCCGCCTACAGCCGCGAGGACATGGGCGCGCTGCGCGCCGTGGCGACGCCGGAGATGGTGCGGCATTTCGATGAGGAGCTGGACGCCAACCGCCGCAAGGGCCTGGTCAACCGAGTCACGGATGTGAAGCTCCTGCAAGGCGATCTCTCGGAGGCCTGGCGCGAGGGCTCGGACGAATACGCCACCGTCGCCATGCGCTTCGCGCTCAACGACGAGATGGTGGACCGCTCGACGGGCAAGCCCGCGCCGGGCTCTCAGGGCCCGTCGGAGGCGACCGAGGTCTGGACCTTCCGCCGCCCGGCGGGCGCCGGCCCTCAGGGCTGGAAGCTCTCGGGGATCCAGCAGGCGGCGTAACGGCTCAAAGGCTGATAATGAGAGGCGCTCCCTCCCCGGAGGGGGCGCCTTTTGCTGTGAAGAGCCCTGAGTTGACACGCCCGCAAGACGCTTTGCCCATCGACGCCGTGCTGCCGGACATTGTGGCGGCGCTGGCGGAATCGCCCAATCTCGTGATCGTCGCGCCGCCCGGCGCCGGCAAGACCACGCGCGCGCCGCTCGCGCTTCTCGACGCGGCCTGGACCAGGGGCCGCAAGCTCATTCTGCTGGAGCCCCGCCGGCTCGCCGCGCGCGCCGCCGCCAGTCGCATGGCGGCGACGCTCGGCGAACAGCTGGGCGAAACCATCGGCCTGCGCATGCGGCTCGAATCCAGGGTCTCGGCGCGCACGCGCATCGAGGTCGTGACCGAGGGCGTCTTCGCCCGCATGATTCTCGACGATCCGGCGCTGGAGGGCGTCGCGGCGGTTCTCTTCGACGAATATCACGAGCGCTCGCTCGACGCCGATCTCGGCCTTGCGCTGGCGCTCGACGCTCAGTCCGGCCTGAGAGACGATCTGCGGCTCGTCGCCATGTCGGCGACGCTCGACGGCGCGCGGGTCGCGGCGCTGATGGGAGGCGCCCGGATGATCGTCAGCGAGGGCCGCGCCTTCGATGTGGAGACCCGCTATCTGGGCCGCGACGCCCATGAGCGCATAGAGGACGCCGTGACCCGCGCCGTCCTGCGCGCGCTGCGCGAGGAGAAAGGCTCGATTCTCGCGTTCCTGCCGGGGCAGGGGGAAATCACGCGCGTCGCCGCGCGCCTCGCCGACGCGCGGCTCGATGGCGTCGACATCGCGCCGCTTTATGGCGCCCTCGAGCGCGGGGAACAGGATCGCGCCATCTCTCCCGCGCCGGCGGGGCGCCGCAAGGTCGTCCTCGCCACCTCCATCGCCGAAACCTCGCTCACCATCGAGGGCGTGCGCATCGTGATCGACTCGGGTCTGTCGCGCGTGCAGCTCTACGAGCCGGACCTCGGCCTCTCCCGGCTGGAGACCGTCCGCGCCGCCCGCGCCAGCGTCGATCAGCGCCGCGGCCGCGCCGGCCGCACCGAGCCCGGCGTCTGCTACCGGCTATGGGACGAGCCCCAGACCGCCGCGCTCCCCGCCTTCGCGGCGCCCGAAATCCTTGCCGCCGACCTTGCCGGCCTCGCGCTCGATCTCGCGGCCTGGGGCGTGAATGATCCCGGCCAGCTCGGATGGCTCGATCCGCCGCCCGCGCCGGCCTGGAAGGAGGCCGTGGCGCTCGACCGCGATCTCGGCGCGCTTGATGCCGACGGACGCCTTACCGATCAGGGCAAGGCGTTGCGCGCCTTGCCGCTGCCGCCGCGTCTCGCCCGCATGATCCTCGAAGCCGCGCGCCACGGCGAGGCCGAGCGGGCCGCGGAACTCGCGATGCTGCTCTCGGAGCGGGGGCTCGCGGGCAATGACGCCGATCTTTCGCACAGGCTCGCGCGCCTGCAAGGCGACGGCTCGAAGCGCGGCCGCGACGCGCGGCGCCTTGCGGGCAATTGGGCGCGGCTGGCCAGATCGGCTGCGCCGTCGACTCAAGGAGGGTCGGAGCTCTCCGACGGCGCGCTCATCGCGCTGGCGTTCCCGGACCGTATCGCCAAGTCGCGCGGCGCCAAAGGCGATTTTCTCATGGCCAACGGCCGCGCCGCGAGCCTGCCGGTCGAGGATCCGCTGTCGCGCGCACCCTTCCTCGCGGTCGCCGAACTCACCGGCCGCGCCGCACAGGCCCGCATTCTCGCCGCCTGCGCGCTTGGCGCCGAGGAGGTGGAGGAGGTCGGCGCCGGCCGGATCGAGACGCGCGACGAGACGGTTTTCGATCCCGGAAGCGCCAGCTTGAGGCGTCGGCGATTTCGCCGCCTCGGCGCGATCCGTCTCGGCGAGCAGAACCTTCCGGTCGAGCCGGACGAGGAGAGCGCGCGGGCGCTGGCGCGCGGAATCGCGCAGCTCGGAATCGCGCGCCTGCCCTGGACGAAGGGGCAGGCGCAGCTGCGTGATCGCGTCGCCTTCCTGCGCCGCGCCGAGGGCGAGGAATGGCCGGACCTCTCCGATGCGGCTTTGGCCTCGGCGGCCGAGGAATGGCTCGCGCCTTTCATCATCGGCCGCGCATCCCTCGACAGCCTAACGCCCGGCGATCTCGACGCCGCGCTCGCCGGCCTCTTGCCCTACGAGCTGACGCGCCGCCTCGACGTCGAGGCGCCTTCGCATTTCGAAACGCCCGCGGGTTCCCGTCACGCGCTCGATTACGCCGCGCCCAATGGCCCGCTCCTCTCGGTGCGCGTGCAGGAGCTTTACGGCCTCGCTCAACATCCGACGCTCGCGCGCGGGCGGGCGCCCTTGACGCTCGAACTTCTCTCGCCCGCGCATCGCCCCATCCAGACGACCCGCGATCTGCCGAGCTTCTGGGCGGGGTCCTGGAACGAGGTGAAAAAGGAGATGAAGGGCCGCTATCCGCGTCACCTCTGGCCGGACGATCCCGCGCGCGCGGCGCCGACCACGCGCGCAAAGCCGCGCTCAGCCTGAGCGCAGTCAACGCAGGGTAGCTTCGCCGTCTTTCGCGCACTTGTACGACATTTGACGACAAGCGTAGGAATTGGACTCACTTCATTAACGGCCACGAAATCATTTGCGCAGAATATCCCTTTGTCTCTGGAGACAGGGGGCGGCGTCGAGGGCAGCGGCGTCGCCCCTTATCCGTCTGCGGCAGTCCTTGGAACAACCAGCGCTTCCCCGTGTTGCCACAACCAGGGATGGCCGTTTTGCCGTGTCCGCCGCGACGGTGTAGATGACAGGCGCCGTTTCGAGCGCCAAGGACATTCCATGCTGCCCAAGCCTGTCTCCGCCCTCACTCCGAATACATTCGAATATGAGCAGAAGCCCCTGGTGAAGCCCACAGGCTTTCGCGAATATGACGCGCGTTGGCTGTTCGGCCCAGAGCTCAATCTGATGGGCGTGCAGGCGCTCGGCATGGGTCTCGGCACGCTGATTCACGAGATGGGCGTCGCGCCCGACCTCGTGACCGGCCACGATTATCGCTCCTATTCCGCCTCCATCAAGCTCGCGCTGATCGCGGGCCTGATGGCCTCCGGCGTGCGCGTGCGGGACATCGGGCTCGCGCTGTCGCCCATGGCCTATTTTGCGCAGTTCGAACTCGACGCGGCCGCCGTGGCGATGGTGACCGCCTCGCACAACGACAATGGCTGGACCGGCGTGAAGATGGGCGCACAGCGCCCGGTGACGTTCGGGCCGGAAGAGATGGGCCGGCTCAAGGAGATTGTGCTCTCCGGCAAGTTCCGGGCCGCAGGCGGCGGCTCCTATCGCTATATCGAGAACTTCAGCGCGCGTTATCTCGATGATCTGACGCGCCGGCCGAACTTCTCACGAAAGCTGAAGGTGGTCGCCGCCTGTGGCAACGGCACCGCGGGCGCCTTCGCGCCGCAGATGCTCGAGCGACTGGGCTGCGAAGTGATCCCGCTCGACGCCGAGCCTGACTACACTTTCCCGCGCTATAATCCCAATCCCGAAGATCTGCACATGCTGCACGCGATTGCGCACAAGGTGCGGGAGACGGGCGCGGATGTGGGCCTTGGATTCGATGGCGACGGCGACCGCTGCGGAGTCGTCGACAATCATGGCGAGGAGATTTTCGCCGACAAGATCGGCGTGATGCTCGCGCGCGACCTCTCGAAAGTCTATCCCGGCGCAAAATTCGTCGTCGATGTGAAATCCACTGGTCTTTTCGCGACAGACCCGGAGCTCATTGGAAGACATGTGCATACGGAATATTGGAAGACCGGCCATTCCTACATCAAGCGACGCGTCAACGATCTCGGCGCCCTCGCGGGATTCGAGAAATCAGGACATTTCTTTTTCAACGCCCCGATCGGTCGCGGATACGACGACGGTCTTCTGACAGCTGTTCATATCCTCGAGATGCTCGACCGCAACCCTGGAAAGAGCATGGCGGATCTTTACGCCGCACTCCCGAAGACCTGGGGATCGCCGACAATGTCGCCGCATTGCGACGACGAGAAGAAATACCAGGTAGTGAAGAGGGTTGTCGCTCACATCGAGGGTATGAAGGCCCGCGGCGAAACGCTCATCGGCCAACCCATACGCAGCGTTGTGACGGTCAACGGAGTACGCGTCACCGTCGAAGACGGAACATGGGGACTGGTGCGAGCCTCGTCGAACAAGCCCGAGCTGGTTGTCGTTGTCGAAAGCCCGGCGTCTCAGGCGCGTATGCGCGAGATGTTCGCCGCGCTGGACGCCATCCTGCGCGAGAATCCTGAGGTGGGCGCTTATAATCAGACCATCTGAGCGATCCGCGGCGCCTTTTCGGCGCCGCGGTCAGAGAAGGGGGAAGATGCAGTTGTTCTGGGTCGTCTGCACGCCGAAATGCTGAATATGCGGCGGATCGTAAGTGTTACGGATCGGCGAATAGAAGGTGCGCCTGAAAGTCCAGGTCGGCGCATTGCGCCACTTGAACATCTCGAAATTGATCCCTGGAGAATATGTGTACGTCACGTCCGCGATGATGATGTAAGTCGGTGGATTGGTCCCGTTCAGATAGGCCGGTTCGATATTGTTTGGGGAAAGGATGGTCGACGGCGTCAGAGCGACGTCGCAGGGACGATGGAGGCCCCTGACCGTTTCTGTCCACTGAACCATCGCCTTGTAGCCGCCGCCCGCTTTCGGCGAAATCTTTACCTCTGAAATCGTCATTCCGAGTTGCCAGAAGGACAGCGGCGCGATCAGCGCATTCCCGGCGCTGAAAAGTTGTCGCCACTCCCATTCCAGTATGGCAGCTTGTCCCGGATTCTGCCCGCCACCGATTTTCTGGGCTGCGAGATCCCCGAGCGTACGAACAATCTGGTCGAGCTTCTGGCTCACGCGCATGCCACGCGACACTTCGACCAGTCCCAGATAGAACATCAGAAAGAGCGGCAGGATCAGTGCAAATTCGACCGCCGCAATGCCGTTCTCATCGCGCGTGAAGCGCATGGCGCGGATCCCGCGCTTGTTTCTCCGCCAGATCGATCGACGGATAAACGGAAGCCGCTGCGTGGGGCGACCTCGTCTCATAGGTCCGGCTCCACGCGGAACGCCGTTACGGCGGTCAACACATAGACATTCTGGCTGCCGAGAAACGCCTGCAATTTGGGTGTGATCTTCTTGATGTCGCCCGCAGCGGTCAAACCAAGCATGCTGATCATCGGGCGAACCGGGTAAAACACTTTCACGACCGCGATTTCGCCAGCGTCAGGCAAGGTCAGGGGTATGGACTGGTTCGGAACCGTCGAATCGTTGATATCGTTCGGGTCCCACCAGTCCGGCGCATCGATGGAGACATAGACCTTGTCGCAGTCGAACATACGACCAAGGGTGCCGGGCTCCACTTTCCCGGTGGACTTCCAGGTGCAGAGTTTCTGTTTAACGAAATTAGAGGGACTGATAGTCCCAACGAGCCTGTTTGTGAGAATGCTGCGACTCGCGGTTTCGACGGCAACCTGCAATTGTGCTGTACGAAAATAGGCCATCCCCATTTCGATTGTTCCGCCGATGAGGCCAAAAAACGGAACCATGATCATTGCGAATTCGACCGCAGTAGCGCCATCCTTGTCGCTAGTGAAGGCTCGGGCTCGCGCCGAAAGCCTTTGAGACAGGGAGAAACGAGCGGGGGGAAGTCTTGAGAGCATTCTATGCGAGTCCCGATCCACACAACCACAAATGCGAGAGCCTGACGCAAGACGTTCAATTATAGTAGGCGGACGAGTGGTTTCAGTCCCGTTATCGTCGTCCTTCAAAACGTTATGACTACGCGTTTACGCGCCACGTCGCTATTTGCGCGTGGATGTTGCACCCTCATAGGCTTTGGCGCCCTCGATTGCATTCCGCATATATTGAACGTCATCGGCAAGATCGATGGCGCGAGCACAGTTCGGTTGACACGAGAGCGACTCGCGATGCGCGCCACGCTGCACGACAACCTTGTCTTCCGCCGGAACGACCGTAATGATTGACTCGCCCACCTGCGAGCCGCTTCGATCGAGGACGACGAGATTGGTCGACCCGAAGCCCTTACCTGTCACCACCATCAGGTGATTGGCTTTCAGCATGGTGACATCCGCGATGAGAGGATTGCCGACCACGAGCGTCTGCGCCCCTTCCGGCACTTTTACGATACGAGCATGGTCCACCTCGACTCGGATTGTTCGCTCGTCGGCGCGAACTGTTGCAACAGAGGACACGAGAAGCGCCGCGAGTGGCGCGACGCGTGTGAAATACGAACGAAAAGACATGCAGGTCACCATGTCGCGCCAACGGGCGCCCGTTTCCCGGAACACGAACAGATGCGCATTGCTCCCACGCATCATTCGCGACGAAAATCCAGCGGACTGAAACAATGAAAGGTGAAAGAAGACTGAAACGAAACTCCAACGCTTGGAGAAAACTAAAATCGCGTTCCCCGGTAATATCTTCCAGGATGTATGCAGATATTTGAGCGGTAATGCGTCTAGAAATTCAATCCTTGATTGCGAAGGAGTTTCGGCTGGCGCGAAAAAGATTCGGAGTCCTGTTTTTATAAACGAGTTTGAAAGATTCAAGGCCTAGCTTTCGCTTGTTCGCGGAACCAAGACCCGCGGAATCGGTTCGGCGAATGTCAACTTATTCGGAGCACAACCATGAAGCACTTCTTTTCCCGTTTCCTGAAGAACGAGTCGGGCGCGACGGCGATCGAGTATGGCCTTATTGCCTCTTTGATCGGCATCGCGATTGTCGCTGCATCCAGGGCTCTCGGGACCAAGCTCTCGTCGACCTTCGCCAATGTGACGGGCAACCTTTCCTGACGCCTTCGAACAGCGTGTGCATTGCGGCCCCGGGAACGGGGCCGCTCGTATTTGTGGAGCCCATAGAGCGGCGCCTGCGCGTTTAATGATAGTGAATGACCAACGGACAGACTGGAATAAGACGCCGGCGCTCATCTGGCCGCTTCAACCTCGAGGATCGACTCGTCATGGAAAATATCGCGCTCGTGCTTTTCCCTGCTCTGATGGTCTTTGCAGCATTTTCCGATCTTCTGACGTTGACGATCCCAAATATGATTTCACTCGTTCTTATCTTGCTTTATTTCGCGCTGTCCGCCTGGATCGGGACACCCTTGTTCGTCATCACGCTTCATGTGTGCTGTGGCCTCGTCGTGCTGGCGATTTCGTTCGTCCTCTTTGAAATGGGGATTATTGGCGGGGGGGATGCGAAGCTCGCCTCCGCGACAGCCCTGTGGCTCGGGTTCGAGAATTTGATGGACTACGCCGTTGCGTTTTCATTCATCGGTGGTGGTCTCGCGATGGCGATCATCTCGCTTCGCTGGCACACTCATGCCGATCAAGGCCAATCCGTAAGCCTGCTCGGACGCCTTGCGGACAAGGCGGTAAATCGAATGCCTTACGGCGTCGCGCTGGGAATCGCAGGGATGCTTCTCTACCCCCACAGCACAATTTGGCATGGTCTTGCGGGCGTCTGAGTTCACTCGAAAATTCCCGCTCTAATTGTGTAGCGATGGGCTCCTCGCGGCGTCAGATAGGTTGCAAAAGAGTCGTCCAAGGCAAAATTCCTATATCAGAAAACAACTTGTTTCTTATCTAAGAGAAGAAAGGAGTAATTAACTGTAATTTGACACATCAATGGTCAAATCCTCTGCAGTTCTCGTTTGCAGAGTGCGGAACGATTCCCGATGAACAGGGCGCAAATTACAATTATCAGCGTCGCCGTTGCTTCAGGCGGCGTCGCATTCATGATGATGAGCGGCGATACGCCATCGGCTCCGGTCGTAACGCCTGCGCCATCTGCGCCAGCTTTGCCGCTTGATCAGGTGCTGGTGGTGACGCGCGACTTGTCCTATGGCGCGGAAGTGAACGCACAGGATATCGCTTGGATCGATTGGCCCAAGGCGTCGGTTCCCGCCGGCGCTATGACGAAAAGCGCCAACCCTGACGCAGAACAGGACGTAAAGTCGTCGTATGTCCGCATACCCCTCTCTGCTGGCGACCCATTGCGCAGAGAGCGTCTCGTCAAGGGAGTAACCGCAGGGGTGATGTCGACGATGCTTCCTGCCGGAAAGCGTGCAGTCGCCATCGACGTGACGTTGAACAGCACTGCGGGTGGCTTCATCCTTCCCAACGACCGTGTTGACGTGATGCGGACCTTCCGGGACGTAGAAGCATCCAAGGAAAGCGGTCATGATGTTTACGGGTCGGAAGTCCTCCTCACCAATGTGCGCGTTCTCGCGATAGGGCAGACCGTGGAAAAGAAGAGCGGGGACGCGGTTGCAGCAGGTCCAACGGCGACGCTCGAACTCGATCCGCGTCAGGCTGAGTTCATCTTGTTGTCTCAGCGTAGCGGCCAGCTGACGCTCATTTTGCGCCCGATCTCGGACGCGCTGCCGCAAGCCAGCGAAGATCCGACGGCTGAGGACGATTTCCAGGATGGGACGATGACGATCGTGAAGAGAGGGGCCGCTGCTAGCCTCCGGATGAAATGAGACGCTGAAATGATTTTCCGCCAGGGAACGCCTCTGATGAGACGTATGCATAAGATAATCACCGGGTTTGCGCTGAGCGCCATGTGCGTGAGCAACGCGTGGTCGGAGGTGGCGGATCGACCGGGTGTGGAATCTGAAAGCAGCGCGATGCTGTCGAAGCGGATTTCGATGGGGGTCGGAAAGTCGATGATCATCGATCTCCCGAGAAATGTTTCCGAGGTGGTTGTCGGTAATCCAAAGGTGGCGGATGCAGTTGTTCGCACGCCGCGCAAAATTTACATCATCGGTGGTGAAACGGGCCAAACAACGATCATCGGCCTGGATTCCGCTGGTCGGCAAGTCGCCAATCTGGAAATAAGCGTGGGGCGGGATGTCGGGGAATTGGCGCCGCTGCTGAAAGCGGCGTTGCCTCGGTCGAACATCGCCGCTCGGACCGTGAACGACATTATTATTCTCACAGGTACGGTGGCGTCGGCCGGAGAGGCTCAACGCGCCGTCGACATCGCGAAGGGCTTTGCTTCTCGTTCGGCGGCGGCGACCGGAGGCGTCGTCTCGGTAGCGCAAGGAGGCGCCCCCGGCGATACGAACAACAGTGGCGTCATCAACGCGCTTGTGATCCGCGGCGAAGATCAGGTCATGCTGAAGGTGACCGTGGCGGAGATCGAGCGAAAGGTTGTCAAGCAGCTCGGCTTCTCGGCGCAGGCCGGCGGAGACACGCTGCTCAACGGGGGGTGGGGAAAATTCACCTCCGAGAACCCATTTGCTGTTAATCCTATTGTTTCGAATACCGCGCTCTCGATCAACGGTCAGAACGACACGAGGGCGACGCTAAAGGCGTTCGAGAGATATGGCGTTACGCGCATCCTTGCGGAACCGACAGTGACGGCGATCTCGGGAGAACAGGCGAAAATGCTCGTCGGCGGGGAAATTGCAGTTCCTTCGTCTGGAACCTGTACGTTTTCCTCAGGTGGGGCGATGCCGGTCTGTACCCCCGGCATCGCGTTCAAATCCTATGGCGTTTCGTTGAATTTCATTCCAACGGTCCTGTCTGAGGGGCGTATTTCTCTTCATCTGGCGACGGAGGTTACGGAAGTAGACGTGCAGGGCAGCTTCACCTACGCCAACGTCACTGTGCCGGGTTTCAAGTCTCGAAAAAGTGAAACGACCGTGGAACTGCCGTCTGGAGCGTCGATCGCGACAGCGGGGCTGCTCCGCCAGACAAGCGCCCAGGCCATCTCGGGGCTTCCTGGACTTTTGAACCTGCCGGTCCTCGGCGCGCTGTTCAGATCCCGCGATTATCAGCGTAACGAGACGGAGCTGCTTGTGGTTGTCACGCCATACATCGCGCGGTCGCTTTCCCCACAGGAGGTTGCCCGTCCGGATGATGGATTTGCTGATGCTTCCGATCCGCAGGGTTGGTTACTTGGTCGCGTCAACCGCATCTATTCGACCCGCAGCAATCCGCAGATGATGCAAAAATTCAGGGGCCGCGTCGGCTTCATTCACGACTAGCAGGCTCCGGCGCGAGGATTCATGCGAATGTGGTTCACACTTGATACGAAGACGCTAGGCGCACGTCGACTCCCTATCCTTGCAGCGATCGGAGCGGTAGCCCTGGGCGGGTGCGCCGCGCCGCGCGCGCTCCCGCCACTGGTGACTCCATATGATTACCGTGACCGTCATCCGGTGGTGCTTACTGATGCGCCCTTTGTGCTCGATCTCTTCCCTTCCGTCGAAAGGGGTCGAGTGGACTCGGAGACGATGGGGCGAATCCGGGAGTTTGCTGCTCATTACAGAGAATTCGGTCATGGTCCGATCAGCCTCTTGACTCCGTCTGGAGGATCGGCGGGAAAGGTCTGGGCAAGTGGAGCCGACGCTGTCCGGCGCGCGCTTGCATCGGTCGGGCTCGGGGGTGAGATCGCGATGGGCTCTTATCCATTGGTCGATGACAAGCTCGCAGCGCCCATTCGCCTGTCATTCCAGGCATTGAAGGCCAAGGTCGCAAATCGCTGTGGCGAGTGGCCTCAGGATCTTGCCTCCGGGAGTAGCGTCAACGGTTGGCAAAACGAAACGTATTGGAATTTCGGTTGTGCGAACCAGGCGACGTTGGCGGCCCAGGTCGCCGATCCACGCGATCTGGCGAACCCCAGGGGCGAGACGGCGTCGTACGTCGAGATGCGGATGCGGGCAATCACCAAATTACGCATGGGCGAAGATCCAAGCACGAATTGGCGTATGAAGCCCAGCTCAATCAGCAGTGTCGGCGGCGGGTCTTAAGGGCGGGTGCGCAGTGCCAAAAACTCGGAACGATTCGAAGACTCATATTGCGCCTATACCTAGAATCTCGGTGCAGGGCTTTCTTGAGTCGAATGACGTCGTGGCGGTGGTCGAAAGCGCTGCGAACGACCGTCGAATGATCAAGGCGCATGTGAAGGTTCATATAGGCGGCGTTCCCGCGGCCGTAGAAGCCTATCGCAATTCGCCAACTCCGAACCTGATTGTCCTTGAATCGTCCGCGGATCGCAGTGTGCTCTTCGAGCAGCTTGCGCTTCTGGCCGAGTGTTGCGACTCTGGCACCAAGGTGATGGTCATCGGTCATGAAAATGACATCCTGCTATATCGGGAGCTAATATATCGTGGCGTGAGCGATTACATCGTCGCGCCGATGAATATCCTGGACTTCATCGGTCATATATCGGCTCTTTACAATGGTGAGAGCAGCGAAACGCTGGGGCGCGTTATCGCAGTCGTGGGCGCTAAGGGCGGGGTAGGGGCGTCGACAGTGTGCCATAACCTCGCATGGTCCATCTCTCGCCAGCTTGCGCTTCAGACGGTGCTCGTCGATCTGGACCTGGCCTTCGGGACCGTAGGTCTCGATTTCAATCAAGATCCGCCCCAGGGGATCGCTGAAGCAATTTTCTCTCCCGAACGGTTGGACGCCAATTTTATCGACAGACTTGCATCGAGATGTAGCGATACGCTGAGCATCCTGCCTGCGCCCGCCACGCTCGATCGATCTTATGATCTTTCTGAACATGCCGTCGACGCAACGCTCGATATTCTCCGCGCGACGACCCCCTGCGTCATTCTGGACGTTCCGCACCAATGGTGCGCGTGGACGCGGCGGGTCTTGGTGGGATGTGACGACGTCGTGATCGTAGCGTCGCCTGACCTGGCGAATCTTCGAAACACGAAAACCTTGATCGATTCTCTCAACGCATCGCGGCTCAACGACCATCCGCCTCGATTGATCCTCAATATGGTTGGGCTGCCGCGCCGCCCCGAGATATCTCTCGGCGAGTTCGCGAAGGCAATGGAAATGGAACCGTTGGGCGTAATCCCTTTTGAGGCCAGATTGTTCGGCGCGGCGGCGAACAATGGCCAGATGCTCGCCGAAGTCGATCCGAGGTCCAAGATCATCGAGACAATTGACGACGCTGGGCAGTTGCTGATGGGGCGCGCCATTGTCCGGCGCGGGAAAAAACCCTTGCTCGCGCCCTTCATCGAGCGACTGAGTCGAATGAAAGCAAGTTGAATTATCCCGCGACAGGCCCGATGGGCGGGGGAATATCCTTAGATGTTTGGAAAGCGTACCAACGTCAACGATACAGGCGCTCGGGGGCAGAAATCCATCGCCTCGGTAAACGGGGTGAGAAGCGCGGGCCCAATGCAAGCGGCTGAGCCGAGAGAGCAGGTCGCAGCTGCGAAGCCGGCAGAACCGGTTAAGTCCGACGAATATTTCGTTACAAAGGGCATAATATTCAACGCTTTGATCGAAGCGATCGATCTGGCTCAACTTTCCAAGCTGGACGTGGAAAATGCGCGGGAGGAAATCCGCGACATCGTCAACGAAATCATATCCATTAAAAATGTGGTGATGTCGATAGCCGAGCAGGAAGATTTGCTCGACGACATATGCAATGACGTTCTCGGTTACGGCCCGCTGGAGCCCTTGTTGGCGCGTGACGACATCGCCGACATAATGGTGAATGGCGCCTATAAAACCTATATCGAAGTGGGTGGGAAAATACAGCTGACGAATGTCCGGTTTAGAGACAATGCGCAGCTGATGAATATCTGTCAAAGAATCGTTTCGCAGGTTGGTCGTCGCGTAGACGATGCCTCTCCAATCTGCGACGCGCGTCTGTTCGATGGTTCGCGCGTCAATGTCATCGCGCCGCCGCTGGCGATTGATGGACCTGCGCTGACAATACGAAAATTCAAAAAAGACAAGCTTACACTAGACCAACTGATCCGTTTCGGGGCCATCTCGATCGAAGGGGGCGAGGTCTTAAAAATAATCGGACGCGTGCGATGCAATGTGCTGATTTCTGGCGGCACGGGGTCGGGAAAGACGACTCTGCTGAACTGTCTCACGAATTACATAGACACTGACGAACGCGTTATTACTTGCGAGGATGCCGCAGAACTTCAGCTCCAACAGCCGCACGTGGTGCGCCTGGAAACGCGCCCGCCAAATCTGGAAGGGCAGGGGGCGATCACCATGCGTGAACTCGTCAAGAACTGCCTTCGCATGCGCCCCGAGCGCATCATCGTAGGCGAGGTGCGTGGCCCGGAAGCTTTCGATCTCTTGCAGGCCATGAACACCGGCCACGATGGGTCGATGGGGACTCTCCATGCAAATTCGCCGCGAGAAGCGCTTGCCCGTCTGGAGTCGATGATCACAATGGGGGGCTTCACCTTACCGGCGAAAACCATTCGTGACATGATCGTATCCTCGGTCGACATCATCATCCAAGCCATGCGTTTGCGCGACGGATCTCGCCGCATCACACATATCACCGAGGTCGTGGGAACGGAGGGGGAGGTGGTCACGATGCAGGACTTATTTGTCTACGATATCCTGGGCGAGGACGCCAACGGCAAGCTGATGGGCCGCCAGCGTTCGACCGGAGTCACGCGCCCGAGGTTTCTCGAGCGCGCGCGTTATTACGGAGAGGAAGATCGGCTCGTCGCGGCATTGGAGGCCGCCCATGTAACCGAAGATATATAAGGCCGAACAGGGGCGCCCGTGATGGATCAAAAGCTCATCGTCGCCATGCTGTTCTCGGTCAGTATCGGAACAGCGCTTTATGGCCTGTTTTATTCGTATGTCGGTGGGGGAGGAACGGCGAAGAGGCGTCAAGCCGCACTGATGACCGGGGTGGTGGATCACAAGGGGGGAGCGGCGGCCGAACAGGTGAGGCGCCGCAAGGTAATTGCCGACAGCCTCAATGAAGTCGGTGGAAAAAACAGGTCTCGATCTCTTCGTCTCGAGGAGAAGCTCGCACAGGCCGGCGTGACGTGGTCGCCGGCGGCATTTTATGCCGGGTCGGCTGGCGCTGGCCTGCTTCTTTCTGTCCTCGGTTATATGGTTGGCGGCGATTTGCTGCTGGCGCTCTGCTTCATTCCGGTCGGCGCTTGGGCTATTCCCCGCTGGGCGATTTCTTTCATGGTGACGCGCCGGGTCAACCAGTTTGTTGACTCATTTCCCGAGGCGCTTGATGTCATCATACGTGGCGTGAGAGCGGGTCTGCCTGTCAGCGATTGCCTGCGCGTCATTGCGAATGAAGGTCAGGAGCCCGTACGATCCGAGTTCAAGGTCATCGTTGACGCCCTGACAATCGGGATGACGGTCGGCGAGGCCGTCGAGCGTTTGGCGGAGAGGGTTCCTGTCGCTGAGGCGTCTTTCTTCGCGATTGTGATCAATATCCAGCAAAAGGCCGGCGGCAACCTCTCCGAGGCTCTTGCAAATCTGTCTCGTGTTCTTCGCGACAGGAAGAAGATGAAAGGCAAGGTAAAGTCCATATCGGCAGAAGCGAAGGCGTCGGCCGGGATCATCGGCTCTCTGCCATTTCTTGTCGGAGCCGCAGTGTCGGTTCTCAATCCGGGCTACATGGCGGTGCTCTACACAACGACCATTGGCGAGATATGCCTCGCTGGCGGCCTGCTATGGATGGGAATTGGCGTTCTCATCATGCGTAAGATGATCCAGTTCGACTTTTGACGGAAAGATGTCCGAGGGCTCAATGCTGGAAGGGATCACGATGAAATTTGGCAATCAGAGTGCGCTGGCCGGCGTGATCGCCTCCCTTTCCATCGTCGTAACTATGGTGACGATCGGGTTTTCGCTGATAGAGAACGGCGGCTTTGCCAAGCGCGTGAAAAGCGTTTCGAACGAGCGCGAGAGAATGAGGCAGCGCGAGCGAGCCAAAAATGCGTCGCCAAGAGGACTGCGGCAAGAGTCAAACGCCTATATGAGAGATATTGTGGAGCGTTACTCGCTCGCCACTTGGCTGAATACCGCGAATGTGAAAGACAGGCTGGCCTGCGCGGGCTATCGTGGCCCGCAAGCGGAAATTGCGTTTCTGTTCTTCAGGGCAGCGTCGCCGATTGTTTTTCTGTTATGCGCGCTCCTATATTTCAACCTGCTCGGGGATTCGGAAACGGATTTGGTGATGGAAGGCGGGATTTCCATTAGCGTCTTATATGCCGGAGTAAAGGCTCCGGAAGTTTTTTTGAGGAATGCGACCGTCAAGCGCCAGCAATCGATGCGGCGGGCTTTCCCCGACGCCCTGGATCTATTGCTCATTTGCGTGGAGTCGGGGATGTCCATCGAAATGGCGTTCCGAAAAGTCGGGCAGGAAATCGGCGTGCAGTCGAGGGCGCTTGCCGAGGAGTTCGCGCTTGCGACGGCTGAGCTCAATTATCTGCCGGATCGGCGGACGGCGTATAATAATCTCGCAACGCGAACGGGCCTTCCGGCCGTGAAACAGGTCGCCACTGTGCTCGTTCAGGCGGAAAAATATGGCACGCCGCTCGGCCAGGCGCTGCGCGTCACCGCACAGGAAAGCCGTGATGCGCGGATGATCGAGGCGGAAAGAATTGCTGCGTCGCTGCCGCCCAAACTCACCGTGCCGATGATTGTGTTCTTTCTGCCTGTGCTGATGCTTGTCGTGATGGCGCCGGCTGGCATTCAGATTTTTCTGATGAACTGAGCGACCGGCGCTCGACAAGGGGGACGCGGTCGATCATGAAGAGGGCATGATTCCAACGATTGGCGACGATATCCGCGCCTGCCTGCGTTTCTATTCGCGCTTGCCCGTTCGGGCGGGTGTGGACGGGCACGCGATGCCCGATTTCTCTCGTGTGAGTTGGGCGACGCCCGTGGCTGGGGCAGCGATTGGAGCGCTGGGCTCCGCTGTCTTGCTCTTGTCGGCGATTGTTCACCTGCCGCCGATTGTCGCGGCGGCAACTGCTGTCGCCGTTCTCTCGCTTTCGACCGGCGCGCTTCATGAAGACGGTCTGGCTGATGTCGCGGATGGCTTCGGCGGCGGGGCTACGCGCGAACAGAAGCTGGCGATCATGCGCGACAGTCGTCTCGGGACCTATGGCACGCTGGCGCTCTGCCTATCGACTCTCGTTCGGGTCGGAGCCATTGGCGCGCTGTGCGAGCGTGGTGCGCTTTCCGCAGCTATCGCCATCGTTGCGGCCTCGGCCCTGTCACGCGCCGTCGGTCTGATCCCTCTCGTGATTTCGTTGCCCGCGCGGGGAGATGGGGCCGGCTCCTCGGCGGCGACGCCGTCTGCGCCGGCCTTGCGGGTCGCACTCTACCTCGGCTGCGCAATCGCTCTGACGCCGGCTCTTGGCCCCGCCTCGCTGGCGCAGACCGTCGTCGCGGTGATGGCGGCTTTCGGCGGGGCGATCGCAATTACGAAAATGGCGCAGCTTCAGATCGGCGGCTATACCGGGGATGTTCTGGGAGCGGCCCAGCAGGTCTCGGAAGTCGCGATGCTCGTAGCTCTATCGGCTGGCTGAACGTTACTTACGCCGCAGCGTCGCGCAGACGTGACATGGCCTCGGTCACTTCGCGCGTTGCGCCGGCGAGAACTTCGACGCCGGCGCCGGATCGCACCGCTTCCAGCGCCAGCCGCCGGCGGAAGCTGCGCGCGCCCGGCAGTCCGGCGAACAGGCCGAGCATATGGCGGGTGATATTGGAAAGCTTTTCACCCTTACTCAGTTCACGCTCAATATAGGGCAGAAACGCCTCGATGGCGGCGAAGCCATCGGCGACAGGCGCCGGCGCGTCGAAGAGTTCAGGATCGACGGAAAGCAGCAGTCCGGGATCGTGGTAGGCGGCGCGACCAACCATGACGCCGTCCATGTTCTCGAGTTGCTCGCGCATCTGCGCGATCGTCGAGATGCCGCCATTGATGGCGATCGGCGTGTCGGGATAGGCGCGCTTGAGCCGATGCACGAGCGGATAGTCGAGCGGGGGAATATCGCGGTTTTCCTTGGGCGAAAGTCCCTTTAGCCACGCCTTGCGCGCGTGGACGAAGAGAGCGTCGGCGCCGGCGTCGATGCATTGCGCCGCCATGTCGAACAGCGCCTGCTCGGGGTCCTGTTCGTCCACGCCGATCCGGCATTTGACTGTTACAGGGAGAGCGACGGCGTCCTTCATCGCTTTGACGCAATCGGCGACGAGCGCTGGCCGCTGCATGAGACAGGCGCCGAAGGCGCCATTTTGAACGCGATCGGACGGGCAACCGACGTTGAGATTGACTTCACAATAGCCGAAGTCTTCCACGACTTTTGCCGCGCGCGCGAGGTCGCCGGGGTCGGAGCCGCCGAGCTGAAAGGCGACCGGCTGCTCGAAGGCTTCGAAGCCCATCAGCCTGTCGCGCTGCCCGTGAATGACGGCGCCTGTCGTCAGCATCTCCGTGTAAAGCCGCGCGCGCCGGGTGAGCATGCGATGGAAGAAGCGGCAATGCCGATCCGTCCAGTCCATCATCGGCGCGACTGAGAAGCGGATGTCGGCTGGCGAGACGAGGCTAGCCATTCGGCGCCTCCGCCAGCGTGAGGGATTCGTCGCGCAGCGTCAGTTCGGGCGGATAGTAAGGATCGTCGATCAGGGCGCGGCCCCAGCGACGCATGAACAGGCTGCGGTCGAGAACCTCGCGCTCGCGCAAGGGACGGGCCTGCCGGGTCGAGCCTTCCTTGTGGACGAGGGTCGGCTCGGCGGCGCAGATTACGGCATAGCCCGCCGCGCCGGCGCGCAGGCAATAATCCACATCGTTGAACTCGACGACGAACTCCTCGTCGAATCCGCCGAGCGCGTCGAAGACGTCGCGACGGGTCAGGAGGCAGGCGCCCGTGACGGCGGAGACGCGCCGCGTCGTCGTCAGCATGGCGTAGGGGCCTGGATCGTCGGCGGCGCGGCCGCACCCCGCGTGAGCGACAAGCCCGCGAATGCCGAGCGCAATGCCCGCGTGCTGCACGGTTCCGTCTTCATGAAGGAGCTTCGCGCCGACAGCGCCGACGCGCGGATCGACGGCAAGCGCCACCAGCGACGCGAGCCAGTCGGGGTTGTCGGTTTCGACGTCATTGTTCAGGAGCGCAAGCACTTCGCCGCGCGATGCGCGAACGCCCTCGTTCACCAGACGCGCGAAGTTGAAGGGTTCGTCCCGGCGCAGGATCGTGACATTGGGCAGGCGCCGGAGCCTGTCGAACAGGGCGAAAGTCTCCGCTTCGACCGATCCGTTGTCGACGACCACCAGCTCCTTGTTCGGCCAGCGCGCCGTTTCAAAAAGCGTTTCCGCGGCGCGCGCGAGCAGGCTGGCGCGGTCGCGCGTCGGGATGACGATGCTGACGAGCGGCGTGGCCGATGACGTGGCTACGCTCTCGGCTTCAAAGGGAACGATTCGCGCCGGATCGGGCCTCGGGGGCGCGGGCTTTCTGCGGAAATTGTCGAGGAAGTGGGAGAGCTTGCGCCTGAGCCGGTATGTCTCGTCGCAGGGCCTCACGCGCACCGAAATGCGCGCGTCGGGCTCGCCGGGGTCGATCTCCACCGAGAGGCGCGGGTCCATCATCACTTCATTGAAATGGGTGACGCGATTCTGTAGCCGGTAGGGGAAGGCCAGGACGCAGGCGCCCTCGGCGTCGAAAAATCGAAAAAACGCCGTGACAGGCCGCTTCGGCGCGTGGCGGATCATCTCGATCTGGCAGGGGATTTCATTCGCCATTCGGTCTGCTTCGGCGGTTGGGGAGGGCGGGCCGGCAAGGCCGTGTTTATGCCTGCGCCGGACGCAAGATAGCCTTTTCGGGCGCAGAGCGGCAAGGCGTGGTTCGGCGCCCGCGGCGACGTTTTCGCTTTCCATCCCGGCGAGGGTTCAATAGTGATGCGGGGATATTGGGCGCCCGGGGAACACGTCGCATCGTGGCCGAAAATCACTCTGCACAGGATAATGGCGACGTTATCCGCGCCTATCTCGACAGGCTTGCGGCGCGCGAGGCTGCCGCGCTGGAGACGAAGGGGCTCGAGAAATTCGTCAGGCTGAAGGCGCAGGAGCTCTACTGGACGGTCTCCCGTCTGTTGCGCACTCTCCGGGTCAAGCTCTTTCCCAGCTCTGTCGCGCGTGGGGGGCCGCCGAAATGGGCGCGCGTCGCGTCACAGGCCGTTCCGGACGTGTTCACAAAGCGTCCGCGCCTGCTTTTCGACATGACGAGTGCGTTGCGGTCCGGCAAGAACACCGGCATTCAGCGCGTCGTGCGCGAAATCGCGCGTCATGGCTGGGAGATGGGTCTTTGCATCCCGGTGGCGATCCACGAGGGCGCCTTGCATCTCTATTACAGCAATCCGGGCGTCGCGGAGACGATCGCCATCGAGGCGGGCGATATGTTCATCATGCTCGACGCGAGCTGGAACCATCTCTACGAATATCCTCCGATCATCGAGGAGGTGAAGGCCAAGGGAGGCGCCACGATCCTGTGCCTCCACGACATTCTGCCGATCCTCTACCCTGCCGCTTTCAGCCCTCCCATTGCCCAGCGGTTTCAGGAATGGATGCCGAAGGTGGTTCTGACGAGCGACGGCGTCATCGCCAATTCCCGCGCCACCGCTGAGAGCCTGCGCGACTATCTCGTCGCGAGCGGGCAGGGGAAGGAGGGCTTCCCGATTGGCTGGTGGCGGCTGGGCGATGATTTTTCGGGCTCGGGAACGGGCGAAGCTTCCGCGCAGGCGCAGCGGATCGCCCATGGCCGACCCTACTTCCTGAGCGTCGGCACCATCGAGCCGCGCAAGGGCCATCCCATCGTTCTGGACGCCATGGAAAAGCTCTGGGCCGAGGGTCTCGACGCCGCCTATGTGATCGTGGGCGGCAAGGGCTGGGGGATGCGACATTTCGAGCGTCGCCTGTCGCGGCATCCGGAATTTGGCAAGAGGCTGTTCTGGCTCGCCAATGCCGGGGACGCCGATTTGGCGTTGCTCTATCGCCATGCGCGCGCGCTGGCGCTCGCCTCGGTGGCCGAAGGCTTCGGCCTCCCAATCGTCGAAGCGGCGCGCTCCGGAACGCCGGTCATTGCGACGGATATTCCCGTGTTCCGGGAGGCGGCGGGGGAAACCGCGACCTATTTCCCGCTTCTGGACAGCGACGCGCTCGCCGCGCGGATGCGGGAGGCGCTGATTGCGCGCCCGCACCCTACGACTGTCGCGCCGATGAGCTGGCGAGACTCGGCGGCGCAGCTTCTTACCATGGCGCGCGACGGCTCCTACCAGATGAGGCTCGGCTAGGGCCTCGGGCGGCGCGGTCAGAACGGATGATACTGGTAGAGCCAGTTCTCGGACAGGATCGTGTCGCCGTTCTTGAGATAGAGCCGCATTTCCACAGGCTCCTTGCCGTCGACGGTGAGGTCGAACTGGGCGCGCCAATGTCCCGGCACGCCATCGAAGACGGCCTCGGTGAAAATATATGAGAAGCTGCCGCGAGAGGCCCAGAGCACTGGCTCGGGTTTCACGCCGAAGGGCAGCTTGGCGAGCGGTTCCCCCAGAAACTCCACCATGAATTTGCGCACGCCCTTGGGGCGCGGCCTTCCCGGCTGACCGCCATTGCCGAGGCGCGTCGCCACGCAGCGGGCGAGCGGCGACGGGAAGGGCTCGTCGGCAAGCCAGTACAGGCGGTAGGAAAGCTCGAAACTGGCGCCGGGCATGGCCGGTTTTTCGGGCACCCACATGGCGACGATGTTGTCGTGAATCTCGTCATCTGTGGGAATCTCGATGAGATGGATGGCCCCGCCGCCCCAATCGCCCTTCGGCTCGACCCACACGCTCGGGCGGCGGTCGTAGAAGACGCCGTCGAGATAGTGGTCGAAATTGCGGTCCCGCTGCATCAGGCCGAAGCCCTTGGGATTTTTATCGCCGAACGCTGAGGCGATCACACGCGGAGGGTTATTCAGCGGCCGCCAGAGCCGCTCGCCTGTTCCCGTCCACATGCTGAGTCCGTCCGAATCGTGGACCTCGGGGCGCCAGTCGACGCCCGTGGGCTTCACCGTCTCGGAGAACCAGTACATCGAGGTCAGCGGGGCGATGCCGAAACGGGTGAATTTGCCCCGCAGATACAGCGAACAGTCGATGTCCATCACGACGCCCTTGCCGCGCGTCATGAGGAACTTATAGGCGCCGACGATGGACGGACCCTCGAGGAGCGCATGCAGAACGACGCCGTCCTGCGTCTCCGGCCCGACGTAGATATGTGTGAAGTCTGGGAATTCCTCCGGCGCGCCGGCCTGCCAGGTGTCGAGCGCGACGCCGCGCGCGGAGAGGCCGTACTGGCGGAGTTCACCGATCGCGCGGAAATAGGAGGCCCCGAGAAAAGCGACCCAGTCGTTCTTCTTCCAGTCGAGCGGGCCGTCCTTGGACTCCTGGATGCGGAAGCCCGCGAAGCCAGCGCCAGGCGGCAGCTGCCGCGCGATGGAATCGTCGGGCATGTTGAAATAGCTGGTATCGTAGAGCACCTCGCGCGCCTCGCCGTTCTCCACGACGTGGATGCGAACGGCCTTTCGAAAGAACATGCCGAGGTGGAAGAACTCGATCGGAAAACGATCTTTGGTGTCGGCGAAGAGCGCGTGATCCGTGTTGTAGGTGATGTGTCCCCACTTCTCGTAGTCGATCTGCGAGGTGATCTCCGGCGAGGGGATGTTGGGATTGCGATAGGGCTCCTTGACGAGCCGCTGCGCCTCCTGCTTCAGCGCCTCGAAGGAGAAGGGCTCGGCTTGGCCGAGCTTCACATTCGTGATTTGGGATGGCCCCGCCGCATTCGCCGGTGGGGCCCCAACGGCGCCGAGCGCGCTCGTGGCGGCCGCTGTCTTGAGGAAGGAACGGCGGTCTTGCTTGTCGATCATTCCCGAATCACCTGCGAAAATGCTTTTGTTACTATAGCCGTGCAATAGGGCGCCCTCGGGGCGGCGCCCCAGGCGTTCCAGACTTCAAGATCGGGTTTCAGCCCTCAACCGCGGACAGGCTCATTGCGGATGGCGGTCTTCATGAAGAAGTAAAGGCCCACAAAGCCCAGAAGCGAGAAGATGACTTCGATCGCGCGGCTGACCATAGGGTCGAGCTGGAAGAGGCCGCCGAGCGCCCAGCCCGCCGCCCATGAAGCGCCCACAAGCTCCGTTCCAACGAGGATCGCCACCGCGATCAACGTGGAGAGATGGACAAGGTTGATCGGCTTCTGGCTCATGGAGCTTTCCCGGCGCTGTGGCGCGCAGTCCTCTGGATCGCGCGGCCGGCCGCGCCTCTGTTTCTGCTATAACAACGGGCGTCCCGAGGCAATACCGGCCCGCATTCGCACCCAGCTCGAGCCGGGTCGTGCTCAGAACGGAATGTCGTCGTCCAGCTGCTCGGACAGGCGCCCGCCGCCGCCACCGGCCGTCGGAGCAGGGCGGCGCTCCGCGGGCGCGCGCTCCATCGGGGAGGAGCGACCGAAAGAGCCCCCGCCGCTTTGGCCATAGCCGCCGCCCTCGAAATCGCCTTCGCCGCGCCCGCCACCCTTGCTGTCGAGAAGGGTCATCTCGCCGCGGAAGCGGGGCACGACGACCTCGGTCACCTTGCGCTGATTGCCGTCCTTGTCGGTATATTCACGGGTTTGAAGCTGGCCCTCGATATAGATGTTTGAGCCTTTCTTGACGTATTGCTCGGCGACTTTCCCGATACGCTCATTGTGGATTTGAATGGAATGCCACTCGACGCGCTCTTTGCGCTCGCCCGAGTTGCGATCCTTCCAAATCTCACTTGTCGCCAGCGAGAAACTCACCACGCGGTCCCCGCTCTGGAATGTGCGCGTCTCAGGATCGCGCCCGACGCGGCCGATCAAAATCACTTTGTTGACGCTACCCGCCATGTCTCTCTCCACGTGGTGACGCGCCGCACTTTAGTGCAACGAGGGTCCCAACTGGCGCACCCGGCCCGCTTGTCCACAGATCTCCGTGGCCGGCTCGCGTTCGA
The DNA here is from genome assembly GCF_038070105.1 of Methylocystis sp. IM3. NCBI lineage: Bacteria > Pseudomonadati > Pseudomonadota > Alphaproteobacteria > Hyphomicrobiales > Methylocystaceae > Methylocystis > Methylocystis sp. IM3. Next base: position 2,201,005 of record NZ_JBBPBZ010000002.1, on the reverse strand, counting down.
TTTTTGTTCTAGCATTCGCAAAATCACGCGGCAAGACCCCCATCGCGATATGGCTGCGCCCGCGCCTCTGCCTTGCAGAGGGGGACTCGCGCCCAACATAAAGGCGAGCATATCGCGAAAGAGGCCGGACGCCGCCGGGGCCTTGCGCATGACTTTCACATTTGACGAGGACATGATCATCCAAGCGCTCGAGGCGAATGGGTGGCGCAATGTGTGGGACATCTACTGGGTGCAGGGCAAAGAGGCTGGCTTCTGCGGCTTGACGACAGAAGACGCGTTCCTCGTCCTGCTTCGAGAAAAGACTCTCCTGCCATCGCTCTGCGCCCCGTCAGAGCGAGAAGATCATTCGAACGAGCGCCCGTTTCCAAGCTCCTAGCTGCGCCGCTCGCGTCGAATAGGCAAGGCGATCGGCGCGGGCCGCAGTTCGTGGCGCCGGTCGGGCCTGGGTAGGAGATGCATCACGCGTGCGAAGTAATGTTCGGTAACGAAAGCCAGGCTGAAAAGCTGGAGGATGTTTCGCGCTTCGACGTTTTCAAGTCCGAATTCCTGCGGCGCAAGAACTTTGCGAGTGCCGAAAAGAATGTCCCAGCAGGCGAGGACGATGCCGTAATTGCTATCGTGTTCGATCCGGCGCGTGGAATGATGCGCGCGGTGCAGGCTGGGCGTGATGACCAGATAGGAGAGCCAGCGCTCGCCCGGCACGGCGACATTGGCGTGGTGGAAGAAAACGAAGAACATGCGGATAATTTCGCAGACGACGACAACATGCGCGGCCACGCCGACGATCATCACCGCGATGCATTTCACGCCGACCTCCAGGAGTTGGTCGAGGACATGAAAGCGCAAGCCAGTCGAAACATGGATGATCTTGTCGCTGTGATGAACCTTGTGGAGACGCCAGAGACGCTCGGAATGATGTCCAAGGAAGTGCCAGCAATAGACGACAAAATCGAAGAACACGAAGCTGAGCGCCAGTTTCATCGGGCCATCGTCGAGGCCGTGCAGCAGCCCGTGCGAACCGTAGCGTTGCGCGACGACGAAAAGGCTCGAGAGCGACAGCGCGTTCATCACGAGATTGTTGAACAAAAAGGCTGACGCGTTCGTCGTGAGGGACTGCCTCAGACTGGACGTTGGCGTCGGCCGGTATGGCCGTCGCTTCTCGGCAATCAGCAGAAGCAGGAACAGCCCGACTGCAAGGACAAGAAGACCGCCTTCGACGCCCGCGCTCATAGTCTTGTCTCTCCGTAGAACCCGCCACAGGCTCTCGAAGCGAAACGTCGTTCGTTTTCGAGAGAAATCAAGTGGCCGATGGGACTGGAACAGAAGCGGGAGACTGGTTCATAGTTGAATATGAGGCGGCCTGTCACCAACTTTCGTTTCAGGCTGGTTGCTTTCCAGGAGGCCCTGCAATGCTCACCTCCAGATCGGCGCGAGTGATTGGCGGCGCCGCATCGATCGTGGTTCATCGCCCGCTCTGCGCGGTATTCGATTTTGCGGGACACGGGTTTTTCACGAACTACACGCGTTGGTCTCCGCAAGTGGTCGAGTTCGAGCCGTTTGCGAAAGGCTCCGCAAAGACAGGGATGAAGGCTCGGCAGACGACGCTCGATCGCGGCATTCGCACGGTGTCGACTTTTGAAATCCAATCTTTTGCGCCGCCGAACGCAATTTGCCTGAAGGGCCTGACGGAACCCTTCACTGCACATTACGAATTCCGCAGGCAGACGGACGAGTCGACGCTTGTCAAATTCGATATAGAAGTGGAGGAGCGTCGGCTGTTCATGCGCCCGTTCCGGCAGATCCTGCGCGAGTCGCTCGACGAAGGCGCAAGGCGGACGGTGGAAAATCTCAAGCAGGCGCTCGAAAGCGACTATGCCGCCGCGACGACCTCGGAGCCGCTTGCCCGCTTCATTTATGTCACCTCGCTCGATCTCCAGGAGCCATTACGCAAGATAGAGGCGTTCTCCGAGCTGCTCGAAAACGCTCTGGCGTCCTCCAACAAGGCGGACATGGCCTACGCACAGGAGTCCGTCCGCGGCTACGCTGCAACCGCGCGAAAGCTCGTCGATGATTTATTGACCTATTCCGGCGCGGTCATGGGCGGCCAACGTCTCGAAATTCTCGACATGCGAGAAGAAATAGACGGGCTGCTTCTTGAACTCGAGGGCACGCACGAGGGACTAGAAATTTGCGTGAAAGTCCCCGCGCTGAGGTTTCAGGCGGACCGGTCCCAGTTCGCTTGTCTCATTCGGAACATTCTCGGCAACGCGGTGAAATATCGAAAAGCGGGCGAGTCTGCGAAAATTCGCATCAGCTCCGAGGCGGTGGAAAATGGCGCCATCCGACTCGAAATTGCCGATAGCGGCGTGGGCTTCAAGGAGGAGTTCGCCCAGGCTGTATTCGAGCCGCTGAAACATATTCCCAACAAGACGGAATATCCCGGAACGGGGATCGAGCTCGCGATTTGCAAGTCGATCGCCGACCGCCATGGTTGGGGCATTGGCGTAAAAGCGAAGCCGGGGGAGGGCGCGGCGTTCTATTTCACCATCCCTGCGCTTCGTGACGATGTTCGGATGACCGAACGGGAAAAATCGGCGGCCGAATGACTCCATAGTCGCCTATGGAGCGCCGAGGCGGTAATCCGATCTTTCCCCCGCGACCCAGGCTGCAAAGACCGAAATGTCTTTGGGGTCGAACGCCGCCATATCGGCGCGGTAGCCCGGCGCAAGACGACCGAGCGACTGGCCGAGACCGAGAAACTCGGCCGGGTTGAGCGAGGCGAACCGCAGTGCTTCCTCCAGTGGAAGGCTAAGAAGCCGGATGCAGTTGCGGATCGCGCTGGCCATTTCGATCAACGATCCCGCGAGCGCGTCGTCCTGTGTGCGGCAACTGCCATCGCGCACCGCGATGCGCCTGCCCATAAGATCGAAATTGTCGCGCATGCCGCCGACGGGCGGCATGGCGTCGCTCACGAGCATGGGGCGCCCGACGCCGCGCAAAGCCAGCCTGAGCATGGCCGGCGCTACATGCTCGCCATCCACGATGAGTCCGTAAGAAGCCTGCGGGGATTCCAGCGCCGCCGCGACAGGACCGGGCTCGCGGGCGGCAAGCGGACGCATGGCGTTGAAGAGATGCGTGAATCCGGTGAGCCCTTCGGCCATCGCGGCGCGCGTTTGTTCATAGGTCGCCATCGAATGGCCGAGCGCGACCTTCGCGCCCAAAGCGACAAGTTCGGCGACGAAGCCGTCGGGCGTTTCCTCGGGCGCAAGCGTCACCAGGAGGACCCCCTTGCGAAACGCGCCAAGCATTTGGCCATGATGCCGCTGCGGGCGGCGGATGAAGTCGCGCCGGTGAACGCCCGGTTTTTCTGGCGATAAAAACGGCCCTTCGAGATGGATGCCGAGAACGCCGGGCTCGCGCGCCATGACGTCGCCCACGGCCTCGAGCGCCGCAGTCATGACCTCGTCGCTGTCGGTGATGATCGTCGGCAGCAGCGCCGTCACGCCGAACTTGCGATGCGCTTCGACAATCTTGACAAGCGCAGCTGGGGTGGGATCGGCGTTGAAAAGAACATCGCCGCCGCCGTTGACCTGAATGTCGATGAAGCCCGGCGCGAGCCATGCGCCGGGGGGCGCGTGATAAACCTCGATCGTGGAGGGAAGGTCCGACCGCCGCGTCAGCGCAGCAATTCGAGACCCCTCGATCACAACGGCGAAATCGTCGCGCCGGCTTTCGCCGTCGAAAACGACATCGGCAGCCACTGCATGTCGGGACATATCGCTCATCGAGTCCGCGTGATCTTGCGCAGATGGCGCGGTTTATCGACATTCGTCCCGCGCATCGCCGCCAGGCGAACAACCATGGCGTAGAAGCTCTGAATGAGGCAGATTGCGTCGGTCTCCGGATGATCATCGGGTAGCGCGGGGAGCCGGTCCGGCGCCGACGCGAGCGTGGACGTGATGAAGGCCGCCGCCCCCTTGGCCCTGAGGTCGGCGGCAAGTTCTGTCATGCCCACGGCGGCGGCGTCCGTCGGCGCGAACATGAGCACGGGATAAGACGGCGCGACCAGCGCAATGGGGCCATGGAGGAATTCGGCAGCGGAAAACGCTTCCGCATGGAGATCGGACGTTTCCTTCAGCTTGAGCGCTGCTTCCCGCGCGATGGCAAGCGTCGGCCCGCGCCCAATCGTTACGAGGCTTTCGGCTGCGGTGAAGCTGTCCAGGAGGCGGCTCCAGTCGAGTTCGCCGGCGGCGGCGAGGCGATCCGGCAATCGTCGCAACGCCTCCGCGAGAGCCTCGTCCTCTGCCCAAGAGGCGACCAATCGTGCGAGCGCCGCGACCGACGCGATGAATGTCTTGGTTGCGGGGATGCTGAGCTCAGGCCCTGCCGCCATCGGCGCCACGAATTCGCAGGCCCGCGCCAGCGCGCTCGCCGGGTCGTTCGTAATGCAGGCGGTCACGGCGCCGCCGGCGCGGGCCGACGCGGCCTGCTCGACGATGTCGCTGCTCTCGCCGGACTGCGAAATTGCGAGGAAGAGCTGATCAGCAAGGCGCAGAGGCTGATGGTAAATCGTCGTCACGCTCGGCGCGGCGGCGGCGACCACAGTGCCGAGATATCGCTCGATCAGGTGCTTCCCGAAGGTCGCCGCATGGGCGGAACTGCCGCGCGCGCAGGTGACGACGAGTTGCGGCGGCTTGCGCCGCAACCGTTCCGCCAGAGCCTGGAAAACTTCTGCGAGAGCCGCCTCCTGCCGCCTCACGGCCTCGGGCGCCGCTCGCATGTCCGAAATCATCTGTGCGTCGGGGAGGGGCATGATGTTTGTCGTTTCGGCTAGCGGTCGATCAATAAAAATTGAGCCGGTTGCGCGGGAAGGCAAGTTGGCCACAAAAACACCAGGTCACGCTGCTATTGCAAGAGGTGAGCGATCTGTCGACTCGAAGCAACGACGAAGGGAGCGGAGGGTGAAGAGGTCCAAAGAGGCGGCGCCATGGCGACAGGAGATGGCCGAGTTCCCGGTCGCCTTCACTTCCGATGAATGGGAGTCGTTGAAGGCGGCCGGGCAAAACTCGACGGCGAGGATGCAGCATGTCCTTCGCGAGGCGCTGTGTTTCTATCTCGCGACCAGCAAGGAGGACTTCGCCAATCTTCCGATCCTGATGCTCGAAAAGACCCTCATGAGCCTCACCGCCCTGCAAAATCAGGCCGAAAACCTGACCGCCCTCAGAAGTGAGGTCGAAAAAGCGATTATCGACAAGGAGCGGCTCAAGCGCCTGGGCTGATGCGATCACCGTCAGAGACATGCGCCCGCGCACTTACGCTCCGAGCGCCTTTGGCTACCGTTGGATAATCGAAAGGATCGAAGAGAACCAAGCAGAGCTGACCATGACGAAGTTGACCAGCCGCCGCGGAAGGTTTCAATAACTTCGATACCCGGGCCTGCTACTGCTTGGATCCATGAATGCTGGAAAAGCGGGGAACGGAGTGCAAATTTTGGAACGGCCTCAGCTTCATGGGCGCGCCGAAATAAGCCCGAACTTCAGGGGGGACGCCCGCAAGCTTCTTGTTGACAAGCGCGACCAGGAACGCGACCCCATCCTGAATGCTCAGCTCAGAGAGATCCAGCCAGCCTGCTCCAAGGCAGCTTGAGAGCAGGTCGAATTCGTCGCGATCGGTTGAATGGTTCGACAATTGGTTCAAAATATCATCCGGCGCAACGTCCAGAGCGCGCGCGAGAGCATCCAGCGGCGACTCTCCTTTGTGCCAGCCTCCGACGTAATAAGCCAAAATCGCATGTTTCGAGGCGCGCCACTGACGGTCGATGCCGGGGGTCTTGTCTGGTCGATCCGCGTATAAAAATGTCATAGCGCTAGACCCGTCCTCGGGAAAATATCTTTATCGGAACAGTCCCAGTTCCTTGGCGTGATTTTGCTGCCATGCTCTGAGAGCGTTCACCTGAGGAGACTGCAATGGCAGCAGGCCGAAGCCATTTATTATTCTGATCGTCGTCCCGTTTTGGCTGTAAGGCAGCGTTACCGGAACGCCATTGACCATGGCGGTCGCGAGACCATTCGTATTGGTCACGCTGAGTGACTGCGTTCCGCCGTTGGAATTGACGCTCGACACGATCAGGGCGTCGGCAAGGGCGGCGCCGGATGAGAGGAGGATGACTAAAACGGGAAGGGTGACGCCGCGCGTTTTCATCGCAAACTCCTTGCAGTCGAGTCGCCCAGGCGGTCGCGCTCAGTGGAAGGCGACTAAGCGCGGCCTAGCCTGGCCAGGCAGACATTGCTTCATTTCTGCGCCCTTTTATCTGGAGCGCCGAAGCGATCAGGGGCCGCCCATTGGCATGAGAGGCGCGGACTGGATATGCTGGCCGAGACCTACATAATTCACCACCCCTTTTTGTTTGACGGTTGTATTGTTGCTGGGGTTTCCGCCCGGCGCGCCGTTGGAGATGGCGATGTTTTGGCCGGCGTAGGCGTTTGCAAATCCTTTTTGGGTGACATTCGTATTGTTACTGGGGCTATTGCCGCCGACGGCGAGGTTTTGAACAGCGTACGCATTGACGAAGCTGTTCTGGTTGGCGGTGTCGCTGTTGGATGGCCCCACCGACACCCCGCCTTTAACGCTCACAATCGGGTTGTTGATGTTGGCGCCGATGAAACTACCCGCGTGGGCCTGGGCGGCTCCAACGCAGACAAGCACAGGAATAAGCCAATATCTCATTTTGCTGCTCCTCGTTTTGCGGCGGGCTCGCCGACGACGATAGGCAGGGACGCAATCGCGTCCGAAGCGAAGTCGCGGCCGATCTCGGCCGCGACCTGTTTCAACTCAACAAGTCTGGTAGATCTTACCAAACGAAGCCGCCGATCGGGACCTGCGCCTGAATAACCGTCGCCCGGTTGATGGCCCTGCTGCCGCCCGTGGTGGTGCCAATCGACTGGTCGACGGTCGCGGTCTGCGAAAGGTCGCCATGCCGCTGGCCAATCGGAACTTGCGCCTGCAAAACGAAAGCGCGGTTCAGGGCGAAGCTGCCGGCCGAGGTGGTGCCGATCGACTGGGTGACGTGAGATGTCTGGCTCAGGTCGAGCGCGAACGCCAGGCTCGTTGAAAAAATGAGAGCGGCAGGAATGAGAAGGAGCTTCTTCATGAGTATTCCTCCATACTACGGGCGAAGCCGCCTTTTTGGCGCTTCGAGTAAGGAAATATGGCCACACAAAGGCACTGACAGGCGCCTTTTAGGATAGGTGTCCGAAGGGGTTAAGTATCTTTACTGACATGCAGTTTCAGTCATGGCGTCGGCTCCGCTCACATCCATTGCCTGCATCGTTGAGGAAGGCGCGCGCGTTTGATTGCTTGGTGTGAACGAGATCGTTTGAGCTGGCGCCTCGCTCACACAGCAATGGAAGTCTGAGCTGCAATGAGGCGGATGAATGCGTCGCATGAGCGCGTTGGCTGACCCTCCGCGCGACTTCCGCACATGCGATACGCCTGGTTTCAAGCTTCGCTTGAACTTCCCCTCACGCTGGCCATATCCGGGTTGTCAGCTGGAATTTCGCCATGTGTCCTATGGAGACTGAACGCCAAAGCCCGCGCTACGCCAAGATCGACCTCTGGGAGCCTGGCGAGATCCTCGAGTCGATCATCGAGGGGCAATTTTCCGCCGTTGCGGCGGTGCGGGCCGCACGGCCTGCGATAGAGCGGGCGGGGCTGGCGATTGAGCGGAGGCTGCGAGGGTCGGGGCGGCTCGTTTATGTGGGGGCCGGCACGTCGGGCCGTCTGGCGGCGCAGGACGGGGCGGAGCTGATGCCGACTTTCGGCTGGCCGTCTGACCGGCTTCTGCTGCTGATCGCGGGCGGACACAAGGCGCTTCTGCACGCTGTTGAAGGCGCCGAGGACGAAGACCAGCAGGCGATTGAACTCGTGGCTCGCCATGAGATCGGCCAGGCTGATGTGGTAATTGCGCTGGCCGCGAGCGGCACGACGCCCTTCACGCTCGCCTGCTTGCGCGAGGCGAAAAGAAGGGGCGCGCTGACGATTGGCGTCGCCAATAACCGGGGTACGCCGCTTCTTCACGAGGCCGATCATCCGATCTTTCTCGAGACGGGCCCGGAGCCGATCGCGGGCTCGACGCGCATGAAGGCGGGCGCCGCCCAGCGGATCACGCTTATCCTGCTTTCGTCCCTCGTGATGATCTTGCTCGGTCGGGTTTATGACGGCCTGATGGTTGACGTGCAGGCCTCGAACAAGAAGCTCGTCCGGCGAAGCGAAAAAATTCTGTCCCGACTAACGGGCCGCAGCGGCGGAGAGATCCATGCGGCTCTGCAACACGCGGGCGGAAGCGTAAAGCTGGCTTTTCTGCTGCTCCAGGGGTACGGGCTCCGCGAGTCGGAGGCGGCGCTGGATGAGGCCGAGGGCCATTTGCGGTGCGCCATGAGCCTGATCGTCGAGCGACGAGACACGGGGGACGCGCGAGAGGTCGCGTCCTTCCGCGAGGATGCGACGCATGACTAGCGCGCCAGCGACCCATTGAGACAGCGGAACGTCGACCGCGCGATCGCATGGTCCGTAAAATCGCGGGCAATTCGGGCAACCAGAAAAACGATCGCACGATTTGGTGCCGGTTGAGGGATTCGAACCCCCGACCTACTGATTACAAATCAGGATTTTTGCCTAGAAAGGCGCGGACAAATCAGGAAGCCGTGCGGTCGCCTCAGCTAAGAAACGCTTGATTTTCCCTCGCATGTCCTGCATTGTCTAGGACACAGGGTAACACTCTAAGAAGCAGGGTAACCGATACCCGGTCGTTACCCGGAACGCAAGCGTTACTGTTTTCGCAGTGTTTTGATTCCATTCAATCGGGCAATCAGTGGCCCGTCGGTGGCCCGTCAGTGGCTCCGGCGAGGGGGCGAGCATGGCGAAAGATTTGACCGTCACCGCAATTGAGAAGCTGAAGCCGGGGCTGGAGCGTCGGGAGGTCCCGGACGGGTTTCTTCGGGGCCTATATTTCGTTCTCCAGCCATCGGGCACCGGAAGCTGGGCATACCGCTACCGCGTCGCCGGCAAGCCTAAAAAACTCACCCTGGGGGCCTATCCTGCCATCGGCCTCAAGGCCGCGCGCGAGCTCGCCAGCGACGCGGCGACGGTCATAGCGAAGGGCGGAGACCCGGCTGCTGAGAAGCAGTCCAAGAAGGCTGCTGCCAGGGCTGAGGAGCGGAAGGAGAGCGACGCCATCGAGCGGGTGGTCGAGACCTTCCTTGAACGCTACGCCCGCCGGAACACACGGGAAGCCACATGGCGCGAGACCGAACGCTTGTTGCGCCGTGAGATCGCCGAGCCATGGAAGGGCAGGGGCCTTTGCGAAATCACCCGCGCGGATCTTCACGCCCGACTGGACGAGATCGCCGACCGCGCGCCGATCGTCGCCAACCGAACGCTTGCAGCCTTCCGTCGCCTTTGCGGGTGGGCGGTCGAGCGCGGGATAATCGGCGAGTCGCCGTGCGAGAAGGTGAGGGCGCCGGCGGCAGAGCAATCCCGCGACCGGGTGCTGTCGGAGGACGAAATCCGCGTTGCGTGGCAGGCCTTCGAGGCCTCCGGCTGGCCATTTGGGCCGCTGGCGAAGCTGCTTTTATTGACCGGGGCCAGGCGAGATGAAGTAGGTGAGATGGCCTGGAGCGAGGTCGACCTCGCCGCGCGCAGTTGGACGGTTCCTAAAGAGCGCTGCAAGAATGGCGTTACGCATGAGATACCCCTCAGCTACGCCGCCGTGCGGATTCTGGAGAGCCTGCCAAGGATCGCGGGCAGCGGGCTCGTTTTCACGACGAACGGCCGCACGCCGGTTTCTGGATTCTCAAGATTCAAGGCCCAAGTCGACCGCGCGATGGCCGCCGGGACAGGGCAAGGGACGGCAATCGAGCCGTGGAAAATTCACGACCTCCGGCGCACCGCTGCGAGTGGAATGGCGGCGATCGGCATCGCCCCGCACATAGTCGAATCCGCTCTCAATCATAAAAGCGGAACGATTAAGGGGGTTGCTGCCGTCTACAATCGGTATAGCTACAGCTCTGAGAAGCGGGCCGCCCTTGACGCGTGGGCCCGTCGCCTCGACGAAATTGTTATCGGCGCCCCGGCGCGGAACGTCGTCAACCTCGCCAGCGCGAGGGTATGATCTATGGCCCCGTCCTTGGACATAGCAGCTCAGGACGTGGCGGACATGCTTGCGGAGGCGGGGGCACCCCGTAAGCCGGAACTCGACGAGCTCACCGCGCTCGTTCACTTCATCCGCGATATTCCTTCGCTTATCGACGATCGTCTATGGCTAGCCGAGCAACTAAAAAAGGAGAACATTTACGAGCGAGCGCAGCAGGCGGCTAATGATCTACGGCGCTATTCGATGATGATCGCTGTGCATGAGGAAGAGACAGCGCGGTTTGTCCACGATGCTGAATCAACCGCAGATGCCGAAGCTCTCGCCGATTGGCTGGCAACAATTCCGGATTTTACAAAGCGACCGATGGCCCCGAAATTCCGTGAAACCTATGATGATCCCTCCTTTTTTTCCCCTTCTAAAATGTGGCAGGGACAAGCTGCTTATTTGTTTGAACTTTATCAGGAAGCGGTAGGGCCAAGCGGCCTGACGAAGCAAGGGCCAGCGGTTCGATTTATAAAATCCGTGTTCGAGCATTGCGACGTTCACGCGCACACTACGCTTGAATCGATTGAAAAGGCAGTCGGAAAAATTCGGAAAAGAATTGCTGCCAATGGCGACACCTGACCACGCCATTTTCAAGGGTAACGGTTTTGGCGTGAGACGACGCGCCAATCGCTGAGCAGTCTTGCCTTTGCTGTTCAATTACAGACAGAGGCGCTCATGCAGTCCGAAAAGAAGCTGAAGCCGAAGCCCGCGGTTGCCCGCGACTTCAACGTAACCCCGCGCTCTATCGACCGCTGGGTTCGTGACCCGCAGCTCGGGTTTCCTCAGCCGGTCAAAATCCACACTCGTTGCTACTTCGACGTCGACGCTTTGGAGGCTTGGAAGGCCTCTCGCATCCGCGCTTCGGTCGGGGAGGCGGCCTGAGAATGAAGGCCCCCAAAACGGACGGGGCCGCCGGCCCGCGCGCTGGCGCGGAAGGCGACCCCGAAGAGATTTCCCTGCCCGGCAATCTCGGCGAGAAAAATACTACGAACGACAACCGCAAGCAAGCTGAGTGGAGCGACGAAGACGACCTTCGGGCGCGCTTCATCATCAGCAAGATGAAATCCGCGGTGGACGCCCTGATCTGCGCACAGATTACATTCCACCTCGACGACGTGGACGAAACCCACGCAGCCATGAAGGCAATCGCGAGCGACATGGATCTGCTCGTCCCAGCGTGGAAAGCCCACCGCCGGCGGGCGATCGCTCGGGCGAAGGACGGGGGTCGGGCATGACGCCGTTCCTGAAAGCCAGACTCGGTAAGCTGATCCCGCTACTCGGCAGCGACAAGGACGGCGAGGTGCTCGCGACCGCGCGCGCGATTGTCACTGCCCTTGCGTCGGAAGGGGCTGACCTTCACGACCTCGCCGCTTCGGTCAACCCGAATGCAAGTTCCAGAATTAAACCGACGCGCAGGGCTTTTTCCGTCCCGCCCGCGTTTGACAGCCTTACGCACTTCGAGCGCCGCGCCTGGCTCGATGTGTTGATTGACGCCGAATGGCTGACTCCTTTCGAACGCGACACTGTTGAGGAGGTCCGTAACCGCGTTCGTCTCGGACAATGCTACGACCCCCATTGGAGAAAGAAGCGTCGGATTGACGAGCTTCTGGCGCGCGCCGCAGCAAAGGGGGTAAGGGCATGAACCTTCCCCTCTTTGCTTCTCACAATCGCCTGCGCGAGCTCTTCCCCGACCAGAAGGAGGCGCTCCGCAAACTTGATGCGGCGCGCCTCGACGGTCACCGGCGGATCATGTTCGAAGCCGCCACCGGCTTCGGGAAGACCTTGACGGCAGCGCACCTGATCGCCGCCTACGTCGCTGCGGGACTGACCGTTTGCTTCACGGTCCCTCGGCTTAGCCTGATAGATAAGACCGTCGTGGATTTCGGCCGGGAAGGTTTGCAGTTCGGGGTCGTTCAAGGCGACCATTTTCTGACCGACCATACCCAGCCGCTCCAGATCGCCAGCGTCCAAACATTGGAGCGCAGAAAGGGCCTCCCTCGCTTCGACGTCTACGTCTTCGATGAAGCGCACATTGTGCATAAGGTCATGATCCGCCTGATGCGCGAAAACCCGAAGGCGCTGTTTCTGGGGTTGAGCGCGACGCCCTGGTCGAAGGGGCTCGGAAAGCTCTATCCGAAGCTCGTCGTCGCCTGCCGCACGGCAGAGCTGATCGCTATGGGCCGGCTGTCCAAGTTCGTGGTCTACGCGCCGACGCCGGAGCCGAACCTGGAGGGCGTTAAGACAACGGCGGGCGATTACAACCAGGCCCAGCTCGCCGAGGCGGTCAATACGAAGCAGCTCGTCGGCGACATCGTTTCAACATGGTTGAAGCTCGGCGAGAACCTGCAGACCATTGCGTTCTGTGTCGACCGCGCGCACGCCAAGCATGTGCAGGAACGTTTCGTCGAGGCGGGCATCGCGTGCGAATACCTGGACTGCTTCACGAGCGATCTTGACCGCCGGGCGATCATCGATCGCTTTCACCGAGGCGAGACGAAGATTATCGCCAATGTCGGCGTTTTGGTTGTCGGCTTCGACTCCGACGTTCGCTGCATTATCGACGCGCATCCGACCCGCAGCGAAATGGTCTACTGCCAATCGATCGGCAGGGGCCTTCGGACGGCGCCCGGAAAAGAGAACTGCATCATTCTCGACCATGCCGGCAACGCCCTGCGCCTCGGGCTCGCGACCGATATTTGGTATGACGAGCTCGACGACGGCGAAAAAGACAACCGCGCGAAGAAGGCAAGGGAGAAGCGCGAGCCGCTCCCCAGACTTTGCACGGAATGCGCCGCAGTCATTCCCCAGCACGTCGACGTGTGCCCTCAATGCGGCGCCCGGAAGCACGCCAAAACCGAGGTCATCGCGCGCGACGGCGAGCTCGTGCGGTTCGGCAGCGGCGAGTCTGGCAGGCCGATCGTTACGATCGACGAAAAGGCCAAGTTCTACGCCGAGGTCAAAGGCTATTGGGCCGAGGAAAACGCCAAGCGCATGGCGCGCGGAAAAGAGCCGCTGAAGCCCGGATGGCCCGCGACTCAATTCAAAAACAAATACGGCCACTGGCCCAACGCCGATCGCCTCGCAACCGCAATGCCGAAGCCGTCGTCCTTACAGACAAGGAACTGGCTTCGCTCGCGCGCGATCGCCTTCGCCAAGGCGCGGCAGGCATATGGCTAAGCTCTGCGGCCTCCCTCCTAAAAGCCTTGCGACCGTCCGGCTCGATGAGCTGGCCCGGGTCGCAGAGGTCATGCGCGCCGGCGGGGAAATCCTGCCGGCTGGACCATGGTTGAAGACGCTCGCCAATATCCTCTCCGCCCTCCCGCCAAAAGCGCAGGAGTCGCGGCGGGGGAGGCGGCCGCCTTCCGTCTATCTCGATTTCAGCGCCGCTACGCTCGCCCACCATGCGTGCCGATGCGGCCTCGAATGCACGCCCGCGCAGATCCGTGCACAGATCGCCGAGACGACGGCCTGGCGCCGCCGCATGTCCGACCGCGCCCGCCGATCTCACCGGCTCATGATCAGTATGGACGCGATCGGCCGCGAGCTCGGAATAACCGAGGCCGTCCGCACCGAGGCAAAGGCGTGGAACCTCGGGACCTATGACGGCTCGCCTGAGGCGCGGGAACGGGCCCGGAGCGAGCGGAAGAAACAGCACAGGACGATCAAGCGCCGCGCGGAAGGGGCGACTCCCCGCGCGGATTATGAGCGCCACAGCCTCTCGCGGACGAAGCCCTGGGAGTCAGAAGGGATCTCGCGACGGACCTGGTATTCGCGGCGCAAGAAGGCGAAGGACAGCGACATGGGCATCGTGATCGACTTTGCGGAGCACCTTGAAAAAAAGCGCACCGAGGCGTCGAGAGACGGGCGGGAAAGAAGCCGCCTCCGGAAGGAGCAGAAGAGCCGGGCCGCAGGCTGCAACCCCCGCGAGAACTACGAGGCTCAGTCGCTCTCGAGGACACGGCCATGGGAGGCCGAGGGCATATCTCGCCGGACATGGGAGAGGCGTCGGAAGCTGTCCCAAGTCTGACCGCGTGACGCTGCACAAGTATGGTCCCGCACAAGTGCGGCCCCACCAATATACTGACGCTGCACAAGTGCGGCCCCACCAATAGACGGATCAGGCTCCGCCGTTCCCGTCGGCACATGCGACAGAGACGCAAGCCACGGTCGCTCGTCTGGACGGGACGGAAAGGGGGAGAGAAGGGCCCCTGAGACTTTCGCCTTCGCGACGCTTTTTTGTCGGGCCTCGGCCTTGGCCATATACCGGCAGCGTTCGCGCTTCGGCGAGGCCTTGGGCATTCGGGCGGACCAAGCCGAGGCGTCGCCCTTCTCCGGCGGGGCTCGGCCGGGCGGGGTGGGCGGTCTCGGGGCGTCACCCACAGAATGCCCTGCTATCTCTCCACAGATAGGGCGCGCCGGGCAGGGAGGAGCGGCATGGCATGGCTTCTCGACGGGCGTGATCGGTATGACCGATCGAAGATCATGCGCTACGCTCACGAACTTCACCAGGACGGCAAACGGCGCCGGCTCAATTATGATCGAACCTTTGGCGAATACCTCAAGATGGTGTGGCGAGAAGCGTGGCTCCAACGGCAGGGGTTAGTGCGGCCACGCCAAGAGTTTGAGCGCTGTCTGTTCGATGTCCAATAACTTTTCCGCGCCTCTGCCTCGGCCATTCGCATGCGGGATGGTGGGGGTGTAGGGGCGGCCCGCCCCATGGCGAAAGCGAGCCGCCCGGCGGCCGAGAGAGGTTGCCACACGCGCCTCGACCGTCGTTCCGAAGATAGAGCGGCGGGTGGTAGCGGCGAGAAGCCGCCGGAGGCTCTGGGAGCTTCGGCAGCTTCTCTTTCCGCCGTGTGGCCACGAGCGGAACCGGACGCATAATTGCCGGGCGGAATCTTTGTCAGTGCGCTGGCGCATTGCGCTCGCCGAAATCGGACCGAGCGATACTGTCGCAACTTGCGACAGTTTCCGCGCCTCGGGCGCGATTCGCTTATCGGCAGCCGCCGTGCGACAGTGCAACGCGAGAGGTCCGTTTGGTGACGATGGGCCGCTCACGCGCGAGTCCGGCCTCAAAGAAGCTTAGCGTTAGAAACTGCCCGCCCGCAGGCGGGCTTTTTCGCGTCAGTGCCTCTCACAGGAAGGAAGGACTTTCGTCGCAAGTTGCGACAAAAGGTCGGTGTAGGGCGCTCCGGCCTTCTTCTGCGTGCTTTTGTAGAGTGCGGAGACCGGCGGCGGCGGATGTGCCGGTTGGGCGCGGCTTCTCCTCAACGTTTATATTATCAACGTTGAGGGGGCGACCCTCCTCATTCTCCTTCGGTAACAACCTTCCGGTCTCAGGGTCGCGGTTAGGGTTATTCGCGCCGCCCGCCCCTCTCTTCGTCGCTTCCTGCCAGAGCGCCTGAATGTCGGACGCCAAAACCGGCGCAAGTTGCGCCAGTATCGAAAAACCCTATCGCTTCGAGCCCCTGTGCCAAACCGATCGTTTGCGCACAGGTAGAAAGCGACCATGTGCGAAAGTAGCTATTGCGCATTTCGCTCATATGTGCGTTAATATCGGGCAGTTTAGCACATATGGGGAAGCAGCTATGAGCAGAACCTTTGCCTATTGCAGGGTCTCGACCGCCGATCAGACCCCCGAAAACCAGATTCGTGAGATCGAGGCGGCCGGCTTCAAGATCGAGCCCTCGCGCGTCATCGCCGAAACCGTCTCCGGCGGCCTCCAGGCGTCGGCGCGCCCCGGCTTCGCGAAGCTGCTCGATCGCCTTGAGGCTGGCGACGTCCTGATTTGCACGAAATTGGACCGACTCGGCAGGAACGTGATCGACGTGCGCCAGACGGTCGATCAGCTCGCCGAGCGCGGCGTCTGCGTTCATTGCCTCGCCCTCGGGGGAGTCGATCTAACATCGGCCGCCGGAAAGATGACCATGGGCGTCATTGCGGCCGTCGCCGAATTTGAACGCGATCTCCTGCGCGAACGGACGGCCGCGGGGATCGAGCGCGCGAAGGCCGAAGGCAAGCAGCCGGGCCGCCCGTCTCGGCTCACCGAAGAGCAACAGGCCGAGATCCGCGCGCGCCTCGCGAAGGGCGAGACCGTCTACTCGCTCGCGAAGGCATTCGACGTCGATCGCCGCTTGATCCAGAGGGCTCGCGACGCCGCCTGAGTCTCCCGCCCGCCGATCCAGCCCGCCGCGCGTATCCTGCGCGAGCGCGGCGCCGCCGCTGTTGCGGAGCTCCGCCTCCAGCGGTTGAAGGCGTCGATATATTTCAGCTTCCAGCGCAGCGCCTTCTCACCGGTGAAGCCCATCGCGAGCAGCGTAAAGCCGTCGCGGGTCATCTCGAAAGAGCGGACGATGCGCTGCGCGCCTTCGTGAAAGGCGCGGACATCACGAAACAGAGCCGCCGAATTTTCGGCAGCTAAAGATTTCAACAAGTTATCGACGGCTTCGAGCACATGCCGGTGTTCTTTCCCGAACGCCTCCGCCACGGTGCGGCTGCTCGTCGGGCTTTCTTTATCTCGAATATGTGGTAATTAGATACCACATAGCGAGGCAAGGCGTGAGCGAGAGCAGACAGCTAGACAATTTGAAGCCGCGAGGGCGCTCGCGCGTCACCAACGCCCGCATTTCCGGCAAGATCAATTCAAGGTCGCTCTTCGCGGGCGAGGTCGACGGGCGGTCGCTCTGGGCGCGCCGCTATCGCGACTTGGTCGCCGGCTATGTCGACGACGCGGGCGGCGTCGGCGCCCTGTCTGAGCTGCGCCTGTCCCTAATCCGACGCGTGGCGGCCCTCACTTGCGAGGCCGAGCGGCTAGAGGTCGATCTGGCCAGCGGCAAGACGATCGACGTCGACCTTCTCGCGCGCCTTTCGAGCCACATTCGCCGCATTGCCGAGACGATCGGGCTCGACCGGAAGGTAAAGACGATCGAGCCGACGCTCGCCGAGATCATCGCGCGACATGCCGAGAAGCCGGCCGCGAAGCCCGCCAAAGCGCGACAGGTTATCGCAGGCACGATCCTGCAGGCGGAGGGCGATCTGCCCGCCGGCGACCGCCCTGGCCGGCATAGCGAGGGCGCAGAATGAAGCCGCTCGTCTCTTTGCGCCGCGCCTTCGAAGATCCGTTGCTCCTGGGCGGGGTCATGGGCGGCGAGTCTCGCGCGCCGATGCGGTCGATCCTCATGGCCAGCCAGGGCGAAGAGCTGACCGACTCGGAGCTTGCCCATTTTCGTCGCCTCACGGGCCGCGAGACGCCGCCTGCGGGGCGCGTGGAAGAGGCGCACGTCATCGGCGGCCGTAGGTCCGGCAAATCCTCGGGAATTGCGGCCCTCGCCGTTTATCAGGCGGCTCTCTGCGACCATTCAGATTGTCTTAGTCCTGGCGAGCGCGGGGTGCTGCTGATCCTCGCCGAAAACCGAGCGCAAGCCAGGGTGATATTGCGCTACATCGACGGCGCATTCCAGCAATCGCCGGCCCTGTCGAAGCTGATCGACGGCCGGACGCAATGGTCACTCACCCTGGCCAACGGCGTCGAAATCGAGGTCCGCGCCGCTGATTTCCGTGGCGTTCGCGGGCTCACCTTGATTGCCGCGCTCTGCGACGAAATCGCGTTCTGGCACAGCGACGACTCCAGCAATCCGGCGGAAGAAATCATCGCGGCCGTCAAGCCGGGGCTGATCACGACGCGCGGGCAACTTATCACGATCGGCTCGCCCTACGCGAAGCGCGGCTTTCAATATACGACGTTTCGACAGCATTTCGGGGAGCAGGGCGACCCCCGCATCCTGGTCGCGAAGGGCGGGACGACGGCTTACAACCCGACGATCGACGAAGAGTTTATCGCTAGGCAGATTGAGCGCGACCCGGCGGCGGCGCGTTCTGAATGGTTGGGCGAGTTCCGAAACGACATCGAAACCTTTGTCTCCCGCGAGGCTGTCGAAGCGTGTATTGCCGTTGACGTCTTCGAGCGCGGCCCGCTCTGGCAGTATAACTACACGGCCTTTGTGGACCCGTCCGGCGGCTCCGTAGACGAAATGACGCTGGCGATTGCGCATCGTGAGGGCGATGTCGGCGTTCTAGATGCGCTGCGCGTGGTGAAGCCTCCATTCTCGCCGTCGGACGTGGTTGCGGACTTTTGCAATCTGCTCCGCTCTTATCGGATCAGCCGCGTTCGTGGCGACCGTTACGCTGGCGAGTGGCCGCGGGAGCAATTTCGCAAGCATGGCGTCGAGTATCTGCCGAGCGAGAAGCCGAAGAGCGACATCTTCCGCGATTTTTTGCCGTTGATAAATGGGCGCCGCGTCGAGTTGCTCGATGACAAAAAGCTTGTTGCGCAGCTCTGCGGCCTTGAGCGTCGGACGGCGCGTTCTGGCAGAGACAGTATCGACCATGCGCCTGGCTCGCATGACGACGCTGCGAATTGTGTAGCTGGCGTTCTTGTGTCGACGATCGGGCAAGCCGGCGCGACGATGAAAGTAACCCCTCTCCGAATTTAGGAAAGCAACATGCCTGCACTGAAACTTTCTCGCTTCCTCGAGCGCCTTCCGAAAAACGCCCCGGCGCATATTTCCGGGGATCTCGCGACCGCCTTCGAGATCGTCGGCAAATTCACCGTGAGGGCGAAGGAAATTCGCTCGGACCCGACGCTGAGCCGCGCAGGCGTTGCGATTGCGATTGAGAAAGTTCTCACGAGTGGAGCGCTCGGCCATATGAAACAGCTCCAGAATCAAGCGCAAAATCGGCTGCTCGATATGAAGGCGCAGCGCGGAGTTCTGCGCGAGCGGGCGCTTAAACACGACCATGCGCCGGAGCTGATGGCTGAGATTCGCGGCTACCTTCGCGGCCTTCCGCAGGCCGATCGCATGAAGGCAGTCGCGTCTGGGGACCCGATGATTAAGGTCGCGGCGCTTTCTGCTCCGGCCTTCCTCAGCGGCCTGCCTGATGACTTTTGGGCAGCGACGGCCGACGCCGTGACGCAGGAGAAATTCGGCCAGGCGCTCGAGGAAATCGACGTGATCGAACGCAGCTATGCCGAGATGCACAGCGCCATTTCACTGGCGACGGATGACCTTCGCCGCGAGAGCGGCATTGAGCCGGGCGATTTCGCAAAAGTCGCCGAAGCGGCGTAAAGGGGGAAATTATGGCTATGACACCGGAAGATCTGAAAAACGCTCGCGCTGCCGCTCGCGCCGAATATGCGGCTGCTCTCGATCGTCTGCGCCAGGCGTATGTCTCACTCAGCGCGATCGATCAGGCCGCGCAGAATGGAAACGTGAGATACTGCGAGTTCATTCGGACGTTCTTTTCGCCTCCGCGCGCCGAGGAGCGCAAGTATTTCACTCACCCTGATTTCGCGCCTGATCCGCTCCACGATTGGGCCGACGAAATCAATGTGCGCCGCGAGGAATTGCTGCGCGCGCTTGGCGCTTAGTGTAAAATAGGATTCCGCGTTGCGGATGAGGGGACGGGGTCGCGTTATTGTCCATGCGCGGCCTCGCCTGTTTCATGGGGGCGATATGTCGATCGAGGTTTTCTCGTCAACTCCCGAGCTTCGCGAGTCCTATCGCGGAATTTACCGGCACGTCGCCGGGACGATCCGGCCGGAGCTGCTCGCCGCGCTTTGCGAGCCTCTCGTCTTCGCGCCGGAAGAGCGCAAGCTCGCCGACATAGCTGCGCAGTCAATCGTCTTGAGAACGAGCTCCTCGCCGCCGGGGCCTCGAAGGCCGCGGCTTTCGCGAAGGCGATCATTTTCGGCGATCTCATCCTCGACACTGTGACCGCGCTCGAGAACAAGCGAGGCGCGTCATGCCGATCACACTGAGCGAGTTCGCCGCGCGGCTTCTCAGCGCCGAAAACGATATTCGCGAGGCGTCGGAAAAGGCCGTCGAGGTCGGCGCCAAGATGGTCGCGAAGAAGGCGAAGCAGCTTATAGGGCATGAGCAGCCGGAGTGGCCGGCGTTGAAGCCTGAGACGATCGAGGAAAAGCGTCGTCTCGGTTATCCGACCCCGGCGCCGTTGCTGCGCGACGGGACGATGCGCGACTCGATTTCAAGCTCTCGGGCCGAGTGGGAAGACGCGCATACCGTCTCCGCTTATGCCGGCTCTACCGATCCGAAATCGGTTTTTCACGAATTGGGGACGTCGAAAATTCCGCCGCGCCCGTTCATTTCGCTCGCGGCGCGCGGGCAGGAGCGTCTCATTGTCGAGAAGATGGGTGCCACCTTCATGAGCCAGATGGCGACAGGCGGAAGCTCCTGTCACTTGTGGAAACACGTGATGCACGATCTTCACAAGGCCTATGAGATCGGCAAGGATATGCTCGAGACGGATGAGGAGGATTGATCCGGATGCGCTTCCCGCTCGCCGTCTTACTGCTCCTGATCGCAGCGCCCGCGGCCGCTGGCGTGTGCCGGAACCAAAACGCCGGCGGCGAGAGCATAACCGTTTGCGACAACGGCTTTGTCGAGATCCGCGATCAGCGCGGCTCGCGGAGCTACGGGATCCGGAACGGCGGCTTTGACCGCTATCCCCGCCGGCCGGTCCCGCCGTATGCGATCGAGCGGCGGGACAGGGACTAACTATGTCCGCCTCGGATGAACAGCACGAAGACTGACTTCCTACTCACATCCACAAAGCAATGAATTGTAAGGCGAAGCCAAGAACCAAAAGAAAAATGCCTCGCTGCCAGTAATAGTATTGTGTCATGTCGGGAGAGGTTTCGCCACTTTCATCGTCAAAATACAAAAAGGCGTCTGGGCTTTCAAAAGCGAACCAGTCTCTGGTTACGTAAGAGGGTGGGCCGTAAGGGTATTTCTCAGTATCTGAGTAAGGCTCAAGCAATCTTTCCCATTCCTCTCTCAGGAACAAGATAAGAGCCCCCACTATGTCGAAGCATAGTCCGGCCGAATTAACTAACTTCGAGCTCCATAAAAGAAATCCCAAAGAAACAAAAATCACTTCTGCCACCATACAAAAAGATGCGACCTGTCGCAGCCTGCGGACAAATCCTAGTTTGTGCTGAAAGAACTTACTGAAGATGATGCCGAAGACTAAATGGTTGGCGATCCTGGGGAGATCATAATAAATTTCTTCCACCTTACTCCACCAAGGCACGCCATCCTCCTATCGCATTTTTGGCCGTATCAGCGCGGCCTTCTTCAAGCACATCCCTGCCTGCCGCCGGCTATTTCAACCGAGCACCTCGTCGAGGGGCGCTACTTGAGCCAGCCGTTCTCTTTCGCCCAATCCGAAAGGACTTTCATGACGAGCGAAGACAGGCTGCGCTGATCGGCCTTGGCCGCTTTTTCGAGAGCCGCTTTTAGTGTCGGATCGAAGCGCATCGTCGTGATAATTGGCTCTTTTTTCTGCTCTTTCGCCATTCTGCCCAGCTTATTGACATACAAATTATATACGAATTACATTCGTTCGCCTCTCGATAACATACACTTGAAATCAAACCAATGAGGACAAGCCACAAAATGAATATCGCCGACGACGCTTGCTTGCCCGAACGCATCACCCTCGCCGACGCGCTCGAGGAGCTCTCCTCCATAAAACGGCACGCGAAAGCCGTAGAAATCTCGATCAATGGCGCCGCGCTCTGCGTTGACGAGCGAAACGCTCTCTGCACGCTCGCGGCCGATGTCCACCGTCGGATCGATAGGCTCGAGGGCCTGATCGACAAGCAGGAGCTTTCCGACATGGCCGACGCTGAAGACCTCGCCGAGCCGGCCGCCATTGCACAGCCTGAAATCGTGAATTAATATGGGAAAGCCTGAGCTACGAGCCGGGCACTCAAAACGCCCCGACCGTGGATGTAACGGCGGGGCGTTTGTCATGCCCTAAATGAAGAATGGCTTGGTAATGCAAGGCTGCCTCGCCAGCGGGATGCCCCGCTAACGGTAGGCCGGGAGTTCGCGGGGGCTTCAGATGGATTACTCCTTCTCGAAAAAATATCACGCCATGATGCGCGTTTATGAAAAGCTGAAAACCATCAGCACAGACAACGGGCCTCATATCGACAACGCTGAGGTAGGTGACCTTGCGGAGGCGTTTTTCAATCAGTGTTATCACCTCAAAGACTGGGTCAAAAAAGACCCGGCGACCGCTTTTATTGATGTGGAGGCCTATATTAACAAGACAGGCCCGTTGCGGATTGTCGCCGACTACTGCAATTCGTTAAAGCACGCCGGGCTCGATAAAAAACCTCGGTCTGAAGGCCAAATCGACAACCTCAATACTCATTTAAAGATCGACTTGACGCCGAAAGGTGTTGTTACTTCGGGGCAGCAAGAAATCACCCTTGGAGGTAAACGCTATAACGCCTACAAGCTCGCTACCGATAGCGTCGCCGCTTGGAAGAGTTTCTTCGCGCTTAACTCAATCAGCACTGATCCGCCGTAACCTGTTTAGGCTACGGCTTGCTCAGGGCCGTGCCCGGCACCCTTCAGGTATTGCCGCCGTAGAGGCTCCTGGCCGCGGTGCTTCCTGTGGAAAATCGCGGTCTTATGGCGCGGCACCACGACGGCATTAAACCTTGCGAGACAACCCGAGGCGGATTCTCATCGCATCCTCTGACACATTGAAGCGCCTAGCCTGTTCCCTAGGATCGGTAATCCCAGCCGCACGCAGGCGCACAATTTGGTTTTGCGGCATTAGCGCGTTTGCAGCGAAGCTGTTTGCTTGGCGCTCGTGCTGTTGGGTTATTGCTGCATTCGGCAAAGGGGGTTTCTTTGCTGAACCTCAACCACAAAAAATACATCATCCGTCTGACAAGCAACCATGCTGGACCCAAGGAACGGCCGCAGGGATGCCCCTTGAGCCGCTAATTGACTTCCCAAGTCTATGCTATGAAGCCGCAGTAAACAACGTGTTTTGGAACGCTATATGCAGTCTCCCTTCCATCCCAGATTCGATGGAGTTGCAAGAAATGGTTACTATTACAAGGCGTCCATAGCCGTAGTATGGAAGCTCCCCTGTCCACATGTTTTCGATGATATCATGCGAGTTATCAGCGCGCACAATCTCGATCCTGATACTTATTTCTGCGCCATCTGGCTTGTCGTAGCCTCTCTTTATTCTTAAATAGACATCTTGCGGAAGATCTATAAGCTCGCGCGTAATCTGATAATTACGAATGCCGGTGTTCGGTATGCTGAAAATCCATTCGATTTGATCCACGTCCGTTCTCCCTAAACAATAGCCGTTAGTTAACTCTGGTCGCATGCCTCCTTTCCGTCCGCAGCTTTGCCCGGAAAATTTTCCGCCGCGCAAAAATCCGCCTGATCGTTACCCTGAACGATACCCGAGAGGGCCGTCGCCTCAATGGCTTGGGGTATGTTCGTCTCAAGTCTTTGATTTCATTGGTGCCGGTTGAGGGATTCGAACCCCCGACCTACTGATTACAAATCAGTTGCTCTACCAGCTGAGCTAAACCGGCATAAGCCTCAATATTACTCTAATCACCCAAGCGGGCTCGAGGTCAATCCTGCGGCGGCCGCAGGTGCATATGGATTGCCGTGAGAGCCGCTGCGCAGGCGTTGGAGACGTTCAGACTCTTGATGGGACCGGGCAGATCGAGCCGAGCGATGGCGTCGCAGCGTTCGCGCGTCAGCCGGCGCAGGCCCTTGCCTTCGGCTCCGAGGATGAGCGCCAGAGGCGCGGCCAGACGTATCGATTCGATCGGCTCCGACCCTTCCGAATCGAGGCCGATCACGCTGTAGCCCCGCTCGCGCAGATCGTCGAGGGCGCGGGAGAGATTGACGACTGTAACGATTGTCACATGCTCCAGCGCCCCGGAGGCCGCCTTGGCCAGCACGCCCGTAAATTCCGGGCTGTGTCGTTCGGTGACAATCAGCGCGTCGACTCCGAAGGCGCAGGCGGTGCGCAGGATTGCGCCGACATTATGGGGGTCGGTGATCTGGTCGAGCGCAAGGACCACCCCGCTCTTCGTCTCGATGTCGGAGAGATCGGCCTCGGGAAGAGGGCGCGCCTCCAGCAGAAGCCCCTGATGCACGGCCTCTTCACCGAGATGGCGCGTCAGCGCGTGCGAATCGGTCGGGCGGGGTTCGAGACCGGCGGCTCTCGCGAGATCCGCGATTCGGGGCAGGGCGCTTTCCGTTGCGTAGAGCGAGAGAAGCTTTCGTCGCCTGCTTGTGAGGGCTTCCCGGACCGCATGCGCGCCATAGAGCGTCACCACCTCAGGCGAGGCGGCTCGGAATGGGCCGCGCACGGCGTCCGCGGGCCGCTCCTGCGCGCGCGGTGGGCGGGAGCTGCGATCGGGGCGCTCGCCTCTCGGCCGTTCCCCGCGGCTGGGGGGCGCTTTTTGCGGAGGTCGCCTTTTCATCGCAGGGCGGCCGTCTTCACCCACCATTCGGGGCGCCGCGTCTTGATGGCGCGCGCCGTCGTGGCGGCGGCTTGGGGGGTGGCGAAAATTGCAAAGCAGGTGGCTCCCGAACCCGACATGCGCGCCAGCTTGCAACCGCGCGCCGCGCGCAGCACAGCCAGCACGTCGACGATGACAGGCGCCTGAAGGCAGGCCGGGTCCTCGAGATCGTTGCGGCCGCGCGCGAGCAGGGCGAGGAGCTCGGCCGCCGACGCCGCCGGCCCGATCTCGGGATGGCTCGCGCCGCCGACGCGTTCCCCGGGCTGCAAGCCGAGCCGCTCGAAAACAGGCCGCGTTTCGACCGGCACGCCGGGATTGATCAGCACCGCCGGCAGAAGCGGCAGGCGCAGGAGCGGCCCCAGCGATTCGCCCGCGCCGCGCATCATCCGCGCCCGGCCGGCAAGACAGACCGGCACGTCGGCGCCCGTAACGCGCGCGGCCTCCTGTAGCCGGGAATCCTGCAAGTCGAGCCCATTGGCGTGAGCCAGCAAGCGAAGCGCCGCCGCCGCGTCGGACGAACCGCCGCCGATTCCCGCCGCGACGGGCAGGCGCTTGGCAAGGCGAAAGGCGCCGAGCTTCAGCCCCTCGATTCGCGCGGCGAGATTGCGGGCGGCGCGCAGCACGAGATTGTCGTCGCCCGCGCCCGCGGCCGCGCCTGTCGGGCCGGCGATCTCCAGCGAGAGGGCAGGGCCGGGCGCAAAAGCGAGCGTATCGCCCGCGCCACTGAAGGCGACGAGGCTCTCGAGTTCGTGATAGCCATCGGCCCGTCGGCCGAGAATGTGAAGCGTGAGATTGATCTTCGCGGGGGCGCGCGTTGAGAGCATCTACCCCGACCTCCGCTTTAGGGTTTTCGCGGAGAGTTTCTTTGGAGCGGGCGAAGGGATTCGAACCCTCGACCCCAACCTTGGCAAGGTTGTGCTCTACCCCTGAGCTACACCCGCATCCGTTTCGCCGGTTTGGCTGGCCACCAGCCGCCGACGAGGCGTCTTATGCATCAATCGATCTGGCATTGCAACAGGCTCGAGCAGGAAAATTTCGAGCGCCGCCAGATCATGGCGTTCCGGGCCAGCAGGAGCCCGGAACGCCGTTCGCTTCTCTTACTGGATCATGCGCGCAGTCGAGCCGGTGTTGCCGGTGATGTTGGCGCTGTCCGGAGAAATCAGCTCCGGAACCCACGTCAGGGCGATAACGACGAAGACGACGAAGCCGCCGATGTAGAGCAGGATTTTTCCGACCTCGGCGCCGCCGTGAACGTTAACAGACATGTTTCCCTCCCATTGTTTTCGTTGAGACGAGGCCTTGTTTCTATCCGATCAAATTGAAGAAGGCAAGATAAAACGCGACAAAAGGACGCATTAATGAAGTAATAAAATTACTGGATATAGTATAGACGTAAAAAATCGCAGAACTGGTCTAATGAGCCAGTTCTGGTCTTGCATGTTGACGGCCGTGTGGGCGCAAAGCCCGGCCACCGCGCAGGCGGCCGGGCTCACAGCATCGACAAGAGAGAGCGATGGCCCAAAACACCCATGGCCTCTAGGCGATCCAGCCATCGCTCGCCAACAAGGCAACAGGGGGAAGCCGTCGTTGACTGGCTCAAAATGACCGACAACGGCTTGGCTAGAAAGGACCACAGGCCGTGGAGTCATTGGTAACTATACTTGGACCTACGAGATTTTGTCTGACTGGACCAAATCTATTCTGTAAATCTGCAGCCCAGGCCAGAAATGAGAACGCCCGCGGCGTGGCCGCGGGCGTTCTCAATCGGCGGATCAGGGAAAAAGGCGGGAAAGGCTATTTGCACTCCTGAGCGACGCGCGCGAGCGCGTCCGAGAGCCCTTTCAGCGCATAGGTGTCGATGGTCGTCGTGCCCTTGGAAGAGGCCGCCTTGACGATCAGCTTGCCGCCGCCGCGCAGGGCCCCGACAAACTCTTTCTCTTTCCCCTGATCCTTCACCCAGGCGTTCGTGCCCTTGGTGATCAGCTCCCAATCCTCGCCATCGATCTGGGCGGTGGCGGCGGAGCCGTCCTTGGTTGCATAACCGAGGTTGATCGCGACCTCGTTGCGAACGCCCTCGCCAGGACGCGAGGAAATGAAGACATATCCGGGCGTGTCCTTCAGCTTGGTCTTTGGCTGGCGGTCTTTCGGCTGGCCAAGAGCGTAGCAGGTCTTGTCACGGCCGCTGACCGCCAGATAGGCACCCCATTCGCCATAGGTTCCCAGTTGTTCCGGTTTGCCGGAGCCGCCGCTGTCGCCCCTATCGCCCGCTTTGTCGGTCTTGTCCGCTTTATCGGGCTTGGCCGATTTGTCCGCCTTGTCGTTCTTGCCGGCTTTCTTGTCCTTCTTGCCGGCGTCCTGGGCGGAGTCTTCTGTCGACTTGGCGTCCTTTTTGTCCTTGGCGTCTTTCGCGGGCGCCGGCTTGTCCCTGGCGAGCGCCGGGATGGGCGCGGCGGCGAAGGCGACCGAAAGGGCGGTCGCGAGCGACAGTCCGACAAGGCGATTCGCGCGCCGGGGGAAGAAGGGGAGCGTTGATTCGTTCAACATCGGCAAAATTCTACTTTCCGCTTCTGGCCCGAACAAGGCGGCGGGCCCGTCAGGGCTCTTTTTTGGCCGCCATCAGATAATTTACATCCGTGTCGTGGCTCTTTCGCCAGCTGCGCGTGAAGGGCTGGAAGCTCATGCCGGCGCGGTCGATTTCGCGCATGCCGGCGCGGCGCAGCCAGGCGGAAAGCTCGTCGGGGCGGATGAATTTGTCGTGGTCGTGCGTTCCCTTGGGCACCCAGCCGAGGACATATTCCGCGCCGAGAATCGCAAAAACATAGCTTTTCATCGTCCGGTCGATGGTGGCGAGAAAGATGAGGCCGCCCGGCTTCACGAGCCGCGAGAGCATGGCGATGAATTCGCGGGGACCCTCGACATGCTCGATGACCTCCAGCGCCGCGACGGCGTCGAATTGCTCGCCGGTCTCGGCCAGGGTCTCTGCGGTGATGTTCCGGTAGTCGATCTCGAGCCCCATTTTCTCGGCGTGGCGGCTGGCGACGGCGATATTGTTGGGGGCCGGGTCGATCCCCGTGACGCTCGCGCCGAGTTCGGCGAGCGATTCGCTCAGGATGCCGCCGCCGCAGCCGATGTCGGCGATTCGCACGCCTTGGAGCGGCCGCTCGGGCGCTTCGTTCAGCGCGCTGTGATCGCCGAGGAGGAAGCGGCGGACGTGGTCGCGGATATAGGTGACGCGGATGGGATTGATGTCGTGCAAAATCCCCATCTTGCCCTTCTTGTCCCACCACAGCTCGCCGAGGCGGTTGAAGCGCGCGACATCCTCGGGGTTGACGCTGGCGGAACGGGGGGTGGTCGCCTCTTCGGACACTTGGAGAACCTCTTCTGGGCCGGGTCTTCGCCGCAATGAATTGGGCGGCCTACGCCGTTGACAGGGGGGCGGGCGCGGTCACATATACGCCCGCTTTGCCGGATTGGCGAATAGGGTCTCTTCGGTCGCTCGCCGCACAGCGGCGCCCGGTTTCGAACGCGGTTCCATGTCACGTCTTGTCATGAAATTCGGCGGCACCTCGGTCGCCAATGTCGAGCGCATACGCAATGTCGCGCGCCATGTGAAACGCGAGGTCGACGCCGGCCACGAGGTTGCGGTGGTGGTCTCCGCCATGTCGGGCAAAACCAATGAGCTCGTCGCCTGGTGCAAGGAGGCCGCGCCTCTCTACGATCTCAAGGAATATGACGCCGTCGTCGCCTCCGGCGAGCAGGTGACGGCCGGCCTTCTCGCCATTGCGCTTCAGGAACTCGGGATCTCGGCCCGCTCCTGGCTCGGCTGGCAGGCGCCGATCTGCACCAATGACGCCCATGGGTCCGCCCGTATCGAGGCGATCGACGGCGAGGGAATCGTGGAGGGTTTCGGACGCGGCGAGGTCGCCGTGGTCGCCGGCTTCCAGGGCGTCCACAAGGAAACCGGCCGCATTACGACGCTCGGCCGCGGCGGCTCGGACACGAGCGCCGTGGCGCTCGCGGCGGCGATTCACGCCGACCGCTGCGACATTTATACGGACGTCGACGGCGTCTATACGACCGATCCGCGCGTCGTTCCCAAGGCGCGCCGCATGCCGCGCGTCGCATTCGAGGAAATGCTGGAGATGGCGTCGCTCGGCGCCAAGGTTTTGCAGGTTCGCTCGGTCGAGGTGGCGATGGTGCACAAGGTGCCGACCTATGTGCGCTCCTCCTTCGACGATCCGGCCAATCCCGGCGAGGGGACACTCATCTGCAACGAGGAGGATATTGTGGAAGCCCAGGTCGTCACAGGCATCGCCTTCTCGCGCGACGAAGCGCAGATCACGCTCCGCCGCGTCGCCGACAAGCCGGGCGTGGCCGCCGCCGTGTTCATGCCGCTGGCCGAAGCGGGCATCAATGTGGACATGATCGTGCAGGTCGTCTCCGAGGATGGCATGACGGACATGACCTTCACCGTCGGCTCCGCGGATTACGAACGCGCCCATGCGTTGCTCTCCAAGATCAAGGATGAGATCGGCTTCGCCAGCATGGCGGGCGAGAAGGACGTGGCCAAGGTTTCGGCGATCGGCATCGGCATGAGGAGTCACGCCGGTGTCGCGGCGCGCGCTTTTCGTGCGCTGTCCGAGCGCGGCGTGAACATTCGCGCGATCACGACCTCGGAAATCAAATTCTCGGTGCTGATCGACGAGGCCTATACGGAGCTCGCGGTCCGTACGCTGCATTCGCTCTACGGTCTCGACGCCGCCTGAAGGGCTTGACGGCCGACGGAGCCGCGACATTTCGCTTCCTGTAATCCCTTAAGGGAGGGATGTCATGGAAGAGTTGTCCAGACGCGTGGTCGAGAAGACCGCGCTCGATCCGGCGATCGCAAAAGCCGCGATCGGTCATGTGCTGATGTTTCTGCGGGACGAAGTTCCCGATGGGCTCGTCGGGGAATTCATCGACAAGATGAAAGGCGCTCGCGAGGCTGTCGCGGCCGCACAGGCCAGAGGCGACGGCGGCGTGACGCAGGCGATCGAGGGCCTGACCAGCCTCATGGGACATGGTCGCGCCGATCTCAACATTCTTATCGGCAAGCTCGCCAATCTCGGGTTGAGCGAGGCGCAAAGCCGGTCGCTGCTCGAAGAAATCCTGGCGCGCGCCGAAATACTGATCGGCTCCGAGGGCGTCGCCAGAATCCGGGCCATGCTGCCGGCCATCGCCGAGCGTTCCGGCATGGCCTCGCCGCCTCAAGCAGAAAAGAGCGAGGCGCGCCCGCGTGCGTGATGGAACGCAGGAGTGACGCGGCGGCGTCGCGTCACATCCTTTACTTGTCCGCTGATCGCAGCCACTCGACGATCAATATTTCCAGATCTTTCCTGGGCGTGAAATTCTTCTGTCTCACCTCGAACTGCGTATCCGAAATTTTCTTTACGCCGTCCGCGCAGAAACTCACGAGCCTGTCGGCGTTGCCCTTGTCGACGACGAGGCGAAATTCACCGATGGGGCCTTTCCAGTTCGCGCCGGTGGTCAGCACATAACCCAGCCAGATTTCCCCATAAGCATCGCCCGCTTCCGTCTTTCCTGCGCGCCGGTCGAAGCTCGCGAGCCAATCCCTTTCGATGCAGTATTTGCGCTGCTTTCCCTTGAACTCGCTTGTTTTCCGCTGGCTTGCGGAAAGATAGCCGGCGAGGCTGCCGCCTGCGAGCGGGGCATATTCATGTTCGAC
The DNA here is from genome assembly GCF_038070105.1 of Methylocystis sp. IM3. NCBI lineage: Bacteria > Pseudomonadati > Pseudomonadota > Alphaproteobacteria > Hyphomicrobiales > Methylocystaceae > Methylocystis > Methylocystis sp. IM3. The sequence continues at coordinate 2,170,705 of NZ_JBBPBZ010000002.1, read as the reverse complement.
GGAGACAGTCGTCTTCGGCGGGAATGTCTGTCTGCGCGTCACGATCGTGCGCAGCGACCATTGCGGCTCGTAAGAGTGTTGGCCTCCGACGCCTTCATCCTTGAGAAGCCCCTCAGTGATCAGCTTCTTGCGCTCAGCCTGCGGGGCCTCGTTGAGCGCCGCTTCAAATGCCGGATCCCTGTAATTCAAGCGAACCTTCAGCGTCTGGAGGCGGGCCGTGACATCCTTGCCCTTGAAGATTGCTTGCTGGACGATATCGAATGAAACCGGCTTGCCGTCGATGGTCGTACGAAATTTCAGATCGGCCGGATTCGCCCAGTAGGTCTTGTTTTCTTCTGAATAAGGGGGAATGTCGGGCAGCGGAAACGCGACGACGGTCTCGACGACTTCATCCGTGATATTGGTGAAGCGATATTTCACGCGGACGCGTTCGGGCGAAACATAGAGATCCTCGCTATCCATCGAGATGGAATCGGATTGTTTGAGCGCCAGCCCGCCCAGCGCCGTTTCGGCGGCCGTGTCATTGGCGCGGGATGACGACGTCGCCGCAAGTTCGAGGGTCAGCGCCAGAACGGTCGCGAAAAATCGAAACATGCGCCCCTCCGGAAACCAGCGAAGCTTATATTGAGGACGTGGGACGCTCAATGGCGTCCGCAGCTTGCAATCCGAGCCGCGGGCGGCAAGACTTCAGAAAGCCAAAGCGGAGGATTCTCGATGGATGAATTGATTGCGCGCGTTTCGGCTGCGCTCGGGGTCGAGGCCGGGGTCGCGAGAACCGCCATCGGCCACGTGCTCTCCTTCCTCAATAAGGAGCTTCCCGACGGCGCCATGGGCGAGTTTTTCGACAAGGTCGCCGGCGCGCGCGAAGCGGCGGATGAAGCATCGGCGGCGGGAGACGCAAAAGGCATGGGTGGGTTGCTCGGCGGCCTCCTTGGCTCCGGCCTGATGGGCCTCGGCGCCAGGCTCAACGGTCTCGGCCTCGATATGAGCCAGATTCACAAGCTCGGCCATGAAATCTTCGGTTATGCGGAGGGCGTCGTGGGCAAGGAGAAGATGCAGCAGGTCGCCAATGCGATTCCGGGCCTGTCGCAGTTCCTGTAACGCCGCGAAGGTGACGTCGCCAGGCCGGCCATGCCGCGCGGCGCGCAGGGCGGCGGCGCGGCGGCGTGGAGCTCTGCCGATTTTCTCGCGGGCGTCAGGGTTTCCCGCGCCCGCGCAACGTGGCGAGCCTGACGCCGGCGGCGTGGAGTACGCCGGCAAGAAGGGCCGCGTATATCACCGCGCCCACGGCGCCGAGCGTCATCAGGGCGACGAGATTGGCGAACGCTCCGAAGTGGAGGCCGAAGGCGAGGGCGGGCGCCCGCCCGACGATCGCGATGAGCGTGAGGATCGCTGAGGCGATGAAGGTTGCGCCGAGCGCCTTGGCGAAAACGCCATCGAACGCCATAAAGTCCTCGGCGAGGGCGAGCGCGACCAGCGCGGCGAGATTGATCCACAGCCCGACCGAGGTCGCCGTCGCGAGCCCCACCGCGCCGAGCGGGCGGAAAAGGGCCACTTTGAGCGCGACATTCACAGCGAGCGCCGCGAGCGCGATTTTCATCGGCGTTGAGGTGTCTCCGCGCGACTGGAAGCTTGCGCGCGCCGAGGCGATCAGCACCAGCGCCATCAGCCCCGCGCCATAGGCGGCGAGCACGTCTCCGGCGGCGATGGCGTCGCCCGCGGTGAACTTGCCGCGCATGAAGAGCCCCGCCACGATCAATTCCGGCATCGTGTCGAAGGCGACGAAAAAGGGCGCCGCCAGCGCGATGGTGAGCGCCATGGTGCGGCTCTGCGCCTGATGCGCGCCGACCACGTCGCCGGAGGCGATGCGGCGGCTCATCTCGGGGAGCAGCACAGTGCCGGCGGCAATGCCAATGACGCCCACGGGGAGTTGATAGAGGCGCTCGGCGTAGGAGATCGACGACACGCCGCCGTCGGCCAGCATGGAGGACAGGATCGTATCGGCGAAAACGGCGATCTGCGGGCTCGCAGAGCCGATGACCGCCGGTCCGAGCTTGATGAAGAACTCCCGCACCCGCGCCCAATGCGGCCGGCGCAGGCCGCGCAAAACGCCGATTTGCCGCGCGCCCCACATCAGCAGGCCCAATTCCAGCGCGCCCGAGATCGTCACTCCCCAGCTTGCTGCATAGCCGGGATTTGGGAACAGCCGCGGCGCGACGAGCGTGAGCGCCAGCGCCGCCATCACGGTGAGATTCATCAGATTGGGCGCGAAGGCTGGGAGGGCGAAGCGGCCATGGGCGTTGAGCGTGCCCATGTGCTGGGCGAAAAGCGTCATGAACAGGAGATAGGGGAAGGTGATGCGCGTCAGGCTGACGGCGAGGGCGAATTTCTCCGGCCGGTCGTCGAGGCCCGGCGCCAGCAGGCCGACGAATTGCGGCGCGAAAAGCCAGACCAGCATCAGGATGGCGATCTGCGAGACGAGGAGCAGCGTGTAGACCTCGCCGGCGAATTCCTCTGCCGAGTCGTCGCCCTCCTGCTCGAGCGCCTTGGCGTAAGAGGGGATATAGGCGGCGTTGAAGGCGCCCTCGCCGAAAATGGCGCGGAAACTGTTGGGCAGGCGCTGCGCAATGAAAAAGGCGTCCGACACGGCGCCGGCGCCCATGATCGCCGACTGCATCGCAAGCGACATGAACCCCGTCACGCGCGAGAGCAGGGTGAAGCCGCCGACGGAAAGAAGACTGCGAATCATACGGTAGTCCCGAATTATCAATGTGCTATGAGCAAGGCGAGGCGTAAGGACGGCCCAAGCGACTCTGGCGGCGATGGTAGCGCGGCCGGGCAGGGCGGCGCTACTCCGCCCGCACGCCGCGCCGTCTCTTCGCTTCCGGAACCTCTGGCTCGTCACGCAGGGCAGGGCGCGGCTCCCGCGGGCGCCGATCGTCGGCGCGCTCCTCCATGGCGATCTTGATCACGAACTCGGGCGCCGGCTCTCGAGGCCCTGAGCGGCGATCGCAAGGGCCAACATAGCATTCGGCACAGGTCGAAATCGTCGACTATCTCTGACAGGAACCCGCCCATGCCCCGCATCGCCACTCGGGAAATGTCGGGGCGCTTTTGCGCCGACGCATCCGGGTCCAAGACAAGCCAGTCCCGGGCGCGCTGATCGTCTCGCGGACGCCGCGGCTTCCGATATTGCTCGGCGAGCCGATCGTGCGCGAAAGGTTACGCGTGGCGCGACGATAGCGGACAAATTGCGTGGACGGCCTTTCCATTCGGGGGCCGCTCTGTGCGGCCCGGCGGCTATCCGCTTTCATCAAGATAAAGCACAAATTCCCTTCTCTCTCGGCGTGGGGATGAAAATCCCCGGAGTGGCTACGGCCGCGGGGATGAATCGGTTAAAAGGAGTTTCGCTCGGCTCCGTAGCTCAACTGGATAGAGCAACTGCCTTCGAAGCAGAAGGTTGCAGGTTCGAGTCCTGCCGGGGCCGCCATCCACTAAACCAGCGCCTTTGTTTTCAAAGCCTTGCAAAGCCAAACTGTCAAAACTTTCCTGTGTTTGACAATTTTTGTTCATTTTTCACCCCTTTCCGAAGGTTTTTTCTATCTTCGCCATTGCCGCCTCTCCGGCCTTCTCCCGGTTGAAGGCGTCGATGTAACGCTGTGCCTCTTTCAGGCTCTTGTGGCCTAGGATGGCCATAACCTGGGGCGCGGTGCATTCGGCCTCCGCCAAGCGCCGCCCGGCGGCCTTGCGGAAGCCGTGGAGCGTCAAAGGACGCTCAATGCCTGCTTCCCTCACCCAGTCGTGAAAGTCGTTGCCGAGGCCCGCTGCGCTGCGCGACGCGCCCTTCTCTGTCTGTAGGAAAGGGCCGAAGTCCCGGCACGGCGGGGAGGCGAGCGCGGCCATCAGGTCGCCATTGATGGGGATGTGGACGGCGGTTCCCGTCTTCGCCTGTGTGATGTGTATTTTACCGTCGCGGATGTTCTGGCGCCCCATGCGCACGAGGTCGCCGCGCCGTTGTCCTGTGTTCAGCGCTATTTCAAGGACGAGACGGGGAAGGGTGCCGAGCTCCCAATGGGCGCGGAACTGCGCAATCTCTTCCTCGGTCCAAGACAAGAAGCCTTCGCTCTTTGGAAGTTCAACCTCAATGTCGCGCGCCGGGTTGTCTTCACGAAGGCCGGTTCTGATCGCGTGCTTCATGAGAAGCGAAAGAAGGTTGAGCAGGCGCTTGCGCGCGTGCGGCCTCTTCACGCCGTCCACGAGGGCGTTGACATGCTTCGGCTGCATCCCCGCGACTGTCTTGTGGCCGTGCTCCGCTCGGAACCTTTCGAGGATGTTGCGATAGGTCGCAGCCGTTATCGGGCGAAGGGCTTGAAACTTGGCGGACGCGTAGAAGGACGCGATGAGCGCCGACATGCTTCCTGGCGGCGAGCGCGTGGCGCCAACCGCCTTGGGCGCGCCGGCCATCGCAAGGTCATATGCGTGCTTGAAGTCGTCCCCGCCATAAGGGGCGGGCAGGGGAACGCGAGGGAAGCCGGGGCGACGGAAAAAGTAATAGCGCCGCCCGGTCTTCTTATCTGTCCACTCTTGGACGTAGGGAAACCGCTTTCTTGGCATGTTCAATCCCAGTCGGCGGGGGGGGACCGGGTTTGCGGAGCCGCCTTGCCTTCGCCATCGAACGGAAGCGCGCGGAGCGCGGCGTCGAGTTCCTCGCGCAACCAAATGTTGCGGTTTCCATACTTGCGCGGCTTAGGCATCAGGCCGCGCCTCACCATGTCTTGAAAGCTATTCGGAGACACGCTCACATAAGCTGCGGACGTATGCAGCGCGAGACCGGCGGGCATAAGCCTATGCGGGAGAAAGTCTGTTTTTGATGGCATTTGCTCGCTCACACAGATAACGGCCGCTCTTGGGAACGGCCTTTTTTCTGTGACAGTTGCACGAGCAGTTAATCGCTCCGATGGCGCCCTAGTCGCATCGTCCACCCGGCAAGTTTTTATGCCAGCTAACGACGAGGGCCCGCTTCATTAAGCGGCTGTTTGGCCGAACCCGTCGCCAACGTCTAGGTCGGCCGGTCCAAGGCTTGTCACTCCCGGACAAGATAACGCCGCTTATCATCGGGGCGCAAGGGGAGCTAAATGAAAAACGCCCCGCGCGTACATCCGGCGTCGGGGCGTTCCTTGGGGGGCCCCGCAGGAGCGAGGGCTATAGGAAAAATAGCCTAAATCTGGATTTGGCTCAAGTTGAGCAAAATGCGCCACCTATCCCCCGACCTGAGCGCCGAGCGCGGCTGTGATCGCCGCCGCCGTCTCGTCATAGAAGCGCGCTTGCCGGCCAGAATAGCTATCGTCGTCTCGGTCAATCTTCGAAGAGGCCCGAATGTTTGTCGCGCTGCCGGCGAGCCTCCCGGCGAGAGCCGTTAAGGCGTCCGTCTCCCGAAGGTCGAGCATGAGCGAAACGGGCGGATGAGCTTCCAATGACCGCAGCACGTCCTCAAGATAGCGGATTGTCATAGCGCCCGGGCTCTTTCTGGATCTGTCCCGCAAGGCGCGTCTCATGACGGCCCTATGCTCGATGGTTTGCCGAACCGTCTCTGCAAGCCATCCGGCTTCGTCTTCTGAAAGATTGCGTTTGATCTGCTTCATGGTCTGTCCTCAATAGTTGGCTGGCGCGCGTTCGCCATTCATCGGGCCCCGCCGGATCCGGCCGGAGCCGCTCGGCGCAACGGCCCCTAACCCCGCTTTGTCGTGATCGCGTCCATGAAGCGCTCGAACAAATCCCACGCTCTACTGGCGAGCGGAATGTCGACATCGAAGTCCTCGATGCGCGCTATTGCCCGATCGGCAATCGGGATGATTGCTTTTGCTAAGCCGTTCAGCAACCACCAGACGACTAGCGCCAGCGCGACCGAGCCTTGAATAAATCCGATCAGGAGACCGGTGCTTAACCCGTTATGCGAAAAAGGTCTCATTTTCACATCCCATGCTCAAACCGGCGATTTCTACCGCTTTTCACGCTGGCGGCAAGCGGCTCGGAAACCGCCAGCCGTTCCTTCGATCGATAGGCGGCCCACGGCGCCCGTGGGCGCGCCAGTAGGTGGCCCATGCGGCCCATTCCGCCGTTCCTGCCTCGATCCATACGGAGGGCGCTTGCCGCGCGTCCTGAGCCTCCTGTGACGCGGAAAAGGCGCGTGCCGCCTCCACTATCGCCCTAACGGACCGCTTCTCCCCAGCCATGGCCTCAATCATAGCGAGAAGCTCGGCCAAGGCGTCTCCGCGTGTGCGCGCATGATGCGCACGCGTCGCGCACGCGTGTTTTTCTGAAAATTGGGGTTTTGGGAGGTCTAGCTGCATGGTTGGTGCTCGGTTGGTGAGTGCCGAGAGAGGTCATAGGTCGCCAGCCCCCGCCGGAGCGGGGCTGGCCTATGACCCCCGCGTATGTGCTCGGTCGGAGCCGTGCGTCGCGTCGGTCCCGATCGGTGCGAACGGCGCCCGATCGGTCAGCGGCTACTTGCGGCGCGTGCCGTCGCGCCGGTCTCCGAGGTTCCGCCTTTCGGTCTCCTCCGGCCCATGGGAGACGCCCCGCAGTTGGGCCGATGCTTCCCCGCCGCTGCCGTCTACCGTCCAGCGGGGAATTCTCCCAAGTGTGGGGAGAATTTGCTTGTCAGCCGGTCAAGCCGGCAGCGGCTCCGGCTAGTCGGGCTTAGGATCCGGCCCCAACTGGTCCGCGAGCGCGCCCAGCGCCGCGGCGAGGCGCCAGAAAGCGAGCGCGTTCATGGCGTCGCCCTCTTCGCCAGCTCGGCGTCGCCCTGTGCTTCCAGCCGGTCATGCAGCCTCGCAAGTCCCGCCTCGAGCATGTGGGCTGCGTGGGTGAGCCCTTGCTTTTCCTCGCGGCCTATTGAGGTCGCGCCGTCAATGGCCATGGAAAGGACCCGGGCGAGCGCGGTCAGCTCAAAAAGCCGATCTATCGTGTCGATTTGGTCTAAGGGCTCAGCGGCCATGGCGGCGGCCTCCGGCGCGGACAGCGGCAAGGGCGATTGCGGCCTCATAGACCGCAAACGCGGTCCAAAGCCCCGCAAAAGGCGCGAGAAAGCAAAGGGTCGAAACGGTTTTCCAGTCCATCGGGCAAGCCTCCGGCGTGCGCCGGGATTTGCTATTCCCGGCGTCCGAATTGTGGTATGGCAACTAAATTAGATGTGGTGAGCCTAAATGGCTTCCTTGGTCAACGTCAACCAAAAAGTTTGTATCCGTCCAAAAGGTCTGCAATGAGCCTCACGCCCGCCCAATGCCGCGCCGCTCGCGGCCTTCTCGATTGGCCGCAATCCCAACTAGCTGAGAGCGCGAAGGTCGGGCTCAGCACGGTCAAGGGATTTGAGGGCGGGCGCTCTGTCCCCGTCCATCACAACCTCGCCGCCATCCGCGCCGCGCTCGAAGCCGCCGGCGTGATCTTCGTCGATGAGAACGGCGAGGGGCCGGGCGTGCGATTAAGGAAGAAAGGGACTGCGAAACATGGTTCGTGAGCAAACCCCTGCGCACGGCAATACCGTGAAATTAATTTGGCACGCTCTTTTGCTGGCGCTAACGATTTTGCCTAATGCAGAAGCGCGAGCAGACCCCACGACCCTCGCTTGTCGTGGCACCGTTGAAATGATCCAAGAGGGTAAGCAAATCAATCCGAAAGACGAACAAATATCCGTTTCCTTATTGGTCAATCTTGCCCAGAAAATCTTCAGAATAGATGACCGCGAGCCATGGCCCATCGTCGGCGATACGTCGCGAAACGCGATCGTTTCCATGAAGGACAAAGCGGGCTCCGCAACGCTTAATCGAACGACTGGTGCCGTCTCGATCCATTTAATAGAATTAGATGCGTTGATGAAATTCAGCGGCCACTGCCAATCTGCGACGAAACTATTTTGATGCGCCTCGTGGAAATCGAAGCCGCCGGCGTCGAGTTTATCGGCGAGAACGGCGGCGGGCCGGGCGTCAGGCTAAGGAAGGCGAGGCCGTGAGGCCGCTAATCTGCCTCCTGTTACTCGCGGCCCTCGCAAGCTGTGCGTCAACGTCCGCACCTGAGCCTAATGAGCGGGTGGTGGAAGTTCACGGCTTATTCGTGGGCGGAGCCGGCGCAATCAGGCGTTAGGAACCAGTCCGCCCGCCCTGCCGGTTCCAATGCTCGCGCATGTCTTTTTGGCGCTCATCGCAGATGGGCTTTTTCTCTCTCGCTCCCGGCGCTTCTGTGAGCGCCAAACGGATCTGAAAGCCGGAGAATAATAGGGCGGCGGGACGTGAAGTCTGAGGCGCCCCGCCGATCACGCGCGCCCGGGTGAGGCCCGCACGATTTCCGCTGTTTTCTCGACCACCGGCGGCTGGGTCGGCGCAAAGGGGTGAAGACAATCCCCGGCAGCGCGGCCATAGAGCGGCGCGCATGAAGCGCGCCGATCGATCGCATTAGGGCTTGATGCCCACAATCTTGGTGAAGCTCTCAGGATGCGTCAGCACAACGTCGGCACGAAGGTAGGCGAGCAACCCAAGCTGCAAGTTATCCGCAAATCTCTCGCGCAGGACCTGAATTTGAAGCTGCGTGCGCATGCCGATAAGCAATTGCGAAAAGTCGCCCATGATGATGGACGAGCAGTCCGTGCTGATCCCTTGCGTCTGGTTGACGGGGACGCTCGTCGTGACGAGAAACGGAAGGTTGGCGATCGCGGGCGGGCGGACCAGCGTCTCGCCGTCGCCGTCCTTCATTTTATTGATCGTTTTTTCCGTTCGCGGCGCCATGATGGCGGCAGTCGGATCGCCGGCGTTATCGACGTGCATCTCATAGATGCCATCGAGGAAATTGTCGAAGCCGGAAAGGGCCGCGCCGTCCGTCCCGAGCGAGACAGTGTTGATGCCCGTCCAATTCACCACGCCAAGAGGTTCGGCGACGCCATTGCCAAAAAGCGCCGCGCGATCCAATTCGAGCGCAAAAGCCTTCGCCAGCGCATTGCGAAGGGTCGCGTCGAGATTGGCGCTATCCTCAGCAAGCTCGCGAGACAATTTTATCACCGTCGCGAGCGAGCGGGCCGAGAGCGTGACGCGCGCGAAGGCTGGGGAGCTTTCGGAAATCGTCGCGTTCTCCCCGCGCCAAGAAGCGGTCGGGTCGCCATCGAGCTTCGCTAGATAGACAGTTGGGGCGTCCATCGGAACCGTGATCGCGCCCGCGCGGGTGCAAACCGCCTCCGCGCGCAACTTGTCGATAATCTGTGAGCTAAGCGTCTCAGGAACCGTGAAGCCGCCGGCCGTGTCGATCCCCTCGGACAGCGCGGCGCGCACGTCCGGCGTGGCGGTGCCGGGCGCCAACATGGCCCGCACACAATCTCCAAGGGTCACATTCGGATGCGCCGCGCCCTGATACCTAGCGGCAAGGCTTTCGCCCTTCTTTAGCGCGCGGATTTCGTCGCCCGTCTTCGTATCGCGCCAAATTGTGTCCGGGTCGGAACTGCCTTCGGCCCCGCCGCGAGTGCGCAAGTTAGCCTTCTGCGAAAGCTCGCCGTCGAGCTCGTCCACGCGAGCAACGTTTCCGATGCGGGCGCCCAACTCGTCCGCCTCAGCCATGAGGCGATCGAACTCTTTTTGGTCACTCGCGCTCATAGCTCCCTTTTCGGTAAGGGCGCGGGCCTCGTCTAAGATTTCGCCGCGACGGCGGCGCATCTGCTTTGCGTTTGCATTCATGGCGATCATTTGAACGTTTCCTTGCTCAGAAGTGCTCAGCGATTTCGCGAGCGACATGCTCGCGAACCGCCTTAACGTCGATTGTGATGCTGATGCGCGGCGGCGCAGTCGGATCGTCGCCCTCAGAGACGATTGCGCCCTTGCCGTCGTTCTCGAGGGGGAAGGCGTATTTGCCGCCGAAGCCCGGCGCGGCTTCGAGCAGTTCGCGCAACTCGCACGCCATGGGGCCGGCGAAGCGCGGAAGAATTCCAACGCCGAGCAGATCGCCAAAGACCACCAGCGCGACGACGTCGTTTTCCTCGAACAAGCGCGCCGAGCCTTCCGTGGTTTCCGGCGCGCACTCGTAGAAACCGCTGTGGACAATCAAATTGAACTTGATGCGATCAAGCCCCGCGACCCGCAGCGCGATTGAAGTTTTTACCGGAAACATGGGCAGCCCCGATTTGATTTCAAATCGGAAGTTAATCCAGCCGATTAAAATGTCAATCGGTTTGAGACGGGGCTCCGCAACGCGCCCCGCCTATGTGGCGGGGCTTTGTGTTATCTGTCCGCCAGCGCCGCCAGTTCGGATCGGAACGGCTCCGGCCTCCGCGCCGCCCGCTCTGGGGTTTGATCGCAAAGGGAGCAGTAGGCGCCCGGATCGTGCCACCCAAAATCGTCCAATCCGGCGGCTTGCGCCTCTATCTCAACCCTTGAGAACGGCATCCGTCGGCGGCCCTGCTCGGCATCGTCCGCCCATTCCAAGAGCCGGCGGCTGGCGAGCAGCCGGGCTTCTGGCGCGTGCGCTGCGCTCCCGGCGAACTGGAAAAGCGCTGCCGGATCTTCCATCTCGAAAACTTTGTCGATTTCAACCATGACGACGGAACGAATTCGCTGCTCGTCTTGGTAGGCGTGAATTTCACAGCCGCGATAGGTCGCGATGCTCTCAATGCGCATGGGTCACTGCCTCTTTCGCCAGACCAGAATTTTTTCGTCACTCGCCTCTGGCGATGCCACAGGTTCTTCCTTTCGAGCCGCCGCCTTCGCCAGCGCTGCGTTGTGGCGGAGCAAGGCGCGGGCGGCGCTCACGCGCGCCGCCGCCGGAGCCGTCGCGTCGCCGGCGATAGTCTCGAGGACAGCCACAGGGTCGACCGGCTTTTTTCCCGTCCGGCGGCGTTTGGGCTCAGGTGTGGACGTGGTCATGGGTCGGTCCTCCGAAGATAAATCACATATGCGGGCGCGGTGTTGTGCGCGTGGCACTTCGTTCGGTGGCCGCCCTCTAGAGCCTATGGGTCTGCAATCCACCCCTCCCCGGCATGCGTTTGCCGAGCCTGCGGCTTTCGCTGGCGCGTTTTGATCCCTCTCCGCTGTACGCGCGGCTTCCGATCGATCTTCGCGCACGGGCGGGCTTCCTTGTGGGCGCTGCGCCGGAGTTGGCATGAGCCAGCGCGGAAGCGGGTCCATCGACGTTGCCAATACGCTCTGCTCTGGCGTCTCTGGCGTCTCGGGCTCCGGCCGGCGCTCGGGGCGCGGCCGGCGCGTCTTGTGCCGGTATCGTCTTGGGTCTCTCATTTCGTCACAGTCCGGGCTTCGCGCCGCGCGAGGCGGGCGCTGAGCGCCGCCTCGTCGCGCTGCATTTCCTCCGCCTCGTCTTCATAGGTCGCCCTCAATCTTATGGTCACGGTCTGGTCGCTAGCGAGGTTGTGGATTGTGAGCGTCTCCGGCCAGCCGGGAACCGGCGCGGTCCACCATTCCATCAAGTTTCTCGGGGCGTTGTCGTTCATGCGGCAAGCCGCTCTTGCTGGCGCGCGATGCGGGCGAAACGCGCCCGGTCGGCACATTCCTCGGCGCTGAGCCGTTGCACGTCGTCCATCGCTCGGTAAATGTCGTCATCGCTGAAACCAAGGGGCCGAAGTAGCTCGAGCGTCTTGTTCATGCTCACGCCGCACTCCCGGTTGAGCGCCTCGAGGTCGTTCAAATAGGCGTGACACCGGCCGGCGGACTGGAAGGCGATCACGCGGCACAGATGGGCAACTTGGACAGGGAGCCACGCCAAGAGCGCCGAGCGGCCGTTTTCAATTGTGGCGCATGTCGCAGGTGTGACTGTCGCGTGTGTGACAGGATCGGGTGTGGCTGTCGCGTGTGTGACATGCGCGGCGCTTGGGAGCGCCGCTGTCGCGTGCGTGACATTTTCAGGCTGTCGCTGGCGCTGTCTCTCGCGCTGTAGCCGCTTCCGAAGAGCAGCCGGCGAAATGCCAATGTTTCTCGCCTGTTCTGCTAGGGTGTCACGCTTTGTCGCGGGTCTGTCCGCACCACAAGTATTATATATATTGGCTGCGGACACACTCGCGACATCAGGTGTGACATGCGCGGCGCGCCTTACGCGCGCCCGCAGCGTGTCGGGCTTCACACCCAACTTTCGCGCCTGTGACGCCAGACTGTTCGCCTCGTAGTCCTTTCGCTCGGCCATTCCATTTGCCCTTCGCTGTTGCTGCTTCCGTATCCTGTCTTTCGCCCGGCGCTCGGCGGCGCGCGCTATACGGCGCGCGGCTAGGTCGTCCGAGTTCCAGCCTGCCGGCCATATGAGCCACACCCGCAACTTTTCTCGCGTCTCTGGCGTCATGCCGATCGCGCGACCGAGCGAGGATCCATCCGTGAGAAGGTGCGCGCCTACAGCCAGCGCCTCGGCGGCGCCGGCCTCAGCCTCGGAGAGAATGTGCTGAGGAACCTCTGCTAGCGTCGCGAACGGCGCGTTTCTGCCCCAGCACAGCGCCGTTGCTGCATTAGCTCTCGGCCATGTGTGACGGTCGCCGGCGACGAAATGCACGCCATTGGGAATGGCCATCGTCTCGTTTGTGACTGCCCTTGCGAATTTTCGCCAAGGGAAGCTCGGATCGTCGCGCGTGTGGCGCGCGATCTTCTGCAATTGCGCCCGACGAAGGCGCGCGACGGGAAGCCATGTCGCCTGTGCTTCGGATAGGGGCACACTCATCGCGCACCCCCTTGCGCGTCTCCGTCCGCAGCGTTACGTTCCGTCTTGGCGAAGCAAGCCTTTTTTCTATTGGCGCCGTCCCGGTTTCCACCCGGGGCGGCGTTTCTGCGTCCGGGGTCTGGCGGCGGCTTCGTCCCGTTCCCGCGTGAACCGCCCCGGGTTTGCCGGAGGCCGTTTCGTTTGAGTCACGCCGCCATGGCGTGCTCCTCGATTTGCGCATAGTAGCGCGCTTCTGCCTCGGCCGGCGGAATGTTTCCGATCGGCTCCAGCAATCTCTTGTTGTTGAACCAGTCCACCCATTCAAGCGTGGCGAACTCCACCTGCTCGAGGCCGCGCCACGGTCCGCGCCGCCAGATCACCTCGGCCTTGTAGAGCCCGTTGATCGTCTCGGCGAGCGCGTTGTCGTAAGAGTCGCCGACGCTGCCGACTGAGGGTTCGACACCGGCGTCCGCAAGTCGCTCCGTGTATTTGATCGAGACATATTGCACGCCGCGGTCGCTGTGATGAACGAGACCGCCGCGAAGAGGCTGTCGATCGCACAACGCCTGTTCCAGCGCGTCGAGCACGAAGGGCGTCTGCGCCGAACGCGAGACTCGCCACCCGACAATCCGCCGGGCGAAGACGTCGATAACGAAAGCGACATAGACGAAGCCCTGCCAGGTCGCGACATAGGTAAAGTCGGCTACCCACAGCCGGTTTGGCCGATCCGCCGCGAACTGTCGGTTCACCTTGTCTCTCGGACAGGGCGCCTTGCTGTCGCTCACAGTGGTTTTTGCCGGCCGACCGCGCACGACGCCCTGCAAGCCCAGGCGCCGCATGAGCCGCTCCACCGTGCAGCGCGCGACATCCTCCCCTCGCGCCGCAGCTGCCGCCACACTTTTCGAGCGCCGTAGACGGAGAAGTTCTCCGCGAACACGCGGCGGATCTTCTCGCCGAGCGCCCGGTCCCGACGCCCCCGCGTCGACAGCTTCGTCTCATCGCGCCGCTGCGCTGCATGCGAGCGATACGTCGACGGGGCGATCGGCAAAACCTTGCAGATCGGCTCGACCCCGTAGCTCTCCCGGTGCGCGTCGATGAAGGCGATCATGGTTTCGACCGGCGGTCGAGCTCCGCCTGAGCAAAATACGCCGAAGCCTTCCGCAAAATGTCATTGGCCTGCCGGAGTTCGCGGTTCTCCCGCTCCAGCGCCTTCAGCCGCGCCCGTTCGTCCGACGTGACGCCGGCGCGCGAGCCGGCGTCTCGCTCCGCCTGTCGGACCCAGCCGCGAAGCGTCTCGCCCGTGCAGCCGATCTTCCCGGCAATCGAGGCGATCGTCGCCCATTGCGAGGCGTGGTCCCCCTGGTGCTCCAGCACCATCCGAACCGCCCGCTCCCGAACTTCAGGTGAAAATCTGTTCGATGTCTTCTTCTTCGCTTCCATAGCCCCAGTCTCTCAAGAGTTGGGGCCTCCGGCAAACCCGGGGCAGTTCAGCGTTTTGACACTCGCTGGAAAAGCCCTTGCGTTTCAATGCGGGCTGTTTCGATGTTTGACGCTGCAAGCCGCTGATTTTCTTGCTGGCGTGCAACCCTGCCGGGGCCGCCAATGCCTAACTTCCAAGCGATTCTGTGTCGCTCTAAGCGCGGGAAATCGTGATCAGGAGGTAGCACGCGAACAGAAAGAAGAGCAGGGAAGCCCACCCCAGAAGATGCGATAGAATGAGGGTCGCCCGGGTGCGCTTGTTCGCCTCCGTGGCGGATTTGGCCAAGTGGTCTCTCTCGGCTTCGACTCTTCCCTTAAGCTCTTCGTTTCGCGCCGTCTCAGGATGGGTCAGGCGAATGTCTCCGATCTCTCGCGAGCAATCGAAGTTTGCGTTCTTGGCTATTGCGTCGAAATTGTAATAAGTCGCCAAAGCGCACATGAAGGCCGAGAAAAGGCCGGTGGCGAAGGCAAGCCCCGGGCCAAGGATTATTGGGAATTTCTGAGACCACGGCATGTCTCCTATGCCAAAAAGGCCGCGGTCACGGGAAGGGATCCAAGCCCAGCCGCGTTGATCCAGATGAGGTTCGTCAGGATGAGCTTGGAGAAATCGACGGCGCTACGCTGCGCATCGCTGAATTGCTTATGGTAGAGTTCTCTGACCCTCAACTCCAGTTCCTGCCACCGAATGGGGTCGCCAAGATTGGTCATCGCGCCTGGAAAGCTACGCTGGCCGAACTGTTATAGTCAAGCTATCGGCGAGAGATTGCAGTTCGCGTCCGCGCTCGCGGTTACAAGATCGCCTGCGGTCGCCATGCCCTGGCGCGCCGCATTACCGGCGGACTCATCTCCAGCACATCCAGTTGACTGCCTTGGACACAACCATTAAGCTCAAGCACAACTTTAAAGGCCAGAGCTCTGTGGATTTTTAGCAGCCGGCCGATTTATTACTTTGGTTATAGGTTGCGGTATGAGTGACAAGCTCAATGAATTGATCGCCGATCATTTGCTTGCTGTGCGCGCGTTCCGCCATGCCTGTGATCAGCAGCTTGGTCCGAAAATCGAGGATGAAGCCTTCGAGGCTGAGGAACTCGCCATGATGGCGCTGTGCAGCTATCCGCCTGGAAACATCGAGGAGGCCCGTCGCAGGGCTTGTTACCTCCTGCTAACGAGATTCGCCGCTGATCTGACGATGGAGGGCCTGGCTCTCCTGCAATCGTTCACCGCGACGGGCCCGTGATTTGTTCGTTAATTTGGGCGTGGGTCTTTTCAGTCGGAATCAATCTTCCTTTTCCGGCTTGTATTTTTTGACCTCGCGGGAAAGTTCAGCGCCGGTTCGGGCGTCATATTCGATCTCGACCTTCCGATTGTCGGGGGTCAGGATGATAACTTCGTAGATGAGCCTGCCGTGCTCCTGCTCCAGTTCGATCTCCTTGACCGTTCCGGCGACAGAGGCGCGCGCCTGGTCGAGAACGCGCTCCATCGGGAGAACGCCATTGACGTCTGGCGGATAAAATATGTCCTCGAGAGGGCCGGCGGAGGCCGGGGCGATCCCGGGAAGGGCGAGCAGCGCGCACGCCATGAGCAATTTGAGGCTGTTCATGTCTTTTTCCCCGCAAGGCTGAAAACGTGCTCAAGCTTATGCGCGTCGGACCGGGAAAGAAAGAAGAAACGCGGCAACCCCGTCACGCTCGCCCGCCGCCTTCCTTTCCGCCTTCGATCCGTTCAGCCACGAGATAGAGCGGCCGGCCTTTCACTTCGTTGAAAATGCGCGCGATATATTCGCCGAGTACGCCGAGCGAAATGAGTTGCACCCCGGAGAAGAAGGCGATCGACACGACGAGCGTCGGAAAGCCCGGCGTATCCACGCCGAAAAGCATCGTCCGCGCCCAGTAATAGGCGGCCATGGCCAGCGCGAAAAAGGAGATGCCGAGGCCGACATAGGTCCAGACCTTCAGCGGGATGGAGGAAAAGGACATGATTCCGTCGAGCGCGAATCGGATGAGGCGCGGCAGATTGAACTTCGAGGCGCCGCTTGCCCGGCTTTCGACCTCAAAGGGCACGCCGATGGATTTGAAGCCGATCCAGGCGAAAAGGCCCTTGTTGAACCGCGCCCGCTCGCGCATCGACAGCAGCGCGTCCACCGCCTGCCGGTCGAGAAGCCGGAAATCGCCAGCGCCGGGCGGCAGTGAGACATCGCCGAAATGATCGATGAGTCGGTAGAAGAGCCGCGTGAGAACCGCCCGGAGTTTCGGATCCGTAGCGCGGTCCGTGCGCTGGCCATAGACGTTCTTGTAGCCTTCGCGCCAGCGCGCGACGAAGCGCGGGATGACTTCCGGCGGGTGCTGGAGGTCCGAATCCATGATGACCACGGCGCGGCCGCGCGCGTCGTCGAGACCGGCGGCGATGGCGACCTCTTTGCCGAAATTGCGCGAGAAAGAGAGTGCGCGGAAGCGCGGTTCGGCGGCGCAAAGGGCGCGCAGCTCGGGAAGACTGTCGTCGTGCGAGCCGTCGTCGATGAATATGGCTTCGAACGCGAGGCCAGTTCCTTCGAGGGCCGGCACGAGCCGCGCCGCGAGCGGGCGCAAATTCGCGCGCTCGTTGAACACAGGGATGACGACCGATATATCGGGAGTCTGGGGTCTGTCGCTCATGGCGCCGTTTCAAGCAGAAATTCGGGGCGGGGCATAGGCGCAAACGGGAGCTTGAGGCAATGGCGCGGGACCGGATCATCGCCCTGTGCGCGGACGACTACGCCCTGTCCTACGCTGTCAGCGTCGGCATTCTGGAGGCGCTCGACGCCGGACGCTTGACGGCAGTCTCGGCGCTGGTCAATGGGCCGCGCTGGCCCGCCATGGGCCGCGAGTTGCTTCGCCGCTCGGAAAACGCGGATGTCGGCCTGCATTTCAACCTCACGCTCGGCCGTCCGCTCGGCCCAATGCCCAAATTCGCCCCCACGGGAGCCTTCCCACCGATCGCGACGGTGGTGCGGATGGCCATGCGCGGCAAGCTGCCTCTCGACGAGATTCGCGCCGAGATCGACCGGCAATTCGACCGCTTCGAGGCGGTCATGGGGCGCCGGCCCGATTTCGTGGACGGCCACCAGCACGTGCACGGCCTGCCGGGGATTCGCGACGCGCTGATCGAAGCCATGGCGGTTCGAAAGCTCGCCGGCCGCGCCTGGATCAGATACCCCGGCGACGGGCTTCATCGCATTCTGATGCGGCGGGCGCATGTGGGCAAGGCGCTCGCCGTGCGGGGCTTGTCCTCGGGGTTGCGGCGTACGGCAAGACGGCATGGCTTCGCGACAAACGAGGGTTTTTCCGGCTTTTCGGATTTCCACCCCGGGAAGGATTACGCCAAGGCTTTCGAGACCTATCTGCGCGCGCCGGGGCGACGCCATCTGGTCATGTGCCACCCTGGCCATGTCGATGAGGAGCTCGCGGCTCAGGATCCGGTGACGATTACCCGCGAGCAGGAACTCGCCTTCCTGCTGTCGCCGCGCTTGCCCGAGATGCTGGAAAAGCGCCGGCTGAAACTCGCGCGCCTCAGCGCCGTGATGACTTGAGGTCTCGCTCCAGTCAGTAGACCGTATCGAGCAGATCGTAATAGGAAAGGTCGAGATACCCCGCGTCCTCGCCGCGTCGCCTGAAGTTCCAGTCGTTGAACCAGTCGAGCGTAGGCCAGAAATGCGCGCTGTTGCGCAGAACGCCATAGCGGTTCCGAAGCGCCTTCCAGTCGTCGAGGGTCTGGACCGAACGCAACTCTTTCAGGAAGGCGGGCGCCTGGGCGAGATCCAGCTCCATGAAGAGGTTGGGGAATCCCCCGATGATCGTCGGATAGACGCTCATCGTGTATTCGTCGGGCAATGCCTCGCCATTCTGGAAGAAGAGATCGAACTGCGTCTTGTAGACGCGATTGGCGATCAGCGAATAGACGCGGGATTCTCGTCCGTGGTTCAAACGCAGTAATACGACGCTCGGAAGAAAGCGCGGGAACTTATAAGCGGTGGTCTCGGTCAGCAGCGAGACCGCCTTGATCCAGCGCCCGTAGCCGTCAATCGGCTGGTCAAGCGAAATCTTTGGTTTGACGAGGGGATTGAACGCATCGACCGGCCCGCTGATCGCCGGACCCAGGCGCGCCTGAATGCGCGCGACCACGTCGAGCAAGGGGCTCGGCGCGGCTCCTGCGATTCCTCCGGGCAGATTGCTGTCGGGGAAGGGCACGAGAAAGCGCCCGACAGCGCCGAACGCGCCCTGCGACCAATTCCGGCGGATCGGTTCGCGATCTTTCTCGGGGAGCAGGAGCAGAAAATTGTCTTCCATTTCCTGTCGTAGGAAATTGAAGAAGACCAGCGTCTCGAGCTTCCCGAGATCGCCCTCCCAATATTTGTAGCTCGCCACCGTATCGTAATAGAGACGCTCGAAGCCGCTGTAGCCGATCAGCCATTGGCTGCGCGGAACGCCGCCCTGACGGCCCTTCATCACAGAGACATTGGTTTCGTGCCGCAGGACGGTGAGCCAGGCGTTCGGATTCTTTCCGTCGCCGTTCCAGATGGCGTCAATGGTCATGCCCTCGGGCGTCAGCTTCTTCTGCGCCTTCGCATAAGCCTCGACATATTCGGCGTCGCCGATGGGAAAGCGGTCCATCATGGTGGACCAGGTTTCGAGCCCGAGTTCCGGGTCCTGCACGGACGGGTCGTGACGCGGGTCGAGGAAATTGACCCAGAAATGATCCTTGACGGCATAGGTCGCCGTCTGTCCCAGGCACACGGGTCCATAGGTGATCCCGCCGACGATCATTTCCGAATTTTCGAGCAGGAACAGGGAGCGCGCCTCCGCCGGAATCGCCCGGTAGATTCGGAACGGATTGCCGACGCCCCAGGGCGGGTTCATGTCCTGCGTTTTGTCCCAGTCGCGCGCGAAGAAAAGCTGTCCGAGATGCGCGAGCGATCCTTTGTTCAGGCGCCAGACGAAATGGTTTTTCTGTACTCTCGGCGTCGAGACCTTCTGAAGGCGATACCAGAACTGGTCCACCCCCGCGTAAGTGTAAGGATTGTCATAGGGGAGAGGGGTGTCGATGACCTCGACCGGAAGATCGACCGCCGCCTTTCCCTCGGCGTCTGCGCGGCGCGCGGGGGTCTTGGACCGTACGAGACGGAAGAAGTCCCCCGGGCTCTCCTCGAGGACGATGCTGGCCTGATAGACGTGATCGAAGATGTAACGGGCGACCAGCCGATGGCGCGGGTCCGGGTCGTTGAGGAACGCCTCCCAGTCGCCGACAGCCGCCCGGCCGTTGACCGCCCCGGCCCGTTGCAGCGACTCCGGCGTGGGTGCCGGCGAGCCGTTGGCCACCCAGGCCGCGAGTTTTTCGATCTCCGCGCTCGAGAGGGCCGGCAAGCCGAAGGGCATTCCAGCTGCGGGATAGGAGTCGAGATGAGCGTTCAGCGCCTCGGGGGTCGCCGGGCATCGGTGGCTGTAGCGCCTGGCGTAGAGCGGCATGACCGCCGCGCGCGAGAAGCCCGGCTGATTATGCCGAGCGCCGGCGGAAACCATCTTGTAGAGCAGGGACCGGTCGAGCCGGTCCGCGGACGACCCCTCGCGTTCGAGGATCGGATAGAACCCGCGCTGGCGCCACTCCTGCGTCGTCTGCGCGAAGTCCATATCGACGCGCGGGCTGGCCTCGACGTGGCTGCTATAGGGATTGACGCCGAATCCGCCGCGATCGACGCCGCGGAAGGAGTCGAGTTTCACGTTGCAGGGCGAGCCGAGACAGCCGTGACAGGCGATGCAGCGGCGATTGAAGATCGGCTGGATGTCCGTCGTGTAATCGGGCGACGCCGAAGGAGCCGGACCCGTCTGCGCCGCCGCAGGACTCATCCCGTCGCATCCTGACAGGAACAGCAGCACCGCGACGACAGCCTTCAGAAGCCAGGCCAAGCGAAGGGAGGGTCTCGTCGGGTCCATGAAACGTCGCTGTCGCTTTGGGGCGGCAGCAATCGCCCTCGCGCATGCTGTCCGCCGCTCCTGTGGTCAGCGGAGATTAACAAATCAGAACTTGGCCGCAATCGACGCCGGGGGCGTGTCCACCGGAAGATCTCAAGTGATGTCGATATCGAGCCCCAGGTCGAGCACGCGCGCGGAGTGGGTGAGAGCGCCGACCGAGATGAGATCGACGCCGGTTTCGGCAATGGCCGCCACCGTCTCCAGCGTCACGCCGCCCGAGGCTTCGCAGATCATGCGCCCACCGACGAGCGCCACGGCGGCGCGCAGGATTTCGGGCGGCATGTTGTCGAGCAGCACCGCGTCGGCCCCTTCCGCAACGACCTCTCCGAGCTGATCGAGCGTATCCACTTCGATCTCGATCTTCGTCAGATGGCCGACGAAGGCCTTGGCGGCGCGCAGGGCAGGGACGACGCCGCCGGCGACGGCGATGTGATTGTCCTTGATGAGCACGGCGTCATCGAGGCCAAAGCGGTGATTGGCGCCGCCCCCGCAGCGCACGGCGTATTTCTCCAGAGCGCGCATCAGCGGCGTGGTCTTGCGCGTGTCGCAGACGCGCGCCCTCGTGTCGGCGATGCGCGCGGCGTAAAGCGCCGTGAGCGAGGCGACCCCCGACAATCGGCCGAGATAGTTCAGCGCCACGCGCTCCGCCGAAAGAATCGCGCGCGCCGGGCCTTCGATGCGCGCGACGATTGCGCCGGGCTCGATGGCGTCGCCATCCGCCTTCCAGGCTTCGAAGCCGACGGTCGAATCGATCTGCGCGAAAGCCGCCCGGGCGAGCGGCAGGCCGGCGACGACGCCCGCCTCGCGCGCGGCGATCACCGCGCGCGCCGTGACGCTCCTGGGGATGATCGCCTGGGTGGTGACATCCCCGGCGCGGCCGAGGTCCTCCGCCAGCGCGGCGCGAACGGCGTCCTCGACGAGGAAGGGAGGAAGATCAAAATCCATGAGCCTGAGCCCTTGCAATGATGACGGCCTGATTTCCCGCCCCCTTGCGGGCAGGGGCCAGCGGTAGGGAGCGGCGATCTCGATTGAGGATCCAGGGCGCCCCACCCGACCCCGCTTCGCGGGGCCACCCTCCGCGTGAAGGGGAGGGATGGGCGTCGCGCCCGCGGGTTCGCCCCTCCGCGCTCATGCGCCGGCCTCTTCGGCGATCCGCAGGGCCTCAGCCAGCGTCATGCGCGTGCGATGCGCCAAAGCGGGATCGGCGTTGGGAAAATCCGAGCGGAACTGCGCGCCTCTGCTCTCGCGGCGGGCGAAGGCGGAAGCCGCGATCAGCAGCGCGGTGGTCAGCATGTTGGAAATCTCGATGTCGCTCGTGCGCGAGGAAAGGCGTCGGATCGCCTTGAGCGCCCCCGCGAGACCGGCGGCGTCGCGAATGACGCCGACATTCGCCGACATCAGGTCGCGCAACTCCTCCACAATGGCGAAGTCGCGGTCATGGGCGAGCGGCTCGGCGCGATCCGCCATGACGCGCGGGTCGATTTCCGGCAATTCGGCGGCCGCGATGTCGGCGGCGGCCCGCGCGCCGAAGACAACCGCCTCCAGCAGCGAATTTGAGGCGAGCCGGTTGGCGCCATGCACGCCGGTCGAGGCGACCTCGCCGATGGCCCAGAGGCCCGATAGGCTCGTGCGGCCCCGCCTGTCTGTCCAGACGCCGCCCATGTGATAATGCGCGGCTGGCGCGACGGGGATCGGCTGCGTTACCGGGTCGATGCCGGCCGCCGTGCAGCTTGCGTAGACGTTCGGAAAGCGACGCGGGAACTCGGCACCGACGGCGGCCCGCGCGTCCAGAAAGGCGCCGCGCCCGGCCCGAATGCTGGCGAAGACGCCGCGCGCGACGACGTCGCGCGGCGCGAGCTCCCCCGCCGGATCGACGTCGAGCAGGAAGCGCCCGCCGTCGCGGTCTACGATGGTCGCGCCTTCGCCGCGCAGCGCCTCCGTCGCGAGCGGGGCCGGATCGGCGTCAATGTCGATGGCCGTCGGGTGGAATTGCACGAATTCCGCGTCGGCGATGGCGACCCCGGCGCGCGCCGCCATGGCGACGCCGACCCCGCGCGCCTCCACCGGATTGGTCGTGAGACGGTACAAATGGCCGACGCCGCCAGTCGCCAGCACCAGGGCCGAGCAGGGAATGTCGCAGATGCGGCCCGAATCGTGGCGCGCGCGCACGCCGACGATGCGGCCTCCGTGCGTGATGATCTCCTGAGCGGAATAGCCGGCGACAACTGTGACGGAAGGCGTCCGCGCGACCTCTCTCTCCAGCGTCTCCATGATGGCGCGCCCGGCGGCGTCGCCCATCACGCGCACCACGCGGCGATGCGAATGGGCCGCCTCGCGCGAAGGCGCAAAGGCGCCCCCGTCGCGTCTGTCGAAAGGCGCGCCCATTGCGGCGAGATCCTCGACCCGGTCGCGCGCCTCGCGCGCCATGCCGAGCGCAATCTCACGGTCCACGATGCCGGCGCCGGCCGCCACCGTGTCGTCGGCGTGCCGCTCCGGCGTATCGCCTTCCTCGACCGCAGCGGCGATGCCGCCTTGCGCCCAATAAGAGGAGCCGCTCGACCCGACCGGCGTGGGCGCGAGGATGGCCACCGGGTGCGGCGCGAGCTTCAGCGCGCAGAAGACGCCCGCAAGGCCGCCGCCGACGATGACGATGGGAGGGAGCTTGCCCGGCATCGGCTAATCGAGCGAGACGGCGGCGAGCCGTTCGAGCGCCGCCGCCTCTCGCGCCACGGCGGCGGAGACGAGCGCGCGGGCGCGGTCGGGCAGGGGCAGAGCAAGCGCCGCGCCGTGGCCCTTGGGCGACATTTTGCACAGCGTCTTGCCGAGAATGTCGACGATCTTTTCGTCCTCGTAACCTTGGTATTTGGCGAGGAAATCCTCGAAATAATATTCGAGGAAGACGATGGCGGCGACATTCTCCAGTGCCTGCGATTCCGGGTCTTTCTTGAGCTGCTCCTTGCGAATCAAAGCGCCGACATGGGCGATGGCCGCTTCGTCATAGCCGTGGGCGCACATGATGCCGCCGGCGAGACGGGCATGATGATCCCGGCAGGCGCGTCGCCAGTCGTTGTAGCCGCGGCGTCCCTCCGGATAATCGGCGCGTGGGATTTCCCATCGGCGCAGATGCTGGGCGCGGGCGGCGATCTTCAGAAGGTCGGACGCTTCCGGATAGAGGGCCGAAAGGCGGGCGCTCATGCGCTCGGCGTAGAGGCTTTCGTAGGCCCGGCCGTCCGCCTTGCGGGGATCTTCCGCGTTGGCGGCGTCGATGGCGGCGAGTGTCGCTTCGAGGGACGGCATGTCGTCTTTCTACCCCCTCCCCAACCCTCCACCGCTTTCGCGGGAGAGGGAGCAGAGCGTGAATTTTATCGGCGCTGCCGATCGGGAGCGTCCCCTCTCTCGCCCTATGGGACAGGGAGGGGACGTGCTCACCCCAGGTCGATCATCCTCTGCACGCTGCGGCGCGCGCGTGCGGCCGTCGCCGGATCCACGACGACTTCCTCACGAATCTCCAGCAGTGCGTCGAGAATCCTGGGCAGCGTGATGCGCTTCATGTGCGGGCAGAAATTGCAGGGCCGCACGAACTGCGTTCCCGTCGTCTCCGCCGCGATATTGTCAGCCATGGAGCATTCCGTCACGAGCATGACGCGCGCCGGCTTGTTGTTGCGCACATAGTCGATCATCGCCGCGGTGGAGCCGGAAAAGTCCGAGACCTCCACGACTTCGCGCGGGCATTCCGGATGGGCGATCACCTTCAGGCCCGGATGGTCAGCCTTGAAACCGAGAATTTCCTCAGCCGTGAAAAGCTCGTGCACCTCACAGGCGCCGTGCCAGGCGATGATCTTCACCTTGGTCTGCGCGGCGACGTTCTGCGCCAGGAATCGGTCCGGGACCATGATGACGCGGTCGACGCCGAGGCTCTCGACGACCTTCACCGCGTTGGAGGAGGTGCAGCAGATATCTACCTCCGCCTTCACCTCGGCCGAGGTGTTGACATAAGCGACGATCGGCACGCCCGGATATTCGCGGCGCAGCCCGCGAATGTCGGCGGCCGTGATCGAGGCCGCCAGCGAGCAGCCGGCTTCCGCGTCCGGAATCAGCACGGTCTTGTCGGGATTAAGGATCTTCGACGTCTCGGCCATGAAATAGACGCCGCCCTGCACGATGACGTCGGCGTTCGACTGCGCGGCCAGCTTGGCGAGCTGGAGGCTGTCGCCAATGTAGTCGGAAACGCAGTGATAGATTTCTGGCGTCTGGTAATTATGCGCCAGGATCACGGCGTTGCGCGCCGCCTTGAGGTCGTTGATCGCCTTCACATAAGGCGCGTGAAACGGCCATTCGACCGGCGGAATGACCTTGGAGACGCGCTCGTAGAGATGCGCGGTCGCAGCCTCGACCTCAGGCGTCCATTCCAGATTCGGACGTGGCAGCCTGGGGAAACGCCCCTTGGGCTCCAGGCGGGGCGCGGGCGCAAAATCGAGTTCGGCGGTGGGGAAGGTCATGGCTCCCGTGCCCTTCTATCCTGCTCTGTCGTCTTATGCTCAATATGAGTATAAGAGGGTCCTACAAAAACCCCGTAGCGGCAGCCGCCCGGAGCTCCAGTCAGCCGGAACTTAATGACAGGCGACCGCGCCTGCAACCCCAGCCGTGGCGCGCACATATGCTCGGATAGAGTATAAATCAAGGCGGATGAGGATGGGCCGGAGCGATGCAACGCGCCGTGTGCCGGGGATCCTATGGGGAGGGTGGCTTTTTCGCCGCGAGAGTCGTTCTTTTCTCCCCTCTTCACGGGTCGCGGCCCGCACGAAAGCTGCTATAGACCTTCGCCATGCAGGCCGACGCCAGAATTTTTCCGCACCGCCACCTTCTCGGCATCGAGGGGCTCAAGCGCCCGGACATAGAGACGCTGCTCGACATGGCCGAGCAGGCTGTTGAAGTCTCCCGGCAGGTCGAGAAGAAACGCTCGATTCTGCGCGGGCGCACACAGATCAATCTTTTTTACGAGCCCTCCACCCGCACCCAGGCGTCTTTCGAGATCGCGGGCAAGCGGCTCGGCGCCGATGTGATGAACATGTCGGTGGCGCGATCTTCGGAATCGAAGGGCGAAACGCTGCTCGACACGGCGATGACGCTCAACGCCATGCGGCCCGACATCATCGTCGTGCGTCACGCGCAGGCGGGCGCGGCCCATCTGCTCGCGCGCAAGGTCGACTGCTCTGTCGTGAACGCCGGCGACGGCGCGCATGAACATCCGACTCAGGCGCTGCTGGACGCCCTGACCATCCGCCGCAACAAGGGGCGAATCGAGGGGCTCGTCATCGCCATCTGCGGCGATATTCTGCATTCCCGCGTGGCGCGCTCGAACATTGTGCTGCTCTCGGCGCTGGGCGCGCGGCTGCGCGTGGTGGGACCGTCGACGCTCGCGCCCGACAGTATTTCCCGGCTCGGGGTCGAGGTGCATCATGACATGCGCGGCGGCCTCTCGGGCGCGGACATCGTGATGATGCTGCGGTTGCAGCGCGAGCGCATGTCTGGCGCGTTGACGCCGAGCGCGCGGGAATATTTCCACTTCTATGGGCTCGACGAGGAAAAGCTGTCCTATGCCGCGCCGGGCGCTCTCGTGATGCATCCGGGTCCGATGAACCGGGGCGTGGAGATCGACTCCTCCGTGGCCGACAGCGGCCGCTCGCTGATCCGCGAGCAGGTCGAGATGGGCGTCGCCGTCAGAATGGCCGTGCTGGAGGCCCTCGCGCAGCATCTCCCGAATGTGTAAGATCGCCTCAAAACCGGTCCATACGGACCTTCAAAGGGGTGCGAAATGCTCAAACTGCTCCGTTTCATCGGGCTCGTGTCGCAGTCGATCTTCATCCAGTTCGTCCACCTGTTCGGCCTCGTCGCCTTCGCGGCGTCGGCGGCGATCGGCTGGTTCCGCCTGCCCTCGTGGCTGGTGCCCGTCGTGGCGGTGGTCTGCGGCGTGGTCTCGGACAAATTCCTGGATCAAAGCGCGGTGACGACGATCCTCGAAAAGGCGCACAACGCCAATCAGCGCGGCGGCTTCTTGATCGTCGTCTATTTCATCATCTGCGCGGTCGGCTATGTGGCCGGCGCCTATGGCCGCCACTATCTGCGCGACAGGAGCTTCGCGCCGGCGGCGTCCAAGGAGTAATCCTGAGCGCAGGCGGATTAAAGAGAGCTGGGCGGTCGAACCGCCCGGCTCTTTTCTTTTGTCAGAGGCCCTCGAACAGCGCCGTCGACAGATAGCGTTCGGCGAAGGAGGGGATGATCAGCACAATGTTCTTGCCCTCCGCCTCGGGACGGCTCGCGATCTCCAGCGCGGCCGCCACGGCGGCGCCGGACGAGATGCCGACGGGAATCCCCTCGATGCGCGCCAGCAGCCGCGCGGTCTCGAAGGCGGTCTGGTTGCCGATCGTCACGATCTCGTCGATGATCCCCCGGTCGAGAATTGGCGGCACGAAGCCGGCGCCGATTCCCTGAATCTTGTGCGGTCCCGGCGGGCGTCCGGAGAGAACGGCAGAGTCCTCGGGCTCGACAGCCACGACGCGCAAAGACGGATTGCGCTGTTTCAGGACTTGGCCCACGCCCGTGATGGTGCCACCCGTGCCCACGCCCGAGACGAAGTAATCGACGTGGCCGTCGGCGTCGTTCCAGATTTCCTCGGCGGTGGTGACGCGGTGGATTTCCGGATTGGCCGGATTTTCGAACTGCTGCGGAATGACGGATCCGGCCGTCTCCGCTTGAAGCTCGGCAGCCTTGGCGAGCGCGCCCTTCATGCCCTGCGCGGCGGGGGTCAGCACGAGTTCGGCGCCCAGAAGCGCGAGCATCTTGCGCCGCTCGATCGACATGGATTCGGGCATGACGAGAATGAGCCGGTAGCCGCGCGCCGCCGCGACGAAGGCGAGCGCGATACCGGTGTTGCCGGAGGTCGGCTCGATCAGCACCGACTGGCCGGGCGTGATCTTGCCGGCCTTTTCGAGCGCGTCGATCATGGCGACGCCGATGCGGTCCTTGACGCTCGCGATGGGATTGAAGAATTCGAGCTTGGCGAGGAGATTGGCCTTCACGCCTTTTTCCTTGGCCAGCCGGTCCAGCCGGACGAGAGGCGTGTCGCCGATCGTTTGGGTGATCGAGTCGTAAATCCGGCCCCGGCCCGGCTTGGCGGGGGGCGTGAAAGGCTTGTCCTTCGACATGTCCTGCTCCGAGAAAGAAATCAGATCGACAGCTTGACGCCGACCGCCGCCATCATCGTCGCCAGCGCCGGCCTCAGATAATGGTCTGGCACGCGGGCGGCGAGATGGCTCCCGATGGCGATGCCGGGCAGGGAGCCGACGAGCAGCGAAAACAGCAACAGCCAGTCCACGCCGCCCATAAGCCAATGCCCGAAGCCGGCGACGAAGGTCAATGGCACGGCATGGGCAATGTCGGAGCCGACGAGACGCACGGTCGGCGCGCGCGGATAGAGCGCGAGAAGGATCGTCATGCCGAGGGCGCCGGCGCCGACGGAGGAAACCGACACCAGCACGCCGAGAAAGGCGCCCAGCGCCATCGTCAGGCAGGCGACCCGACGGTCTGAGAGATTGTCGAGATGATGGGCGATGTAGTCGAGAATCCAGCGCCGGAAGAGAATGGCGGCGGCCGTCAGCAGCAGCGCGAAGCCCAGCGCCGAGGTGATGAGCCCGTTCGCCGCGTGGCCAGCCGCCTTGCCCAGCCAGGAGAGGGTGAGCAGGGTGATGATGGTCGCGGGGATGGAGCCGCAGGCGAGGCGTCGCGTGATCCGCCAGTCGACGGTCCCGTTGAGCGAATGGACGAGCGTGCCGTTGCTCTTGGTGATGGCGGCGTAGAGCAGATCGGTGCCGACCGCGGTCGTCGGCGCGACGCCGAACAGCAGCACCAGGATCGGCGTCATGAGAGACCCGCCGCCTACGCCCGTGAAGCCGACAAGCGTCCCGACGATGAAGCCGGACACGGAATGGAGCGGGTTGAACGCGTGGAGCGCATCGGCGAAAGCGAACATGGGCGGGCGGCTCCTGCCTATTTACTCAATAATTATGTGCAATTTTCCGAGGCACATAATTCGTTCGTCGAATAAGTGGCGCAAAAGCGGGTCGGCGTCAATCTCTTAGTCTAGTAAAAGAATAAAGAATATCGGCGTCAAGCTCCGGGCGTATATTAAAAAATTCGAATATGTGATTAAGTCACGAAAATACGCTCCTGATCCGGAGTAACGTCCAGGTCGTCCGGCGGTTCGCGCGCGGCGGCCGAATCTGTGGTAAGTTTGGGAATGCTGACGAAAAAAGCGAAATACGGGCTGAAGGCGATGGTTTATCTTGCCGGAGTCGAGCCCGGCCAGACCGCCCTCGTCGCCGATATCGCGTCGGAGAATCAGATCCCGAAGAAGTTTCTCGACGCCATTTTGAGCGAATTGCGCAACGCCGGTTTCGTCCACTCCAAAAAAGGCAAGGGCGGCGGCTATATGCTGGCGAAGGCGCCGGAGGAGATCGCCGTCGGCAACCTGGTGCGCACGCTCGACGGGCCGCTCGCGCCGATCCAGTGCGCGAGCCGGCGTCTCTATCGGAAATGCGACGACTGCGTCGACGAGGCGCATTGTGCGGTGCGGCTTGTGATGCTTGAAGCGCGCGACGCCATTGCACGCGTGCTCGATAACACGACGCTCGATCAGATGCGGGCGCTCGGCGAGGCCGGGCTGAAGCTTCTGGAGAGAAAGCGCAAGAAGGCCGCCGGACCGGCGGCCATGGACATGGCCTGAGCCTGAACCTATAAAGCCCGCGCCGGCGTCAGGCCGGAGAATCTGCGGGAAACAGAGGCCGGCGAACGCCGGGAAGCGAATGTCGGAAGCAGCGGTGGCGACGATTCGTCGGAATGCGGAGCAGGGACAGGCGGCGGCGGAGCTGCGCCGCACCATGGTCGAACGCCAGCTGCGACCCTTCGATGTGACGGACGTGCCGCTGCTCGAGCGTTTCCTCAATGTGCCGCGGGAATTATTCCTGCCCTCCAGCCAGTCGTCCGTGGCCTACTCGGACCTCGCCGTGACGGTGACGGGCGCCGCTGGGCGCCGCCGCACGCTGCTGCCGCCGCTGGTGCTCTCGCGCATGCTGCAGGGCGGAGAGCCGCGACCGTCCGAGAAGGTTCTGGCGATCGGCGGGGCCGGCTATTCCGCGGCGATCCTGTCTGGACTCGTCGGCGACGTCGTGGCGCTCGAGAGCGACCCGGAACTCGCGGATCGCGCCAAGGACGGCCTTGCTGCCATTGGCGCCGGCAATGCGCGCGTCGAGATCGGGCCGATGGAGATGGGCTTCGCCGCGGCTGGCCCCTATGACCTTATCTACGTCGAGGGCCGCGTCGAGAGCGGGCTCGATACGCTTTTCGGCCAGCTCACGCCGAACGGCCGGCTTCTGGCGATCGTGACTCCGGAGCCCGGCGCCGGCCAGCATGTCGTGCGCTACGAGCGCCAGGCTGGCCAGCTCGCGGGGCGCGTGTCGCTGTTCAGCGCCAACGCCCCTGTTCTGGAGGGGTTCGCGAAGGCGCCAGGGTTCACCTTCTGAGCGCCGCCGTTTCGCCCCATTCGCGTTCCTAGCGTTTCCTGTGCCGCGTGTCGCCGCGAATCGGCATGCGCGGAGCGTGCGACCTGTCGTGTCTTCGGCGTTCTGCCGGAAAGTTGAGGGGGAAGGCAGAGATGGACAGTGCGGCGATGAGCCGGCCGCAGGCGGACCTCCGCGGGTTTCTCGCGCGCAGCGCGGCCGCCGCCCTGGCGCTGCTGTCCGTCTGTTCCAGCGAGGCGCGCGCCGAGTCGCTTCTCTCCGCCCTCGCGCGGGCCTATTCCGGCAATCCCGATCTGAACCAGAGCCGCGCGGCCGTCCGGGTGCGCGACGAGGATGCGCCCAAGGCGCTCGCCGGCGCCCGCCCCAAGGCGAACATCCAGGCTTCGGCCGGTCCGCTCTACGGCAATCTGCGCTTTCCTGGCGGCAGAAGCCCGACCACCGGGCAGCGGCAGTTTCTGCTCGAGGAATATACCGGCTATCCGCGCGGCGCGACGCTGAACATGTCGCAGACGGTCTTCGACGCGGGCCGCACCGACAATTCCGTCAAACAGGCCGACTCGAACATCTTCGCGGCGCGGGCGACCATGCGGCTCACCGAGCAGGCGATCCTTCAGAACGGCGCGACCGCCTATATGAACGTGCTGCGCGACACGGCGGTTGTGAACCTGCGCAAGAACAACATCTCGGTGCTCGAGCAGCAGCTCAAGCAGACGCAGGACCGCTTTCAGGTGGGCGAGGTGACGCGCACCGACGTCGCGCAGGCGGAGGCGTCCGTGGCGCAGGCGCGTTCGGAGCTCTACGCCGCGCAGGCGCAGCTCAAGAACAGCATCGCCAACTACCGCCAGATCATTGGCGACGAGCCGAAGAATCTCGAACCGGGCCGCTCCCTCGAGCCTTTGCTGCCGAGTTCGTTGAACGAGGCGATAGAGGTCGCGCTCGTCGAACATCCGGGCGTCGTGGCGGCGCTGCATCAGGTCGACGCCGCGGAACTCGCCGTGAAGGTGGCGGAGAGCGCGCTGGCGCCGACGGTTTCGGTGAATGCGCAGGTGTCGCAGCAATGGGACTCCTTCCTCGGCATTCCGGGATCGCGGCAGTTCTCGGCAGCAGCCTCCGGCCAACTGAACGTGCCCCTCTATCAGGGCGGCGCCGAATACGCCTCGATTCGTCAGGCGAAGGAGCAGTTGGGGCAGGCGCGTCTCAACGCCGATTTGCAGCGCGACAGCGTGCGCGCCAGCGTGGTCTCAAGCTACGGACTGCTCGAGACCGCAAAGGCGTCGATCGTTTCCGGCCAGGCGGCGGTGAAGGCGGCGGAGACGGCGCTCGCGGGCGTGCGGGAGGAGGCGAAGGTTGGCCAGCGCACAACGCTCGACGTGCTGAACGCGCAACAGGCGCTGCTCAACGCGCGCGTCGGCCTTGTCATCTCGCAGCGCGACCGCGTCGTGGCTTCCTATGCGGTTCTCGGCTCGATCGGCCGTCTCTCCGCTCAGGAATTGCGGCTCGACGTGGCCCTTTACGACCCGAGCATCCATTATGATCAGGTCAAGACGAAGTGGTTCGGCGTCGAAACGCCGGATGGGCGGTGAGCCTCGGGTGGTGACAGCGCGCCGCGAAAGGTGTGGAATTCCCTTTCGTCGAGTTGATTCGCGCTGGCCGTGAGGTCACACATCCTGGAGCTTGTCGCGTCGCGGCAAGACGCCAACCACTTCAGAAAGCACTCCATGAGCGCAGCGAACGCGTCCGCCCCGTCGTCGCCTTCTCTTCAGGAAGAGATGCGCGCGCATGAGCCGTCGATGGAGGAGATCCTCGCCTCCATCCGGCGCATCATCGCGGACGATCAGGCGACGCCGCCGAGCCGTCGCGACCGCGAGACGCGCCTTCTTCGGCCCGATGTCGAGCTCCGAGCTGGAGAGACGGCGTCCGCCGCGCAGAGGGCCTATCCCGCTCCGGCGCTCGAGGCCGCCCCGTCGGTAGAAGTCGAGGATTCCGAACCCGCGCCGGAGCCGGAAGAGGTCACGCCGCCGCCGGCCCCCGTGGTCGAAATTCGCCAGCTCCGTCTCCATCGCGCCGCGCCGCCGCCGCTCACGACCGCGGAAGCGCCCAAGGCTGAAGAGCCAATGGAGGACGCGCCCGAAACGCCTTTCGAGCCGGCTGTGAAGGAAGAGATCGTCGAGGAGGCGCTGGTTTCCGCCGACACGGCGTCCTCGGTCGCCTCGCATTTTCAGGCGCTGACGGCGAG
The DNA here is from genome assembly GCF_038070105.1 of Methylocystis sp. IM3. Classification (NCBI taxonomy): domain Bacteria; kingdom Pseudomonadati; phylum Pseudomonadota; class Alphaproteobacteria; order Hyphomicrobiales; family Methylocystaceae; genus Methylocystis; species Methylocystis sp. IM3. Next base: position 2,138,750 of record NZ_JBBPBZ010000002.1, on the reverse strand, counting down.
CATGTTCCTCAATGACAGCGGCCTGCTCCAGAAATATGCGCAGGACATGATGCGCCCCATGCTCAGGGAGTGGCTGGACGACAATTTGCCCGTGATCGTCGAGCGGCTGGTGCGCGCAGAAATCGAACGGGTCGCGCGCGGCGGCCGCCGGTAAGAGACGACTTCACGGCTCGTTAACGCTCGCTACAGAAGTTGGCGTTAACCTGCGCATATGTTCAGATGGCTCGTTTTCCTCCGTTCCCTCGTGCTTCCCGTCCTGCTGTATTGCGTGGCGGGGACGGTGGCTTCCTATTTCGTCTGGCACGGGGTCCATGGTCAGCGCGGACTGAAGACGGGCGAGGAATATGAGCAAAAGCTCGCGCAACTGAGGCGGGAGCGAGACCTGCTGCGATTCGATCGCATGCAGTGGGAGGCGCGCATCGCCCTGATCAAGGGCGAGAAGATCGACGCCGACGTTCTCGAGGAAGAGACCCGCAAGCGCCTCGGCCGCGTTCACAAGAACGAGGTGGTGATCCTGCTGCCGCAGGAAGGCGAGCGTTAGCGCGCTTTCCGCCGAAGTGGGAACCGGTTCCGCGACAGAAAGCGCGACGGACAAGAAGCTCGAGCCTCGATCCGATTCCATCGGATCGGAAAAGGCTCCAGCGCGTCTCCTGGAGGCTTACTTTCGCGCGTAACGCGCGGTGAGCGTCGGCGGGCCGTCGCTGTGCACGAGCCCGCGCAGAACCAGATCTTCCAGATGAGCGAAGACCGTCATGGCCGCGGCGCCGTGCAGGCGTCTGTCGACGCTTTCGTAGATGCGCGCGACGATGGCGGCGATCGTGTCGTCGCCAGCCGCCAGCCGCTGGAGGATCGCCGCCTCCCGCGCGCGGCGGTGATGCAGCAGCGCGCGCAGATAGCGTCGCGGCTCCTGCACCGGCGCGCCATGGCCGGGCCAATAGATTGCGTCGTCGCGCTGGCGCAGGCGTTCTATCGAGGTCATGTAGTCGGTCATCGAGCCGTCCGGCGGCGCGATCACCGTGGTCGACCAGCCCATGATGTGATCGCCGGTAAAAAGCGCCTTTTCCTCGTGGAGCGCGAAACAGAGATGGTTGGCCGTATGGCCGGGCGTTTCCAGCGCCTCGATCGTCGCGCCGCCGAGATCGAGACGAGCGCCTTCCCCGAGGGTCACATCGGGCGCATAAGCCGTGTCATGCGCGGCGTCGAGGCCGGGGCCAGTCAGCTCGATATCGGGAGGGGCCGCATAGGGGGCGCAGCCGGCGATGGTCGCGCCGGTCGCCTCCTTCAGCGCGCGCGCGGCGGGCGAATGATCCCGATGCGTATGGGTGACGAGAATGTAGCGCAGCCGCTCCCCGCCAATGGCCGCGAGCAAAGCCGCGATGTGACGCGGATCGTCGGGGCCGGGGTCGACGATGGCGACGTCGCCCGCGCCGAGAATGTAGCTGCACGTGCCTTTATAGGTGAAAGGCCCGGCGTTGGGCGCGACGACGCGGCGCACCAGAGGCGAGACGCGCTCCGTGTTGTCCAGACCCGGCGCCGCCATTCACTTCCTCCGCCCCGCGAAAAGGCGAAGATAGAAAATCCGCACGGCCGTTTCAAAGAGGCGCGGGCGAAAGCCGCCCGCGCCGCCGTCCTTTACATGGGGAAAAGCGCGCCCTCGCGCTGGAGAAGGTTCTCCATCATGTAGCCGATGCGTCCGTCGTAATTGACCTGACACCAGCGGGTCTGCCAGCCGCCGACGCAGCCGCCCTGATTCACCCTGGAGCCGCCGGGGACAGCGACGATCACAGGATATCTGGCTCCCGGTCCCTTGTAGAGATTGGCGAGTTCCGTCGTCACGACCGGCGCGACGACGACATTATTGCCGGAGGGCGCGAGCACGCCGGCGGCCACATAGCCCGAAACCTGCCCATAGGAGACCTTGCACCAGTCGCGCTTCCAGCCGCCGCCGCAGTTCAGGACCTGCACATCGGCGCCGGCGGGAATGGTCGCGATGACCGGCCATTTTGCGCTGGGGCCGGAGCGGACGTTCGCGGGGCTCGAGACGGGCGCGGCAAGCGCCCCGGCGGCCATAAGAACGGCCGGGACAAAGGCGAGGTGGAAAAGAGATTTGCGCATGCATTTGCTCCCGTTCAATTTTTTCTGTTTGCGACAAGCCGCAGGTTAACGGCGGGCGACGTCGAATGGTTCCGCCCGTGCGTTGGCAAAGCCGCGTTAGTGCAATCCTCAATGGAAATTGCCCTCAATGGAAATTGCGGGCCTTGGGCATGGCCTCGCCTTTGGCGACCCGCATGGTTTCGAGCAGCTGAAGATCGGCGGAGAGATCGTCGACGCGCTCGGCCACGACATGGATGACTCCCGCCTCCTTCTGCAGCCGGCCGGCGATCGCGACGAAGCGGGCGCCGATGATCTCCGCGCGCTGTCGTTCGAGGAGCTTCGGCCAGACGATGATATTGGCCTGCCCGGTTTCGTCCTCGATCGTCATGAAAACGACGCCCTTGGCTGTGCCGGGCCTTTGCCGGAGCAGGACGAGTCCGGCGACCGTCAGGCGGCGCCCGGCGCCGTCGGGGAATCGCTCCAGCGCCGCGCAGGGCAGGGCGCCGCGCGCCTCGAGCCGGGCGCGCAGAAAGGCGACCGGATGACCCTTCAAAGACAGAGAGAGAAACCGATAGTCTTCGACGATCTCCTCGCCGGGCGGCATGGGCGGCAGATGGGCGTCCGGTTCCAGCGGCGCGAAGGAGAGGCTGCGCAGAAGCGGCAGATCGTCCCTGTCGCCGGCGCGGTTGAGCCCCGCCGCCGCCCAGAGCGCGTCACGGCGAGTCAGGCCCAGAGAGGCGAAAACATCCGCCTCGGCGAGGCGCATGAGCGTCGCCGGCGATAGTTCCGCGCGCAGCCAGACGTCGCGAACGGAATCATAGCCCTTGCCGCGCCGCGCGACGAGGCGGCGCATGTCTTCCTCGCAGACGCCCTTGATCTGGCGGAAACCCAGGCGAATGGCGTGATTGCCGCAAATGTCGCCGGCCATTTCGGTATGGCGGAGGTGGAGCGGCGGGGCGCTCCTGTGCTGACCCCCCCCGACCCCGCTTCGCGGGCCCACCCTCCCCGTGAAGGGGAGGGTGGGGCCTCGCGCCGCAGGTTCCGCGTTTTCGGGAGAAGGGCAATCTGATTCCCCTCCCCCTTGCGGAGAGGGGTCAGGGGTGGGGGGCGACGCTTCCAGATGAGCCTGCGACTCCAGCGTCGCATCCCAGTCCGAGGCGTTGATATCGACCTCGCGCACCTCGATTCCATGTTCGCGGGCGTCGCGCACGATCTGGGCGGGCGCGTAGAAGCCCATGGGCTGGGCGTTCAAAAGCGCGCAGGCGAAAACGTCTGGGTAGCGGCATTTCAGCCAGGAGGAGGCGTAGACGAGAAGCGCGAAGGACGCGGCATGGCTTTCAGGAAAGCCATAGGTGCCGAAGCCCTCGATCTGGCTGAAGCAGCGTTCGGCGAAGTCGCGGGCGTAGCCCTTGCGGGTCATGCCCGTGATCATCTTGTCGCGAAAGCCGCCGATGAGGCCCGCGCGCTTGAAGGTCGCCATGGCGCGACGAAGCTGATCGGCCTCCGAGGGCGTGAAGCCCGCCGCGACGATGGCGATGCGCATGGCCTGCTCCTGAAACAGAGGCACGCCATAGGTTTTTCCCAGCACCTGCTCCAGCTCCTTGGACGGATAGGACACCGGCTCCTTGCCCATGCGGCGGCGCAGATAGGGGTGCACCATGTCTCCCTGGATCGGGCCCGGGCGCACGATCGCCACTTCGATGACCAGGTCGTAGAAGCATTTTGGCTTCAGCCGCGGCAGCATCGACATTTGTGCGCGGCTCTCGATCTGGAAGACGCCCACCGTGTCGGCCCGCGAGATCATGGCGTAGACGCGGGAGTCTTCGGCGGGAATCGTCGAGAGGCGATGCGCGATCCCGTAATGCGCCGCCAGAAGATCGAGGCCCTTGCGCAGGCAGGTGAGCATGCCGAGCGCGAGCACGTCGATCTTGAGCAGGCCGAGCGCGTCGAGGTCGTCCTTGTCCCATTCGATCGTGCTGCGGCCCTCCATCGCGGCCGGCGCGACGGGAACCACTTCGTCGAGCCTGTCGCGAGTGATGACGAAGCCGCCGGAATGCTGGGTCAGATGACGTGGAAAACCCTCGATTTCCTCGGCGAGCGCCAGCGCCATGGCGAAGCGCGGCTCGCTCGCGTCGAGGCCGAGACGCGCAATGTCGCCCGCCCGCGAGCCGCCTTCGCTCCCGCGTCCGAAGGCCGAGGAAGAGAGTCGCCCGAGAAGATCGGCCGAGAGGCCGAACGCCTTGCCGATTTCGCGGATGGCGCTCTTGCCGCGATAGGTCGTGACGGCGGCGGCGAGCCCCGCGCGCGCGCGGCCGAAACGCGCGTAAATATACTGGATCACCTCCTCGCGCCGCTCATGCTCGAAATCGACGTCGATGTCGGGCGGCTCGTTGCGCGCGGCCGAAACGAACCGCTCGAACAGCAGATCGTGTTTCGTCGGATCGACCTCGGTGACGCCGAGACAAAAACAGATGACCGAATTGGCCGCCGAGCCGCGCCCCTGCGCGAGAATCCCCTTGCTGCGCGCGAAGCGCATGATGTCGTGGACGGTGAGAAAATAAGCGGCGTAGCCGAGTTCGCCGACGAGCGTCAGCTCGCGTTCGAGCGTCGCGGAAACGGAGTGGGGAACGCCGTGCGGATAGCGCCGCGCCGCGCCCTCCCGCGAGAGCGCCTCCAACGCCGCCTGCTCGCTCGCGAAGCCCTCGCGCAATTCGCTCGGATATTCATAGGCGAGATCGGTCAGGCGGAAATCGAGCGCCTCGATGAAGCGCGCGCTTTCCTCCACCGCCTGCGGCGCATCCCCGAAGAGCCGGGCCATTTCCCGCCCGCTTTTGAGATGACGCTCGGCGTTGGCGGCAAGCAGAAAGCCCGCCTCGTTCAGCGTCGTCTTTTCGCGGATGCAGGCC